>NZ_CAXAPA010000005.1:0-344623 GCF_963970835.1 Pseudomonas sp. EA_15y_Pfl1_P101 | reverse complement strand
AGAAAGAAGCCGTGATCGGCAGATGCGCGCCTTGGAACGCAAGGCACGCAAACTTGGATTGCAGCTGGTTAAAGCGGCTTAAATTTTAAGAGCAAAAACAATGAGTTATTTTTTGTTTGATAAGAGCTGGCTTGCCTGCGATGGCGGCCTCTGGGCTGACCATGCGGTGTGGTTGGAATGAGTACATATCCATTTCTGCGGTAACGGCTACTTAGGGTTTCGCCCTTACGGCGAGTCACTTTTGGAAGAGCGCCAAAAGTAACCCAAAACGCTTCGCCCCACCACTCGGCACCTCGCTTAAGCTCGGTGTGCCAGAACGAAGGCTTGAATCCGTGGGCCGCCGCAATGGGCCATCCTTGGCCCAGTGCGGCTAACCCGGCGTCCTGCCGGGTTACCCACGGACTCAAGCCTGCGTTCGGCCAGCGTGGTTGATGGGGCGCCTGAGATCAAAATCAAAAACAGATCAAAAGCCAGAGCAACCGCTGCTCAGCCGAGCTCGGGCATCGGGCGGAAAGTTGTGTAGATACCTATGCCCATCGCAGGCAAGCCAGCTCCCACCTTGAACGGTTAACGCGGTCAAAATGTGAGAGCTGGCTTGCCTGCGATGGGGCCAGGTCAGTCAACGCAAATCAAACAGCCAGCAACCGCTCACGCAACTTGCCAATCTCATCGCGCATCTGCGCCGCCGCTTCAAACTCCAAGTCCCGCGCCAACTGGTACATCTTCTCTTCCAATTGCCGAATGCGCTTGGTGATTTCACTCGGCGAGCGCAGTTCGTTCTCGTACTTGGCGCTTTCCTCGGCAGCCTTGGCCATGCCCTTGCGCTTCTTGCTGCGCGAGCCCGGTACCACGGCGCCTTCCATGATGTCGGCAACGTCCTTGAACACACCCTTGGGCGTGATGCCATGTTCCAGGTTAAAGGCAATCTGTTTGTCGCGGCGGCGCTCGGTCTCGCCAATCGCCCGCTCCATGGAGCCGGTAATGCGGTCCGCGTAGAGAATCGCCCGCCCATTGAGGTTACGTGCCGCGCGGCCGATGGTCTGGATCAGCGAGCGTTCGGAACGCAGGAAACCCTCCTTGTCCGCATCGAGGATCGCCACCAGCGACACTTCCGGCATGTCCAGACCTTCACGCAGCAGGTTGATCCCCACCAGCACATCAAAGGTGCCCAGGCGAAGGTCGCGGATGATCTCCACGCGCTCTACCGTATCGATGTCCGAGTGCAGGTAGCGCACGCGCACGCCGTGGTCGGCGAGATAGTCAGTCAGGTCTTCAGACATGCGCTTGGTCAGCGTGGTGACCAGCACCCGCTCTTCCAGGGCCACGCGTTTGCCGATCTCCGAGAGCAAGTCATCGACCTGGGTCAACGCGGGCCGGATTTCGATTTGCGGGTCGACGAGACCCGTCGGGCGCACCAACTGCTCAACCACACGGCCCGCATGCTCGGCTTCGTAATTACCCGGCGTGGCCGAGACAAAAATCGTCTGCGGGCTGATGCTTTCAAACTCGTCAAAACGCATTGGCCGGTTGTCCAGCGCCGACGGCAGACGGAAACCGTATTCCACCAACGTCTCTTTACGCGAGCGGTCACCTTTGTACATCGCGCCGACCTGCGGCACGCTGACGTGGGACTCGTCGATCACCAACAGCGCGTCGTCCGGCAAGTAATCAAATAGTGTAGGCGGCGCCTGCCCGGAATCACGACCCGAGAGATAGCGCGAGTAGTTTTCGATACCGTTGCAGTAGCCCAGCTCCAGGATCATCTCCAGGTCGAAGCGGGTGCGCTGCTCCAGGCGCTGGGCTTCCACCAGTTTGTTGTTGGACCGCAGGTACTCCAGGCGCTCGGCCAACTCGGTCTTGATGCCCTCGATGGCGCCCATGAGGGTTTCGCGCGGGGTCACGTAGTGGCTTTTCGGATAGAACGTGAAGCGCGGCAGCTTGCGGATTACCTCGCCGGTCAACGGGTCGAAGGCCGACAGGCTCTCGACTTCATCGTCAAACAGTTCGATGCGGATCGCTTCCAGATCGGATTCCGCCGGGTAAATATCGATGACATCGCCGCGCACGCGGAAGGTCGCGCGGGCAAAGTCCATGTCATTGCGGGTGTATTGCAGGCTCGTCAGGCGGCGCAGCAACTCGCGCTGGTCGAGTTTGTCGCCGCGATCAACGTGCAGCACCATTTTCAAATAGGTTTCCGGGCTGCCCAGGCCGTAGATGCACGACACCGTGGTGACGATGATAGCGTCCTTGCGCTCGAGCAGCGCCTTGGTCGCCGACAGCCGCATCTGCTCGATGTGGTCGTTGATCGACGCGTCCTTCTCGATAAAGGTATCGGAGGACGGCACATAGGCTTCGGGCTGGTAGTAGTCGTAGTAGGAAACGAAGTATTCCACCGCGTTATTCGGGAAGAACGCCTTGAACTCGCCATACAACTGCGCGGCCAGGGTCTTGTTGGGCGCCAGCACCAGCGTGGGCCGGTTGATCTGCGCGATCACGTTGGCGATGCTGAAGGTCTTGCCCGAACCGGTCACCCCGAGCAGCGTCTGATGGGCCAGGCCGGCTTCGATGCCCTCGACCATCTGGCGAATGGCTTCTGGCTGATCGCCAGCGGGTTCAAAGCGGGTGACGAGTTGGAAATCCGACATAAGTACCTCGTGTAGTCACCCCAGACTGTAAACCCGTCGAGGACGAAATAGACCACAACCCGCGAAGATTCAGAGCGGACGGTAGGAAAAAACCATGATAGCCATAGAAGTGGTGGCGAATGTGTCGGGTTTCAAGGCAATACTCCTACGCGAGCTTTCCGATCACGGTTGCAATAAGACTAACGGCCAGCAAATAAACCTAAAAACTTGGCCGAAAAGCCGTTTCGGCTGTCGCCCTCAGCCGTGATGGCCTCTATACTAGCTCCCCGTTTGTGCACCGCTCTAGTGCATTCGGCTGGAGCGCGACACGTCCCTCCCTTCCCCCATAGAGCTGCCGCAAAATGAGCCTGTTCTCCGCTGTCGAAATGGCACCACGCGATCCTATCCTGGGCCTCAACGAAGCATTCAACGCCGATACACGAACCACCAAGGTCAACCTTGGCGTGGGCGTTTACTGCAACGAAGAGGGGAAGATTCCACTCTTGCGTGCCGTTGCCGAAGCGGAAGCCATTCGCGTGGCGCAACACGCAGCCCGAGGCTACCTGCCGATCGACGGCATCGCGGCGTATGACAAGGCCGTGCAAACGCTGCTGTTCGGTGCTGAGTCGCCACTGCTGGCCGCGAGTCGCGTCGTGACCGTCCAGGCCGTTGGCGGAACCGGCGCCCTGAAAATCGGTGCCGACTTCCTCAAGCAACTGCTGCCAGACGCCGTTGTCGCCATCAGCGACCCAAGCTGGGAAAACCACCGCGCCCTGTTCGAAACCGCGGGTTTCCCGGTGCAGAACTACCGCTACTACGACGCCGCCACCCACGACGTAAACCGTGCAGGCCTGCTCGAAGACCTCAACGCCCTGCCGCCACAGTCCATCGTGGTGCTGCACGCCTGCTGCCACAACCCGACCGGCGTCGACCTGAGCCCGGCCGACTGGCAGAATGTGCTGGATGTGGTCAAGGCCAAGAACCTGGTGCCGTTCCTCGACATGGCCTACCAGGGCTTTGGCGACGGCATCCACGAAGACGCCGCTGCCGTACGTCTTTTCGCTGAGTCGGGCCTGACCTTCTTTGTGTCCAGTTCGTTCTCCAAGTCGTTCTCGCTGTACGGCGAACGTGTGGGCGCGCTGTCCATCGTTAGCGACTCCAAGGAAGAAAGCGCGCGCATCCTGTCCCAGGTCAAGCGTGTGATCCGCACCAACTACTCCAACCCGCCGACCCACGGCGCGGCAATTGTTGCAGCGGTGTTGAACAACCCTGAGCTGCGCGCCCAATGGGAAGCCGAACTGGCTGAAATGCGCCTGCGCATCCGTGGCATGCGCGAGCAGATGGTCGCCGAACTGGCCAAGGCTGCTCCGGGCAAGGACTTCAGCTTTGTCGGCCGCCAGCGCGGGATGTTCTCCTACTCAGGCCTGACCGTTGAGCAAGTCACCCGCTTGCGCACCGAGTTTGGGATCTATGCACTGGATACCGGGCGTATCTGTGTGGCGGCGCTGAACCAGTCGAACATTGATGCGGTCACAAAGGCGATTGTTCAGGTTCTCTAACTTGGCGGCGCCGCCAGAAGGGAAGCCACGGCTTCCCTTTTTAATGCCTGTCAGAAAATGCCCTGCTCCCCTAGACTGAACCCTGATTGCCCCTTCGCTGTGAGAGCCTTATGAGAAACGATGACCTGGACCTGCGTGCCGACCGCGACGAGCTGGACCACTTCACCCCACGCGCGCCGCAAGCCAAGCGCCAGAAGAGCTTGGTGTTGCAGGTAGCGCTCGGCGTGTTCCTCGGAGGCTTGGCACTGTGGCTGGTGCAATTGGGTGCCACCGCGTTAATGGCAAAGCTGGCGATGGGCACCCTGCAATTCGGCGGCTGATAGAGATCAAAATGTGGCTGGCTTGCCTGCGATGCCAGCACCTCGGCGTATCAGGCAAAACGGGTTGATGCTATCGCAGGCAAGCCATATACAACATTCGATCTACTGGGTTACCAGAGCGCGTTCCTCCAGCAACTTCACAAAACTGTTCAAACTCTGCGAGACAGTGCCCCGCCGCCAGATCAGCCAAGTGTGCAATATCCGGAAATTTTCCGTCAGCGGCCACACACTCACCGCCGCAAACCCCGGCATGCTTTCCAGCATGCTGCGCGGCATCAGTGCCACCCCGGCCCCGGCGCTGACGCAGGCAAGCATGCCGTGATAGGACTCGATCTCGAAGATCTTGCCCGGTACCGCGCCGTCCTGTGAGAACCAGCGCTCAAAGTGATGCCGGTACGAGCAGTTCGAGCGAAAGGTGTAGATGTTCTCGCCGTTCACCTCTTGCCCTCGTGTGATCGGCGCGTGATGCAGCGGCGCAATCACCACCATCTCTTCTTCAAATACCGCTACGCCCTCAAGGGTGCTGTGCAGCACCGGGCCATCAACAAACGCCGCCGTCAGTCGACCCGACAGCACGCCTTCAATCATCGTGCCCGATGGCCCAGTGCTCAAGTCCAACTCGACCTTGGTGTGTTTCTGGTTGTAGGCCGCCAGCAATGCGGGTATGCGCACCGCCGCGGTGCTTTCCAGCGAGCCCAGGGCAAACGCGCCCTGGGGCTCCTCCCCCGCCACCGTCGCGCGGGCTTCCTGCACCAGGTCGAGGATGCGCCGCGCATAGCCGAGGAAATTCCACCCGGCCGGCGACAGGCGCAGGCGGCTTTTCTCTCGGATAAACAGTTCCACGCCCAGATCCTGCTCCAGTTGCTTGATGCGCGTGGTCAGGTTCGACGGCACCCGATGAATCAACTGCGCGGCGGCGCTGATGCTGCCCTGCTCGGCAACGGCCTTGAAGATTTCCAGCTGCACCAAATCCACGTCATTCTCCAATCGTGAACGTATTGCTTAATATTATTCAGTTTCCAGAAAAGAGATAGCCCCTTAGGCTGAACTCAACGTATTCATTCAGCAGGACGGCGCCATGAACGCAACCACCCATGCCCTCTCGATTAACCCGGTCAACGGCGAAACCGTCGCCAGCTATCCCTACGAAACCCATCAGCAACTGGACGCCGCCCTCGATCGCGCCACCCGCGCGTTCCGCACCTGGCGCCGCCAGCCAGTGAGCCAGCGCGCCGAGTTGCTGCTGAACCTGGCCAGCGCCCTGCGTGACCAAGCCGAAGAAATGGCCCAGACCATCATCCTGGAAATGGGCAAACCCATCGCCCAAGCCCGTGCCGAAATCGAAAAATGCGCGCAACTCAGCGAATGGTACGCCGCCCACGGTCCGGCCATGCTCGCCCCGGAACCGACCCTGGTGGACAACGGCAGCGCCCAGATCGAATACCGCCCGCTCGGCCCTATCCTGGCGGTAATGCCGTGGAACTTCCCAGTATGGCAAGTGCTGCGCGGCGCCGTGCCGACCATGCTTGCCGGCAACACCTACGTGCTCAAACACGCACCGAACGTGATGGGCAGTGCCTATCTGATCCAACAAACGTTTAAAAAGGCTGGCTTCGCCGAAGGGCTGTTCGAAGTGATCAACGTGGCCAACGAAGGCGTGACCAAAGCCATCGCCGACCCACGCATCGCCGCCGTTACCCTGACCGGCAGCGTGCGTGCCGGCATCGCCATTGGCTCCCAGGCCGGCGCTGCACTGAAAAAATGCGTGCTGGAACTCGGCGGCTCCGACCCGTTCATCGTACTCAACGACGCCGACCTCGACGCCGCCGTGCAAGCCGCCCTGATCGGCCGCTTCCAGAACAGCGGCCAAGTCTGCGCCGCCGCCAAGCGCCTGATCATCGAGGCCGGTGTGGTGGACGCCTTCACCGCCAAATTCCTCGAAGCCAGCCGCGCCCTGATAATGGGCGACCCGACTTGCGCCGCCACCTACATCGGCCCGATGGCGCGCTTCGACCTGCGCGACGAACTGCACGACCAGGTCCAGGCCACCCTGGAAGAAGGCGCAACCCTATTGCTGGGCGGCAACAAAGTACCCGGCGCCGGCAACTTCTACGCACCGACCGTACTGGCAAACGTCACCGACCAGATGACCTCATTCAAGCAGGAACTGTTCGGCCCCGTGGCCTCGATCATCACCGCCCGCGACGCCGACCACGCCGTGGCCCTGGCGAATGATAGCGAGTTCGGCCTCACCGCCAGCATCTTCACCACCGACCCGGCGAAGGCACGCGATATCGCCAACCAGTTGGAAACCGGCGGGATCTTCGTCAACGCCTTCAGCGTTTCCGACCCTCGGGTGGCGTTTGGCGGCGTGAAAAAAAGTGGGTTCGGCCGCGAGTTGTCGCACTTCGGCGTACGCGAATTCTGCAACGCGCAAACGGTGTGGCTGGATCGCAAATAAGTCGAGCATTACCTGTGGTGCGGGCGCTCGCTCCCGTGGGGCTGCGCAGTAGAGCTAAAGCGGCCTCAACACCGAATATGCCTGCGTACGCACTGCACCAGCCCGTCCAGTGCCTGGGACTTCACCGGCGCCAGCACGCACACCGTGTGCTCGCGCTGGCCCTCTGTCACGGTCAGGGTGTAATGCACCTGGCCTGGCTTGCCGGGCTCCGGGACGGTGCTCTGCGGCAACTGAAAAAAGTCTGAAGCCGCGATCAGTTGCCGCAACTCCTGCTGATCCTGCTCAGGCAGCGCGTCCAGCTTCACCGTACGGGGCTGGGCCAAACCGGGGAAAAATGCCGGTCCGCCGTTTTCCTTGATCGAAATCTGCATGGTTGCTCCTCACGTCAAACCGAAATGCCGACCGCTTTCCAACCTTCCTTGACCGCCTTCTGCTCATCCTTGTTCGCGCCGTAGAGTCGACCGGCACTATCGTAGGTGATGCGCGCAAAGCGCAGAAACCCCGAGTTGGGCCGCAGCCGCGCATCGCGCAACGCGTCATACCAGATACGCCCGGCGTGCTCCCAGGCGAACCCGCCCAACTTCGTCGCCACTTGGTAGAACGCATGGTTGGGGATGCCGGAATTGATATGCACCCCTCCATTGTCCTCGTAGGTCTGGACAAAATCATCCATGTGCCCAGGCTGAGGGTCCTTGCCCAGCAGTTCGTCGTCAAACGCGGTGCCGGGGGCTTTCATCGAACGCAGGGCGGTGCCTTTGATCTTTGGCGTAAACAGCCCCTTGCCGATCAGCCAGTCGGCGTCTTGCGCCGATTGCTGCAGTGCATATTGCTTGATCAGTGAGCCGAACACGTCCGACAGCGACTCGTTCAACGCGCCGGACTGGTTGAAGTACATCAGCTTGGCCTCATCCTCGGTGACGCCATGGGCCAGCTCATGGCCAATCACGTCGAGCGCCACTGTGAAGCGATTGAACAACTGCTCATCGCCATCGCCAAACACCATCTGGGAAGAGTTCCAGAACGCATTGTTGTAGTTCTGGCCAAAATGAACGGTCGCATCCAATGCCATGCCGGCATCATCGATGGAGTTGCGGTCGAAGACCTGCTCGAAAAAATCAAAGGTGGCGCCCAAGCCGTCATAGGCCTCGTCCACCGCCGCATCACCGCTGGCGGGCTGCCCTTCGCCACGGACCAGCGTTCCCGGCAGGCTGTCGGTGCCCTCGGCGCTGTAGATCGAGCGCCGCTTGCCTGCGGCCATGGCCAGTGCCATGTGAGCGGGCCCTTTGGCGGGCACCGCGACCATGCGCAACGAACGGAACGTGCTGTCTTTAGCGCGGGTGCGCAACGCGATTTCCCGCTGCGCTTTATCACCGTTGCGGGCGATCTGGTCGAGCATGTAGGGCGGGATCAGGCAGAAAATCGGATTGCGATGCTGCTGGCGAACACACATTGGCTGGCTCCATTTGGCATGTGACAACGTCCGGGTATCGATTCAGGATAGCTCCATGGGGTTAACGCGTGTCATCAATTGTCATTAACCTATGTTGCAGTCGTGCTTATCCAAGGAGGACTGACCGATGCCCGCACGCAAAACCAAAATCGACCTTTCGTACCGCCCACGGCTCGCCGACCTGCGCCCGCTGCTCGCGCCCAGCCCCACTCTGCTTGAGGCCAAGGCGGCGACGCCACGCGTCACTGCGGCCAAGGACTTCAAGGACCGGAGCGGCTACGCCGAGGATTTTCTCGGCAGCTTCGTGGTGCCCTGGCCCACCGTTGAGGGCGCGATTGCGGATGATGTACAGACGCTGAAAGAGGGCGGCGACCGCCTGGACTACACGCACTTCTCGGTGACGATGTCACGCTCAAGGCGCCTCGCGCTGTACGTGGGCGCCAATATCGACGGGGGGCTGCATGTGGACGTTGCCCGCAGAAACGACATTTGGGCCTACGATGGCCGCCTGCCCATCGACGCGCAGGTGGGCGAAGACCTCTACGCCAGCAATGGCCTTGATCGCGGCCACCTGGTACGCCGACAGGACCCCAATTGGGGCGACGAGGCGAAAATCGCCAACGTCGACACATTCCACTTCACCAACTGCTCGCCGCAGATGAGTGGGTTCAACCAGAAGACCTGGCTGGAACTCGAAGACTATATTCTCGATAACACACAACGTTGGAAAGCCCGCGCCACCGTGTTTACCGGGCCGGTGTTTGCCGACGACGACCGTGTGTACCGGGGCGTTAAAATCCCCAAGGCCTTCTGGAAAGTCGTCGCCTACCTCGGCGACGACGGCAAGCCTTGCGCGAGCGCCTACATGATTGACCAGAGCCGCGAGTTGGGCCGGCTCGAGCTGGTGTTCGGCCAGCTCAGGACCTACCAACGCAGTGTGATCCAGATAGAACGGCTGACCGGCATCCGTTTTGCCAACCTTGCCGACTACGACGGCTTCAGCAACGAAGAACGCGCCACCGGCACGCGGATTGAAGCGTTGATACAAGGTCCGGAAGACATTCGTCTCTGACCGACGCTTCAAATGCACCACGTGTGGGAGCACAGGTATCTACACATTTTTGATGTGATAACGCGTAGCAGAGTGCTCGCTCAAGATGTGGAGATACTTATGGCTATCGCAGCAGCTCGACAAGCCAGCTCCCACATTTTGATCTGTGGTGATTGGCCGAATCAGTCGAGCTTCGGCCTTCACGCTGAACAACCGCGCCAGTCCACCCAGACGGTTCAAGGTGCGAGCGATCATTGCGCATTGATGTAATGAAAATGCGCCCGGGTCTTCTCAACGGCCGCACGCACTTTGTCGGCCCCCGCCAGAGCTACCACCATCTTCATGCCCCGCGTCTTTGGAGCTCCCGCTGACGCGCCTGATCGACTACCATACCGCGCCGGTTCCCAAACGGGACTAATAGGGAATCCGAAGCGCGCTACACCCGCGCCAATCGGAACTGCCCCCGCAACTGTAGGTGCTGAGCCTGCTCCTTAATGCCACTGGATCACGTCCGGGAAGGCTGGAGCGTGGCGACGACGCATCAGTCAGGAGACCTGCCGGCTTAAGCTCAATCACTAACCGGCGGGGTGTCCGGGAGGACACGCTTGCCTGTCTCCACCACAGTGCTCAAGGGTGTGTTTCCGAACCGTACCTCCCCAGTTCGACGTACGGTTCACTCGGAGATTGCCCCATGCTGCCACGCGTTACCGCCCTGCTCGCCGGCGTCAGCTTCTGTGCCCTGGCCCAAGCCGCACCCACCCACTACCCACTGACCGTGGAAAACTGCGGCAGCCGCCTGACCTTCCAACAGGCTCCCGCGCGCAGCGTGACGATTGGCCAGGCGGCTACCGAGATGCTTTACGCGCTGGGCGTGGGCGATAAAGTGGTTGGCACTTCGTTGTGGTTCAACAGCGTATTGCCGCAGTTCAAGGCGCAAAACGACAGCATCGAGCGCCTGGCCAACAACGAGCCGAGCTTCGAAGCGGTGATCGCCAAGCGCCCGCAACTGGTGGCCGCCGAGCTGGAATGGGTGGTCGGGCCACAAGGCGTGGTCGGCACCCGCGAGCAATTCCATGAGCTGAAGATCCCCACCTACCTGCTGCCCTCCGACTGCGAAGGCAAAGACAACCTGGTGGGCGCCGATGGCACGCGGCTGGAGCCTTTCCGCATCGCGACGATCTACAAAAGCATCAGCCAGTTGGCGCAAATTTTCGACGTACAGGATCGCGGCGAACAATTGAACGACGAACTCAAGGCGCGCCTGGCCAAGTCGGTCGCCACCGTGCAAAGCAAAGGCCTCAAGCACGCCAGCGCGTTGGTGTGGTTCTCCAGTTCCGAGATGGCCAGCGAGCCGTACGTGGCCGGCCACAAAGGCATTCCCGAATTCATGCTGCAAACCCTCGGCCTTTCCAACGTGGTGCAGTCCGATGAAGAATGGCCCGCCGTCGGCTGGGAAACCATCGCCAAGGCCAACCCGACCTTTTTGATCATCGCACGCATGGACCGGCGCCGTTACCCGGCTGACGACCATGAAAAGAAACTGGCCTTTTTGCGCAGCGACCCGGTCACGCGCAACATGGACGCGGTGAAAAACAACCGCATCATCATCATCGATGCCATGGCGCTGCAGGCCAGCATTCGTACGTTCGACGGCCTTGAACAACTGGCGGCCGCCATCGACGGCTACGACCTGCACAAATGACTGCCAGCCTGATCCGGACCCTACTGGCCCTGGCCTTGCTACTGATCGCCGTGCTCGCCGGCGTGGCCATCGGTGAAACCGCCATCTCGCCGCACGTCGTGCTCCAGGTACTCGCCAATAAACTGTGGGCGGCCGGCTATGCGCTGGACCCGATCGATGAGGGCGTGGTGTGGAACTACCGCCTCACACGTGCCCTGGTAGCCGCCGCGTGCGGTGCGGGACTGGCGACGTGCGGGGTGATTCTGCAGTCGTTATTGCGTAACCCGTTGGCCGATCCGTACCTGCTGGGCATCAGCGCCGGCGCCTCGACTGGCGCGGTGCTGGTGGCGCTGATGGGCGTGGGTGGCGGGCTGATCTCGTTGTCGGCCGGTGCGTTTGTCGGCGCGGTGGCGGCGTTTGCCTTGGTGATTCTGCTGGCGCGCGCCAGCGGTTCGTCGAGCGGCACCGGCCAGATCATCCTCGCCGGCATTGCCGGATCGCAGCTGTTCAATGCGCTTACCGCGTTCCTGATCACCAAGTCGGCCAGCTCCGAACAGGCGCGCGGCATCATGTTCTGGCTGTTGGGCAACCTCAGCGGCGTGCGCTGGCCGTCGGTGTGGCTGGCGGTGCCGGTGGCGGTTGTGGGCTTGGCCGTGTGCCTGTGGCATCGTCGGGCGCTGGATGCGTTCACCTTTGGCAGTGACTCGGCGGCGTCCCTTGGTATCCCCGTGCGCCGCGTGCAATTTGTGTTGGTGGGCTGCGCGGCACTGGTGACGGCCGTGATGGTGTCGATTGTCGGCGCCATCGGCTTTGTCGGGCTGGTGATCCCCCACGCCGTGCGTCTGTTGCTCGGCACCGGGCACTCACGCTTGCTGCCGGCCAGCGCACTCGGCGGCGCGCTGTTTTTGATTGCAGCGGATGTGCTGTCGCGCACGCTGATCAAGGGCCAGGTGATTCCGGTCGGCGTGGTCACGGCGCTGGTCGGTGCGCCGGTGTTCGCGCTGATCCTCATTGGCCGGAGGAACGCGCGATGACGGTTTTAAGCTGCACGGGGTTGGGCTTCAAGGTGCGTGAGGCTGAGTTATTACGCGATATTAACCTGGACGTGCAGTTGGGTGAAACCTTGGGAATTGTCGGGCCAAACGGTTCCGGTAAATCCACCTTGCTCAAACTGCTGGCAGGCTTGCGCGCGCCGGCATCTGGCGCAGTGTTGTTGGGCGGCCAGCCTTTGGGTGACCTGTCTCGCCGCGCCATCGCGCAGCAACTGGCCGTGGTGGAGCAACAGGCTGACACGGACGATGCCATCCGCGTGTTCGACGCCGTGGCGCTGGGCCGTACGCCGTGGTTGTCGGCGCTGAGCCCGTGGTCCAGCGAAGACGATGCCATCGTGAACCAGGCCTTGCATGACGTCGACGCCACTCACCTGAGCAAACGCGCTTGGCGCAGCCTCTCGGGCGGTGAACGCCAACGCGTGCACATCGCCCGCGCATTGGCGCAACGGCCACAGATATTGCTACTGGATGAGCCGACCAATCATTTGGATATCCAGCATCAGCTGGCGATCTTGAAGGGTGTGCAAGGGCTGCCGGTGACCACATTGATTGCGCTGCATGACCTGAATCAAGCGCTGACCTGTGATCGGCTGGCGGTACTGGATCGTGGACGGCTGGTGGCGCTGGGCGAGCCGATGGAAGTGCTGACGCCGCAGCGCTTGCAGGAGACGTTTGGGGTGCAGGCGCACTACCTGACAGACCCGTTTGATGGCGCGCAGATACTGCGGTTGCGCCCGAACTGAGTAACGCCGGTTACGACAACACCAGAAATCCAATGCTGGCTTCGGCTCTACAGCACAGGAATACAGCCGTGACCGCCTGAATCCGTCGGTTTTCGCTCATACAACCTCAATCTGCGTAATGCCCACCACCTGCGCCTGCTCCAGAATTTCCTCCGGCGTCGCATCCGCAGGGGGCAGGATCAAGCCATTCTCGGCATCGCCAAAATGCAATTGCAGCAAGTGCAACGCCGCCTCATGCACCGGCAATTCGGGCTGCTTGAATTCGAACACATGGGTGCGCAATTCTTCGTTGAAGCGGTAGTTGAGCGTGTATTGGCGCATCGTGGAGTCCTCATGATGAGAGAAGAGCAGCTGATTAACCTGACTCTTTGATCAAGTTTTTAGTTCAATGGATCAGCCTTTCAACGGCCTCAAATCACAGGTACCACTCACTGGCGCAACTCACAGACTGCACTGCCCTTCATCCCCGACGCATGCACGCTCACGTGGCGTACGGTAAACCCTGGTTTCTCGACAAGCTTCTTCTCTTCCCAGACGCCGCCGTTTTCGACTTGATAACCGACAGTGCCATCTGCTTGCCAGGTCAGCCGTAGGGTGTACACGCCGTTATGGTCGGGAGCTCGATGGAAGAAGGTATCGATGATTGGCTTTGCCTTGTTGAAAGTGCGCAGCTGGAATAGCCGCACGTCGCTGTCGGCGGGCGTATAGCTGGACAGGAACAGCGTATCGTCTTGCGCAGCATCCTCGGCGGCCGCAAGAATGACCGAAGGCACCCACTTTGCGCCACGGTCCTGGGTGTCGGTGGCGACCTTGCAGGTCAACTGGCCTTTGCCCGTGACGTCTTGGCGCAAGGCCGTCTCGTAATAGCCGTAGGGCACGTCGAAGCGCAGTGTCTTCTCGGTGACTTGCTCACAGCCGGCCAGCAAATAAAGCGCCGATAACCCGATGAGTCCTTGAAGAACCTTCACGTGCTTTCCTTGGCTTGAATGGGGGAGCGAAAGGTTATCCGGACGAAGGCAGATTGAGTACTCCCCCGCCCATTCTTTGACTGATCCACTGGCGGCTATAGGCAAGTACACCCTGCGCCATCACCAACGGAAAATGGATAAAACCATGGGCCGACTCCGGTAACAGATGCGCCTCAGCCCCGGGCCACTGCTCAGCAATCAACAAGGTGTCATCTTTCAACGGGTCTAACTCCCCGACAAACATCAACGCTGGCGGCAACCCGCCGAAGTCGCCATACAGCGGTGACAACGGCGCCTGCCGACGCTCGCCCTCACTCAACCCTGGCGTCAACATGCGCAGCGCTTCGACCATGCCAGGCCCGTCCAGCAGCAAGGTTTCGGGCCCCGCCGCGCGCACGCTGGGGGTGCCGGTCAAATCGTAAACGCCGTAGTACAACACCGCCCCGCTTACCCGTTTGAGCAAATCAGGCCACTGTTTCAACGCTAGCAGTGTCGCCGCCGCCAGATGCCCGCCCGCCGATTCGCCGACGACGAACACCGGCAACTCGGCAAACTCATCCGTGGTCAGCAACCAACGCGCGGCCGCGAGGCAGTCGTCCATCAGCCCTTCGACCGGCGTGTCGACCGCCAGCCGATAATCCACCGACACCACCGCCACGTCGCACGCGTTGACCATGCCCAGATTGAGGTCGTCGTCCATCTGCGCATTGCCAATCACCCAGCCACCACCGTGGATATCCAGTACCACGCCTTTGGGTTTGCCGCTCGGCCGCAGGATGCGCACAGGCACTGAGTCGACCACCTTGCACTCCGCATCCGGCCCTTTCCTGACCTTTTGGCTGACGCGCAACAGCGCCTGAATCAGACGCGGTGTAACCCGATTGCGGATTTTAAAGCGCGGCATCCACGCGAGCTTTTGATTGAAGCGGCGCATCTCGGCCAGTTCAGGTTCACTGGCGGGCCAGAGCTTGTGGGTCATCAGCGGTTATTCCGCAGGATCGAGAAATTCAACGCCGCCGCGACACACAGCCACGCCAGGTAGGGGAACAGGATCAAGCCGGTGATCAGGTCCAGGCGCACGGCGAGCACTACCATCGCGGCCACGGTGACCCACAGCAACGCGATAATCACCATGCTGGCGAAAATCCGATGGGCGCCGAAGAACACCGGGGTCCACAGCGTGTTAAGCGCAATCTGCGCCGCCCACAACGCCAGCACGATTTCGCTGCCCGGGATCAGGCTCAAGCGGTAGCCGGCCCAGGCCAGCAGCAGATAGATAATCGTCCAGGCCACGGGAAACAGCCAGTTTGGCGGGGTGAAGCTGGGCTTTACGAGGGATTCGTACCAGGCGCCTGGTTTGAAAATGATGCCGGTGCTGGCAGCCGCCGCGCAGGCCAGCAGGAAAATAAAAAAGGTCATCGTCTGTCCTTGCTGTCGTCAGTGTTAGTGATGGGAAGGCTTTCTGCGTGCATCCTTCAATGACTCAAATGCCCGCGCAAAAATTCCATCACGCGTTGCAATTGGCGTAAACAGAGGCCTCTTCTTCACGTCATCAAAATTCGCTAAGGTGGCACAACACCTCATGAGACCTCGCCCCTTGGCCCACTCCTGTGCTGATCATCCCGGCAGCCCCTGGTCGGTATTCCTGATCTTCCTGCGCCTGGGCCTCACCTCGTTCGGCGGCCCGATTGCGCACCTGGGTTATTTTCGCGAGGAGTTCGTCACACGGCGACGCTGGCTGAGCGAGCGCAGTTACGCGGAATTGGTTGCGTTGTGCCAATTCCTTCCTGGCCCGGCCAGCAGCCAGGTCGGCATCGCGCTGGGCCTGTCCCGCGCCGGTTACGCTGGCGCCGCTGCTGCCTGGGCCGGGTTTACACTGCCGTCAGCCATCGCGCTGATTCTGTTCGCCCTGGGCCTTTCCCACTATGGCAGCGCCCTCCCCGACGGCGCGCTGCATGGCCTCAAAGTCGTCGCCGTGGCCGTGGTCGCCCAAGCCGTCTGGGGCATGGCGCGCGCCCTGTGCCAAGGCCTGGCGCGTGTGATGCTGATGCTGATTGCGGCGTGTATGGTGCTGCTGGAACCGTCCGCCTGGGCCCAGGTCGGGGTGATTTGCGCCGCAGGCGTGGCCGGTCTGCTGCTGTTCAAACATGAGCCGAGCGCCGAGCCTGACACGCTGCCGGTCGCCATCAGCCGCCGCGCGGGTGCCCTGTGGCTGGGGCTGTTCCTCGTGTTGCTGGCGGGCCTGCCGATGCTGGCCGGCTGGCTGCCCAATCCCACGCTGGCCTTGGTAGATGCCTTTTACCGCACCGGCTCGCTGGTGTTCGGCGGCGGCCATGTGGTGCTGCCGTTGCTGCAAGCCGAAGTGGTGCCACCGCACTGGGTGAACAATGACGTATTCCTCGCGGGCTACGGCGCCACGCAAGCCGTGCCCGGCCCGCTGTTCACCTTTGCCGCGTTCCTTGGCGCCTCGATGAACCATGCCCCGAACGGCTGGATGGGAGGTGTGATCGCCCTGCTGGCGATCTTTGCCCCGTCATTTTTGCTGGTGATGGGTGCACTGCCGTTCTGGGCAACCCTGCGCCGCAGCCCACGCACCCAGGCTGCGCTGGCCGGCGTGAACGCGGCAGTGGTGGGGTTATTGCTGGCGGCGCTGTATCAGCCGGTGTGGACCAGTGCGATCTTCACTGCGCTGGACTTCAGCTTGGCACTGGTCGCGTTGGTGGCGCTGATGTTCTGGAAGCTGCCGCCCTGGTTGGTGGTGGCCGCCAGCGCCGTGCTGGGAGGGTTACTGGGCTGAACCCGGCGCCACAATCTTCAGCCACGGCCAACGCGCTTGATAACGCTTGGCCTTGTGCATGAACAACGCCGGCTCCGCATGCAGCGGGTTGATGCGCAGCACGCCGTGTTCCACGTCATCCAACCCATAGGGCGCGTACACCTCACCCGTCGCGATATCCAAGCCGATGCACGTACCTGCCACCAGGTAACGATCCACGCCCTGCTTGGCCGAGTGCAACTGCGGATAGGGCCGACCAAACCGCTCGCCGTACCAAAGGTGCACCCGCGCCTGGTTCTTCACCTCCACATTCACGCCCAGGTCCTGGAACAGCGCCTCGGCAGAACGAATCACCGCATCTTCCGCCTCGTAGGACACGTCTGTGTCGAAGTAAAAAACGTCGTAGTCTTTCACGCCCTGAGCGGCGGGAAGATTCACTTGATGGTTCCACACTGCCTGGAACAGACAGCCGGCGGTGAGCATGCATTGGTCCACGCCGAGGTCGGGCAGGCGTGCGGTGATTTCGGCGTTGATGGGGTTGGCCATGGCCAGTTGGAGTAGGGTCTCGACCGTCAATGTCATGCTCAATCCTTCGTTGTGAGGCCAGTTCCAGGAGGCAATTCTATAGCGTATTGGATGGCGGTCTGCTCGCCAAAAGCGACAAGACTTACAGCCTCACCGACCCTGGCCGCGCTGCTTACGTGGAACAAGCACCTGGCTTTTGTTACTCACAAGGCTATGAAACCGCCAAAATCGAGGGCATCTCCCCCAACACCGGCCCAATGGGCGCCGCCGTGGATAAATCCTGGATCGTGACGGTGGACATCCGCCAGAAACCCATCGCCGCCTGGGCCAAAATCCCAGCGATAGAAGAACTGGCGCGCAACCCGGAAAACTTCTCCGACGTGCCGAAGACCTGCCACGTGACCGTGGGCCGGGGTGGCCGTCTCTAAGGTTGCCTGGTCGCCGACTTCTCGGGGATCGGGTTTAGTGGCCTGAGTTGGGTATTGAAAGTGCATGAGCTTCATCAGTCAGACATTGCGTCTGAGCTTGATGGTGGCTGTGCGTAGGGCGCCTTCGGGCGCGCCGGCTTTGATATCCACCGGTCTACTAACCTGCGTACAGCTGCCACCTTTTTGTTTAGTCGCGACGAGGTGATGGCCTTAATCTGGATATCGTCATGTCTCAAGCAAAACCTGAGACATCCGCCCTATTCAGCGTCGCCCTGGCTATCCACCAACTGAGCGAACTGGGCGTGTTGCTCACGTCCAAACTCCTTGACCGCGAAGCACCCTACCCCGGCTAATTGTTAGCCCTTCAACTCCCCCGCCCGATTACTCGCCGCGTCGTCGTAGGCCACATACAACGACTCGGCGATTTGGCTCTTGATGGTTTTGGTGGACTCAAGCCCCAACACAAATCCCTCAGCCTTACCGCCGGCGCGGTTGAGTTCTTCATGGGTTGAAGCGCCGGTGATGGCTTCGAGGAGCTTGATGGCGTGAGGGCCTAAGCCTTTGGGAAGGGAGATTTGGTCGATGGACATTGCGGTACCTTTTAAGAATGGGGTCGGTAGCGCGTTAACCACTGCCGGGGGTTGGCATGGTAGACCGGTTGTGAAAGAAAGGGGGCGCTTTCGGCCGAAATAGCCATTGGAACATACCAATTACGGTTTCCCCGCGTTGCCCGGCGAGGGCAGTTTGAAGATAGCCACGGCGCAGTACCACACTTCGTCAACGCCCGAGACACTCGACCGCACAGTCTCGCCTGCGCAAGAGCGCGAGATATACGAACAACAGGTGCAGGGCCGTCTCTGCGGGGTGACGGCCAAGGTGGTCAAGTCGGCGGTGTGCGCCTACACCGTGACGCCGGACCACCATTTCATCATCGACCAGCCCCCCACGTTGCAGCACACCCTGGTGGTGTCGCCGTGTTCGGGGCATGGCTTCAAGCATTCGGCGGCGCTGGGGGAGGCGTTTGCGCAGTGGTGCATCCGGGGGGCGAGCGAGCTGGATTTATCGTCGTTTTCGTTGAGGCGTTTCGAAGGTCAATAACTGCAAAGAATGGGGGCAAAGCTGCCCCCCTAAGCCACGTTATTTCGCGAACGCGTACTCCCCGCCCTGCTCCACCGCTTTGCGATACGCAGGCCGCGCCTGGAATTTTTCCACCCACGCGGCCAGGTTCGGGTAGGCCTGCAATTTGCCTTGGGCGCCGGCGACTTCACCGATAAAGCTCATCTGGATATCCGCGCTGCTCAATTCATCGCCGACCAGGTAAGGCGTCTGCCCCAGTACATCGTTCAAGTAACCCAAATAATTGGCCACCTCCGATTCGATACGCGGGTGCAACGGCGCGCCTGCGTCGCCGAGGCGGCCGACATAGAGGTTGAGCATCAACGGCAGCATGGCCGAGCCTTCGGCGAAATGCAGCCATTGCACGTAGCTGTCGTAGGTGGCGCTGGCGGGATCAGGCTGCAGACGGCCCTGGCCGTGGCGGCGGATCAGGTAGTCAATGATGGCGGCAGATTCGATCAACACCTGGCCACCGTCTTCGATTACCGGAGATTTGCCCAGTGGGTGGATGGCCTTGAGTTCAGGCGGCGCGAGGTTGGTTTTTGGGTCGCGCTGGTAACGCTTGATTTCGTAGGGCAGGCCGAGTTCTTCGAGCAGCCACAGGATGCGTTGCGAGCGTGAGTTGTTGAGGTGGTGGACGATGATCATTGAATGCTCCGCTGGGCGACAGGGGTGTCTTGCAAACAGACTACGCCAGCGCCCAGGAGTGCAGACAATTAAATTTCTACCGATTGTGGAGGCGTTTGGCTGATTTGAACACTACGTGGCCTGATCTGCCAGCGCAGCAAAAAAAGTAGCACGCTACGCTGTCGTATTGGCCTTGAACAATTCGCTCATGAGGTCCGTCGCCGCGCCGTGTCCGAACACATGGGCAGAATCCTGCTGTGTCGGGGACAGTGTTCCCTTGTTTCTGATGCTTTGTCCCGTGTACACCAGCGTACCTTCGAGCACCTCGACCGCACTGTGATAACCCAACCCCACTAAGAAGGCACTTGCACCCGCGGCACGGGCATAGCGCTGTTCTTGCTGCGCTGACATCAAACCTGGCGACTCCCCGCCCTCTGGACGAATCGGGTGACCGCGCAGTGCTCCCACGTACTGGTCTTTCGCTTTGACACCACGCAACATATCCCAGGTTTGAAGTATCTCGGCCGGAGAAGCCGACATGTGCCCGACAAAGGGTTCGGTGGTTTCTTTGATACGAGGCGTACTGATATCGAAGACTGCCCAGCGATTGGCGGGGATACGTTTGGCTGCATCGATATTCAGCAATTCGTCGGCAACCGAGCCCGTATTGTGTACTCCGGCGCGGAAGGGAATGTGTTTTGGTGACTCAAAGGAGCGGACTTTCCGCTCCGCCCTTTTGTCCGGGCCAACAGCAGTAGAACCGCCCGTGTCCCGCATAGCCTGTACGGATGCCGGGGACGGTATCTGCACGCCATGTGCCTCCAACTGATCATTCAGCGCCGTCATCATCTCCACACTTGCATTGGCAGGGGTGGTGTAAAAACCGCCGATATCACCCATCAGTGCAATCACCACAGCCCTGTCCGTAGCACTTACCTCCACGCCAGCCGGCAAAAGCTCAGGCGCGCTGACTCGTTGTAACGCTGCCAGCAAATCGGCGGTTGTTCCCCCCTCCAATAATCTGCCCTCGCCTAATAAATGAGCACCGAGCGTTTTCTGGTGCTCGGGACTGAGATTCGAGACAACCTTATGCAGTAGCTTGGCAGCAGCCCCCAATTCCTTAATCAGGACGTCTGCGGGGTGATAAAGCACACCTCGGGCGGATGCCGTTTGCTTCAATGCCAACGTTTTAGTTTGCGCACGAGTGGTTAACCCGGCCGGATCGGTATGGGTTATTTTTTGATGGGCGTGATCTTTGACCTGTAGTGCATGGCTGAACGTGGCGGCATCATTGGCGGCTTTCTCCAAAGCGCCGTAGTTCATGAAAATTTTGGTGCCCACCTTGTCGAATCCATCTCGACCTCCAAACGCTTCTTGCAGTTTTTCTCGCGCACTCCCCTGCTTCAGCGCATAGGCGATTTCATCCATTGAGTGCCCGCCATCAATATAGATAAATAACAGGGCTTGAATAGCCAGGTAAGTTTCTATGTCATCAGCACTCGCCTGTGCATGGGCATCTTTGCACGCGCGTAAAGCGCCATGCTCGATCAAAATAGAGCCCGAAGGACCATTGACATAGGTCCCTGTACCTTTTCCAAAAAAGTCTTTTAAATAAGAGCCAGGCTTGAATGCATCCGGATGATTGGGATCTTGCATTTCAAGCCTGTCCGGGCAGCGCGTACTGGCGCTGGCTAATAACTGATTTTTGTAATCGCTTTCGTATTTAATATAATGAGGTTCATTAAGCCGCAAGTCCCTGGGCGTGGCGTCAATGTTCCTCATAATCCCAACATTGAAACTGTCTGCCTGCCTGAACAAGTTACCCTCTTTGGCGTTGAGTTCCACGCGCCCTTTACCAGGCGCCTTGATCGGATCAAACACGCCGTCCCAATGCCCCACTGGAAGTTTCGCTTCGGCCTCGGGCTCATTCTTCAGCGCATAACTCATGTAACGATGTTTGTAGATATCGAATATTGCCTGCTGCGCCGACGGTGTCACCTCCAGCGTTTCGAGGGTTTTCTTGGCACGCGTATAGAAGCCTTGCAACTGATCCAAACCGACAATGGCGGTGTCAAAACTTTCATTGCGCCAGGCAGCTTCATACTTTTCGACTAAGGCGGCAGGGATGAGATGTTGTTTAAGATAATCAACTTGGCGAGTGGAGATATCTGAAAATTTCTGGTACTTCTCTGGGCTACTGAAATAATCTTGCAAGGCGTGCTTAGCGTAATAGCTCTCGAACGCCCGCCTGACCGGATCGTTGACCATGGTAAGCCTCATCGCCCCCTCCACACTGTGAGTGCCTTGGTCGTTGACGAGTTTGGAAAGCTCAGCCATGCGGGCCTCCGGGTCCTTGATATGCTGGAGTCCCGCCAGGATTTTTTGGGTTTCCGTTTGAGTGGGGCTCGTAATCCTGAACCGATTCAACCCCAGACTCAACGCGCCATCCTTGATGGATGCCTTGCCCGGCACGACATTGTCTTGAGAGTATTTTTCAACAATTTCACTGTCAATCACAGCATTGTAGACGGCACCATTTCTGACTTGCGCAACATACGCACCATCATCAAGAAAATGAACCGGCTGTTCTTTGCCTCCGTTTTTCATGGTCAACGTAGGCAGTGTGTTGGAGGAAACCTCAATAGCCTTATTCTTGATGTAATCAAAGTTTTTGACAAATTCCGTCTTTCTCAGGCCATTATCCTCAACCCGCTGCCCCATAGGCGTCTGCTGCACGGGTGCAGTGCCAGTTTCAATTACCATTATTTATCTCTCATAAAAAAGTGGAGTGCGGGTGAGTATTCAATTGAGTGTGTTATTGATTGATACCATCAGACGGTAAAACCCATCCAATGCTCCCTGCATTTTTTCAGGCGATACAATGCAATCTACCGCTAACAACGCTTTGATTTCGTAGCCCGCTCGTCCCTTGCCAAAGACCGCCTGCCCCGTCACGACCCAGGGCAATGCGTGTTGCAGTAGAACAAGTAACTTCTGTGCATGAACATCAACATTGAAGTGACTGTTCAACCGACTCCACATCCACACCCTGTCATTTTCAACAGTAAAAATAATCGGACTGATCGTTTTGAAGTTAATCTCAATAGACGAATGAAGATCGAAAGCGCCAATGTGCTCCTTGGAAATTCCGATAGTTAGCAGAGTCGCACGCAAAGTACTCGAGATATCAAAGTTCATACCTGTAATCCCGTGAGATCGAAGGGCGTTGTTGTTGGCCGTGTTCCTTGGGGACCTGGATGCTGGCGTCACTTATCGGGTGCGCCAGGGTTCGGACAATAAGTGGTCAGTCGCGACGAAAGGGTTCCGCTCGCCAGCCTCGGCACTTACGCCAATCGAAACCGTGCAGTGTTGTCACTCAGTGCCTGGCTGCCCTTGCTCAGCGTGTCGGCCGCCTGGTTCACCGCGCGCGCGCCGTCGAGCAGGCGCCCGGCGGCCTGGTCGACCTGCTGGATATTGCCGCTCACTTCATCCGCCGTCGTGGCCTGTTCCTCCACTGCCGTGGCGATTTGCGCCAAGGTGTCGGTAACGTTCTGCACCGCGCCGGCGATCTCGCCCAATCGAACGCCAAGCCCGGTGACCGATTGCGCATCCGTCAGTGCTTGTTCGCAGGCGGCGCCCATCAGGGTAACTGCCTGACTGACCGTCGCGCGCAGGCTGTCCACAGTGTCGGCGATCTGTGCGGTCGAGGCCTGTGTGCGTTGTGACAGACTGCGCACTTCATCAGCGACCACGGCAAACCCCCGGCCCTGCTCGCCGGCGCGGGCGGCTTCGATGGCGGCGTTGAGTGCCAGCAGATTGGTCTGTTCGGCGATGCCCCGAATGGTATCGACCACCGATTGAATCTGCTGGCCCTGCTGGTTGACTTGCTCCAGCGCATTGGCGGTGTCAGTCAGGCGTTGATTGAGCTGCTGGATGCTGGCCGTGGTGCGCTGGCTGTCGCGACTACTGTCCTCGGCAATGCGCCGGGTTTGTTGGGCGCTGCTCGAGGCTTGTTCGCAACTGCGGGCAACGCCCATGGAGGTGGCGGCCAATTGGGTAGCAGCGGCGGCAATCTGGCTGATCTGGTGTTGCTGGTCTTCGACCTCGTTGAGGGTACTGCCCGATTGCGAGTTGAGGGTCTGTACCGCTGAGCCAAGCTGCTGGGTTTCGTGATTGACACCTAACAGACTGGTGCGCAATTGCACCACTGCGACGTTCAAGGCAGCGCTGATCGCGGCGAGCTCGTCGCGCCCCTCAACGGCCACTTCCACACACAGATTGCCGTCTCGCAAGGATTCGGCCAAGGTGGTGATACCGCTGGCGCTGCGCCGGATCGAGGCTTGCAGGCAAATGAACAGATACAACGCTGCCAACGCCAGCAGGCTGAACGTCGCCGCCAACGGGACAAATTGCTGCATGGAACGCGTGTGGTAATAGCTCAAGCGCGCATCCAGCGACGTCAGCGACTGGTTACGCAGTGCGGCCAAACCGTCGAGCATGCCGTCGACACTGGTTTCGAAGGCCGCCGTATCGAGCTTGATGGTGCCGCCGAACACGCCCTCGTCGAGCACTTTGAGTTCGTTGTCCAGCCGTTGCAGGCTGTTGTCGTACTGCGTGGTCCAGGGACCTAGCCCCACGTATTGCTTGGCTCTAAGGGGGGCAGCGGCCTTAACCAACTGGTCCCGTGCATCGCCAATGCGGCTGCGCAGGTCACGCATCTGCAAACGGCTTTGCAGGGTGAACTGCCCCGAGGCGATGGATGACTGACCCACACTGGCCATGCGGCCGATCCGCTCAATCAGGTCAGGCGTTTGCTGGGTGGAAATCTGCATCAACAGGTAGGTTTCCAACCACGGGTCCAGGATCAAGCCGGTATCCTGGGTGATCTGCTCGCGCAGGGTTTGCATCGCGGTCAGGGCCAAGGTGAAGCGGTCGTAGCCGTCCGGCCACCAGCCCACGGTGCGCAGGGATTGGGAATCCATGCCCTTGACTGTGGCCTGTAACGCTTCGAAGCGGGCCAGGATATCGGCGCTGGCGTTCTGGGACTTTAGTGAATCGCCCAACGCTTGCAGGCTTTGCAGGATCACTGGGAAATTCGCATCCACCTTGTCCATCGCCGCCTTCGCCGCCGGCGTCGGAGCGTGCAGTATATCTGCCGCTTTCCACCGCGCGGCCAGGTTGCGCTGGGCCGTCAATTGGTCATCCAACGCGTCCAAGGCGATTAATTGCCGAACGCCGGACTGCTCGCTCGATATCACGGTTAATTTGTCGCGATAGTCCGAGCCAATCGTCCATAGGCTACCCGCCAGGGGCAGCATGAACAGCAAGAACAGGATCTGGAACTTGCGCGCAAAGCCGAAACGACCCAGCAGGCGGATACCCGGTGATAAAAGGCTGTGCATGTCCGACCACTCTCCAAAAACGACCCACGCGGTGCACCGCTGGGTGAAGCCTTGAAATGACTAACGGCAAAATGCCATGTCATTGATTGAGAAGCCACAAGCAAAAAATGGGCCTATGAAGGAACGCCCCGAAATAGGCGGGCTCGCACCAAATAAACAACGAGAAACGCACGAAAATGGGGCAGAAACACTCACCCCCAGAGCGCCCCTGTAACTAATGGCGCAAACACCCGGCACAACCCCCATCCCTGTGGGGGCTGGAGAATTTGAATGAACGTGTGTCAAGCCAGTAGCGCGGCAATCCACCTGGCCTGCTGGGAAATCTCCTGCCGCGTCTCTTCAGGCACCGCCTGCCGCGCGCGCTCCAGGCTGGCCAGAGTCTTTTGCTTTTGATGCAACATGCGCTGCCACTTGGCCAGGAACGCAGGACTGCGCGCCTGCATCTGCAGCGGGCCGAAGTACAGCTGTTCGGCGCTATAAGCCACCGGCCCAGCGCGCTCGGCGACGATGATTTCGTAGTAGAAGCGGTTCTCCCACAGCAGCTCTTCACTGAGAATGGAATAACCGTTATCCATCAGCCATTGGCGCACGGGTTGCTCGCCGCCGTTGGGTTGCAGGATCAGCCGTTCCTGGCCACTCAAGTAAGACTTGCCGTTTTCGAGAATGTCGCGAATCGTCTCGCCACCCATGCCGCAAACGCTGATCGCGGTGATGCCGTCACGGGGTTCGATGGCGGCCAAGCCATCGGCCAGGCGCACCGTAATCTGCTGCTCCAGGCCATTGGAGCGTACGGTGCGCTGCGCCGCATGGAATGGCGTAGCAGCCACCTCCCCCGCTACCGCCGCCACGATCAAACCACGGCGCATCAAGGCCACCGGCAAATAGCCGTGGTCGGAGCCAATATCCGCCAGGCGCGCGCCAGTCGGTACGTTCGCCCCCACGCGCTCCAGGCGCATGGATAAAGTGTGTTCGTTCAACGGCCCTGCTCCCCCGAAAAACGGTCCCGGCTGTTGGTCAGGTGCAGCACCATGGCGGCGCGTGAGGCGTCAGGGTCCTGGCGTTTGATCGCGTTGAAGATCGCCTCGTGCTCCAGGTTCGCCAGTTGCCCCAATTGGGCAAAGTCGGCGCCGCCACGCTCGTCACCCTTGAGCTGGGTGCGCGGAATCATCGCGCTCCCCAGGTGCAGCATGATCTCGGTAAAAAACGTGTTGCCGGTGGCCTCGGCGATCAGTTGGTGAAAGCGTTTGTCTTCTTCCACACAAGTGTCGTTGTTGGCCAGGGACGCCTGGTAATCGTCGAGCGCCTGGCGCATGTGGGCCAGTTGAACGTCGGTTCGACGCACCGCTGCCAGCGCTACGGCCTGTACCTCCAGGCCCAGACGCAACTCGAGCATATTGCGCACGCTGGCCACCGTGTCCACATGCAGGCGCAAACCCTGCTGGGCGTGCAGCGCCAATACAAAGGTGCCGATGCCGTGACGGGTTTCCACCAGGCCAGACGCCTGCAGTTTCGAGAGCGCTTCGCGCACGACGGTTCGGCTCACGCCATGCTCAAGCACGATGGTGGATTCCGATGGCAATTTCTCACCGGGCTTCAACTGGCCAAGCAGGATGCGCTGGGTCAGCGCATCGACCACGCCTTGGGCAAGGTTGGTGGAGCGTCTGCGCAGGGGGGTTCCACTTTCAATGGGCATTGCTACAAGTCCACGGGGCTGAGCTGGAGGGAGCTTAACACCCCGCCCGGCGACGGGCCCGGCTTGATTAAAAAAACCATCAACTTGTATGACAACTAACCATACCGCTCACGTTTTTCACTCGAACCATTGCGACTCTCCCAAACAATCAGACCATTCAAAACCTGCATAAAACCAAGTAAAACCTATAACAAAAACCAAAAAACCTGATCTACACAGGGCGTTATAAGCACAAAAACACGCACCATTGCATTGCGATCTCACGAAACCTACTTGTATGATGTCTATCAACAAAACACGCAAACCCGCATAAAAATAATCAGGGGGAGTTTTGAATTGTGAACAATTCAAGCCATGCATCTGCCGCACCAGAAAGCGATTCGGTCCTCGCACGCGCCGTGAGCAAAGTGAAGGGCCATGTGCTCCCACTGTTCGTGATCATGTTCATCCTCAACTACATCGACCGGGTCAATATCGGCTTTGTGCGCACGCACATGGAGCATGACCTGGGCATTGGCGCCGCCGCCTATGGATTCGGCGCCGGACTGTTCTTCATCGGCTACGCCCTGTTCGAAGTGCCCTCCAATATGCTGCTGCAGAAGGTCGGGGCGCGAATCTGGCTGACCCGCATCATGTTCACCTGGGGCATCGTCGCGACGATGATGGCGTTCATCCAGAACGAAACCCACTTCTACATCCTGCGCTTCCTGCTGGGCGTGGCCGAAGCCGGCTTCTTCCCTGGGGTGATCTACTACTTCACCCGCTGGCTGCCCGGCGTGGAGCGTGGTAAAGCCATCGCGATTTTCCTCAGCGGCTCGGCGGTCGCCTCACTGATTTCCGGTCCTCTCTCAGGCGCACTGTTGCAGATCGAAGGGTTTGGCTTCCACGGCTGGCAGTGGATGTTTGCCATTGAAGGCCTGGCCTCGGTGGCGCTGGGGTTCTTTGTGTGGTTCTGGCTGGACTCCAAACCCCACGACGCCAAATGGATGACCCGCGAAGAACAAGACGCATTGGTCAATGCCATCGACCAGGAACAGCTCGAACGTGAAGCCCTCACCACCGTCAAACCGACCCTCGGCACGTTGCTGAAAGACCGCCAGATCCTGCTGTTTTGCGCGCTGTATTTCTGCATCCAACTGACGATCTACGCGGCGACATTCTGGCTGCCGAGCATCATCAAAAAGATGGGCGACTTGAGTGATATACAGGTCGGCCTCTTCAACTCGATTCCATGGCTGATCTCGATCATCGCCATGTACACCTTCGCCTCGCTGTCGGGCAAGTTCAAGTTCCAGCAGGCCTGGGTGGCGGCGGCGCTGTTGATTGCCGCCGCAGGCATGTTCATGTCCACCATCGGCGGGCCGATCTTTGCCTTTGTGGCGATCTGCTTTGCGGCCATCGGCTTCAAGTCGGCGTCGTCGCTGTTCTGGCCGATTCCCCAGGGTTACCTGGATGCGCGCATTGCCGCCGCGGTGATCGCGCTGATCAACTCGATCGGTAACCTGGGCGGTTTCGTTGCACCGACCACCTTTGGCTTTCTGGAACAGACCACCGGTTCGATCCAGGGCGGCCTCTATGGCCTGGCCGGCACCTCGGTGCTCGCTGCGATCCTGGTATTTTTTGCCAAGACGTCGCCCTCCGCCGTGCTGGCGCCAACTGTGCCTACGGGCGCCGCCCTCAGCAAACCTCTTTGAGCCCATTTAGGAACTTGCCATGAACAC
Source organism: Pseudomonas sp. EA_15y_Pfl1_P101 (assembly GCF_963970835.1). Taxonomy (NCBI): domain Bacteria; kingdom Pseudomonadati; phylum Pseudomonadota; class Gammaproteobacteria; order Pseudomonadales; family Pseudomonadaceae; genus Pseudomonas; species Pseudomonas sp. EA_15y_Pfl1_P101. The sequence continues at coordinate 316,426 of NZ_CAXAPA010000005.1, read as the reverse complement.
TCCCGTCGTTACCCACTTCCAGGTCATCCCCGTCGCCGGCCACGACAGCATGCTGCTCAACCTCAGCGGCGCCCATGGGCCTTACTTCACGCGCAATATCGTCATTCTCAAAGACAGCGCCGGCAATACCGGCGTGGGCGAAGTACCCGGTGGCGAGCGCATCCGCGAGACCCTGGAAGACGCCCGCAGCCTGGTGATCGGCCAGCCCATTGGTCAGTACCAGCGCGTGCTCAACCAGATGCGCAGCACCTTTGCTTGCCGCGACGCGGCCGGGCGCGGCCTGCAGACGTTTGACCTGCGCATTACGATCCACGCCGTCACCGCCATGGAAGCCGCCCTGCTCGACCTGCTGGGTCAATTCCTCGACGTCCCGGTGGCCGCCTTGCTCGGCGAAGGGCAGCAGCGCGATGCCGTGAAGATGCTCGGTTACCTGTTCTACGTCGGCGACCGCAGCGCTACCAACCTCGCTTACCGCGACGAGGCCGACAGCGACGATGAATGGTTCCGCCTGCGCCACGAAAAAGCCCTGACGGCCGACGCCGTGGTGCGCCTCGCTGAGGCTGCCAAAGCCAAATACGGCTTCAACGACTTCAAGCTCAAAGGCGGCGTGCTCAGTGGCGATGCCGAAATCGAAGCCGTCACGGCCTTGGCCGAACGTTTCCCGGATGCCCGCATCACCCTAGACCCGAATGGCGCCTGGTCATTGAAAGAAGCCATCCGCCTGTGCCGAGACCAGCACCACGTACTGGCCTATGCCGAAGACCCCTGCGGTGCCGAAAACGGCTACTCAGGCCGCGAAGTCATGGCCGAATTCCGCCGCGCCACGGGGCTGAAAACCGCCACTAACATGATCGCCACCGACTGGCGCGAAATGGGCCACGCCATCCAGCTGCAATCCGTCGATATTCCTCTTGCCGACCCACACTTCTGGACGATGCAGGGCTCGGTGCGCGTCGCACAGATGTGCCATGAATGGGGCCTGACTTGGGGCTCGCACTCCAACAACCACTTCGATATTTCCCTGGCGATGTTCACCCAGGTAGCCGCCGCCGCGCCGGGCGACATTACCGCCATCGACACCCATTGGATCTGGCAGGACGGTCAACGCCTGACCAAGGCGCCACTGAAAATCGAAGGCGGCTACGTGAAAGTGCCGAGCAAGCCAGGCCTGGGTGTAGAGATCGATATGAACGCCGTGGCCAAGGCCCATGAAGTGTACAAAGGCATGGGCCTCGGGGCGCGGGATGACAGCGTGGCGATGCAATTCCTGATTCCGGGATGGCGCTTCAACAACAAGCAGCCGTGCCTGGTGCGGTAAGGCCAAAAACACGCAAATAAATATGGGAGCTGGCTTGCCTGCTCCCAGACTCGAACTGCTTCGTGCTGAAGTGCGCGTTTTCGTATTAAGGTTTTCGGACGACTGCCGGTGTTTTTTGGATCGCAATCGGCTGCACAGTCAGCTCAACCCCTAACGCCATCATCAGCTTCTGGATCGTCTCATAGCGCGTTTTTGATCCGCCTTTCAGCGTTTTGTAAAGACTCTCGCGATTAACCCCCGCCGCCTCGGCCACCTTGTTCACGCCCTGGGCTTTGGTGACCTCCGCAAGTGCCTTCATCAGTACCTGTGGGTCTTGAGACCTCATGCTTTGCGCCAGATACGCACTGATGGTGTCCGGGCTGTCGAGGAAGCGCGAAGCTTCATAGACGCGGGTACCGGACGTATCAAGATCGAGGATCGGCATATCCTCGGGTTTGAATTTCGATTCGCTCATTTCATCTACCTCTCAGGGCATCAAGAATCTCTTTCGCCCGCTTGATTCCTCTCTTCTGGTCGGTTTTATCGCTTCCCCACAGCATCAGGTAAGCGGTGATACCCGTACGCACGAAATAAATCCTGTAACCGGGCCCGACAAACACACGCATTTCACTCAAGCCGTCGCCTACCGATTCACAATCTCCAAAATTGTTTTCTCCAGCTCGGTCCAGGCGGGTCAGCACCGCCGCTTTCCCCCAAATATCCCTCATACCGTCGAGCCATGTATCAAACTCCGGCGTCCTGCCGACTAAATTGGTCACAGCATCACTTGTAGCCTACTGGCTACTTCTTGCCGATACCAGTGGAATTTTGTTTCCGGTGAGCTCCGGAAGAAAAATCCTAGTCCAGCACCTGCACAAACATCCGGTGGATACTATGAGCGCACATTTCCTCTGCGTTTAAAGCACCCGATCAAACAACGGCGCCACGTCATACCGCTGCTTCAACATCTGCGCATCCACCAGGAATTCCGGCGTGGCCTGGGCCTCGCTGACAATCGTTGGCGAGATCGGCAGCACTTTGATCGCATCGCGCTTGAACCACACTTTGGCGATTTCCGGCGCCGATTGGTTGGCCTTGCACCACGCCTCGGCGTACTCATCGACGTGCATGCTGCTCCACGCCCGAGCACGGGTGAGGCGCGCAATGAAGTCTGCGATGATCGCGCTTTTTTGCGCCAGGGCCGGCTCGTACGCCACGATGCAGGTCGGCGCGTTCATCAGGCCCATGGCGTTGCGGATCAAGGTGCTGCCCTCTTTTTCCTGCAGCGACACATAGCGTTCCCAGGTACCGAAGGCCATCATCACGCACGCTTCGGCAGCTTCCAGTTCGGACGCACGAAGTGGCAGGTATACCCATTCGGTATCCGCTCCAGATAATCCTGATGCTCAAGCTCCGCCTCCCAAAATGGCCCCGCCGGCTCAATTTCAGTTACCACACGCCCCGGCCATAACTTAGAAGCATCAACGTCTGCTGCTGTATCTTCGGCAATGCCCCTCTGCGCTTCGCTGAGGTAATAAATTGCCGAACGATAGCTGGGCCCAAGGTCATTCCCCTGCCGATTAGGCGTGCTCGGGTCATGTATCTGGAAAAAGAACTCGAGAATCTTCCGATACGTAATCACAGCCGGGTCAAAAACGATCTCAATCGCTTCGGCATGGTTACCGTGGTTGCGATAAGTAGCATTCGGCACATCGCCGCCGGTGTAGCCGACGCGCGTATGTAGCACGCCGGGATAGCGTCGGAGCAGGTCTTGCATGCCCCAGAAGCAGCCGCCGGCGAGGATGGCGGTTTCGGTTTGGTTGGTCATGGTCTGCCCCTTAAGCTCAATGGATACAGGGGTAGTTATGGGGTTGTGTTGGCCAATACCAAGGTTGAGCGGCAGATTATCCCGGTTTTAAAACCACTGCTCTCGAAGGTCACGCACTATTGGCAGGCCCAGCGGCTTCACATACTTCTCACTGAGATCAGTGTCGGGTGGATCGGTACGACGCATCTCTCACGTGCGTCACCCACTCATCAAGATCTACAGGGCTAGTCATAGGCTTCCAGGCAAGGCCCCTGCCGTAGCTCACGCGCATCCCGCGCAGGCCAAATGCGGCCATCTGTCGCATCCCGCCAACCTCCCCTCCTGCCCTCCCCCCTCCCGCCGATAACCTTATTAACCGCATGCCAATACCCTGCGCCCCCTCCCGATTGAGCCCCCACCATGAACCCACTCGCCCTTCTCAAAAAAGCCCGGCCCGACCGTCAAGGCACCACCACGCTCACCTGCACCGCCAACGAACTGGAGCCGTCTTTAGCCACCCTGCGCATCAGCCCGACGCTTATCACCGGCTTCATCTCCCCGCATCTGGACATCGACCAAATAGCCGCCAAGCTCAAGCGGCGCTTTCCCCAAAGCACCATCAGCCTGTGCACCACTGCCGGCGAGTTGTGCAACGCAGCCAAGACGCTTTACTGCGCCACTGGCGAACGCTGGGACCGGATTGTGCTGCAGTTGTTCGACGACAGCGTGATCGCTGCCGCCGAGGTGGTGATGGTGCCGTTGGAGTGTGAGGACATTCGCAGTGGCGGCAAGCGCCTGGGGATGCAGGAGCGGATTGCCAAGCTGGTAAGCAATATCAAAGGGGTGCAGGTGCATACGCAGATCGATCATCGCGATACGTTGGCCTATGTCGTGTTTGACGGGTTGTCGGCGTCGGAGTCGTTTTTCATGGAGGCGCTGTATGAGTCCGGGCGTTTTCCGTGTTTATTCGTGGGCGGGTCGGCCGGGGGCAAGTCGGACTTCCAGAAGACGCTGATTCACGACGGCCAGCGCAGTTATCAGAACCATGCGCAGATTGTGTTCCTGAAGACGGCAGCCCAAGTGCGCTTTGGCGTGTTCAAGAGCCAGAATTTCAAGCCGGCGGATTTGACCTTCAGTGTGCTGACCGCGTCGGTAGAGGACCGCACGATTGACCAGGTGATCGACAGCAGCGGCAACATCAAGAGCATGGTGCAAGCGCTGTGCGATGCGTTCAACTGCACGCCCCAGGCGCTGGAATCGAAGCTGGCGGACTACTCGTTTGCCATCCGCGTGGGCAGTGAGTTGTTCGTGCGCTCCATCGCGCGTATCGACTATGAGCAGCAGATCGTGCAGCTGTTTTGCGACGTGGCACCCGGTGAAGAGTTGGTGATGGTGCGGCGTACGCCGTTGCGTGAGGCAACGCGTTTGGACTACGAGCAATTTTTGCGCGGCAAGGGTGGCCAGCCGGTGGCGGGTATTCTAAATGACTGCATTTTGCGCCGGCTGAACAACGGCGCCGAACTGGGCAGCATGGCCGGCACGTTTGGGGATGTGCCGCTGGCGGGGTTTTCGACCTTTGGTGAAATCCTGGGGCTGAACCTGAACCAGACGCTGACCGCGATTTTCTTCTTTCGGGTGGCCAAAGGCGTCAGTTTCAATGACGAGTACGTCGACAATTTCATCGCCCATTATGGCGAGTTCAAGGCGTTTTTCCTGCGCCGGCAGGTGAAGAAACTGGCGGGCTTGAACCATGTGGTGGTCAAGCAAATTAACGCGTTCAAGAACAAAGACTTCACCGACACCCTGAATACCCGTGGGCTGGACCGCAATATCCTGCCGGTGTTCGAAGGCCTGGCAGACTTGGGCCAAGTGTTGGCGCAAGCCGAGCGGCAGCAGGAGGACATTGCTTCGCAGCTCAAGCATTACTCGGGTGAGTTGCATGCGTCGATGGATGATCTGGTGGGCACCATTGACCGGCAGAACAGCGTGTCTGCCCAGGCTGGAGCGACGGTGGAGGGGCTGTCGAGCCAGGCAGATGTCGCAGTGGAAGGTGCACGCACCCTGGCGGGTTCAAGTTTGCGTATCCAGTCGATTGTGCAAGTGATCCAGCAAATCGCCGGGCAGACCAACCTGCTGGCGCTCAACGCCGCCATCGAGGCGGCGCGCGCGGGCGACCTCGGCCGGGGCTTTGCAGTGGTGGCGGACGAAGTGCGCAAACTGGCAGAGATCACGCGTAAGAATGCGGCGGAGATTGGTGTGGATATCGACCTGCTGTCGAGCGAGATCCAGCGTGTTGCCCAGCAGATTGAGGACCAGTCCACCGGGGTGGGCGCGCTGCGCGAAATGCTCGACGCACTGGAGGCGTCAAGCCGTGCGACTGAGGGGACAGCGCAACGCACGAAGACCCTTGCGGATACGTTGACGGGGCTTACGCACGCGTAGGCCTTAAGCGGAAGGCGCGGGGGTCTGAGTCGGCTGGGCTGCAATGCGCATCAGCAAAATGCGCTTGCAGTGGCTGGTGGACAGTGGCGCTTCAGGGTTTGAAGTTTTTCATCAGTTTGAACAGATGGCCGGGCCAGATCCAACGTGTTGTTGGCTGCTCGCGGGTGTCTGCCAGGGCGTCGAGCAAGGTGTTGTTGGGCGCTTCGCCAGCAGGAATATTCAAGGGCGAGCGCTGTTGCACTTGATCGCTTAGAGGATCAGTGGGCTTGTACAGCCTACCGGTGGACTTATCCATCAAATAGCCAGCGGTCTTGCCGTGTTCGGTGAGGTGCCAGACACCATTCACGGTTTCGGTAAGTGCCTTGAAGGGCGCGAGCCTTATGTTCTTGTCCGTGGTTTGAACGACATGGTCCTCGCGCTTGGCTCTTTTGAAGGTGGCGAACTCGCTGCCCAGTGGAGGTTGATCAGCGCCTTCACTGGAGAATTTTTTTACCATCCGCTCCAGGAAGGGTATGCCCCCAATATTGGAGAACGTTCCCTGGCTCGGACTCAGGATGTATCGTAAAAAGCCCTGGTCGAGACGGGTGCTGTTGATCGCCGAGCCCTCCAGGATTCTTGACGCGTTTGCGGCGTCCTCTGGCTTGTAGTCGAACGTCACCTGGAACCCGTCCCAGTCATAGCGAACGTTGCTCCCCCCAAGTTGAAGGCCGTCACTGTAATGACGGTAGGTGCCGAGTTCTATGGCCACTCGATCTACGAAATACAGGTCCGCACCTTCCGCTTTTGCATAGGCGTACATATCCGAGATCAAGGCACGGTCATCACGGTTGAGGAAATCGGCGTGGTTTTGAGTGCCGTTGTAGACAGTGGCCGGTGGCTTGGCAACGGGGGGTTCATTGCCGTTGTACAAGCGCGAAATCATGAGGTCGCGGCCGTTAACGGAAGCTGGGGCCGACTGGGTGGCGACCTTGGGCGCCGTTGATGCCAGCGCTTCCCACGCTGCACGTCGTTCATTGACGGTGAAGGAGCCACCGTCATCCCCGACAATCAGGCTGAGCTGATTGCGCGCGAGTTCTTTAAACGGGTTGCTGTCCGTACCGTTGACGAAACCAGTGGCGTGCCGCGCCCGTGCCAGGAGCTCCGGGTTTTCGGTGCTGGGGGTTTCCGTATCGTGCTGGGCTTTATTGGCGAGGTAATGGTCACCCGTAATCGAATGGAGTGGGTTGGCGCTCATCTGGCCGGCCCGGGTTTCAGCCCGTGTTGCGGCTTCGCTCAGCTGACGAGCCAGGATTGAGACGGTGCTGCTAGTAACGTCACGGATCGTAGCTGACGCCACAGCCGTCTGATCGTTAGCGTGTGGAACCGTAGACAACGGAACGGCACTGACGGAACTACTTGTTGTCATGCGCCCGTAGGATGCGGATGCCTGAGGTTGAACAGTGATCATGGATGTTCTCCCAGCCCAGGAGCAAACCGAAGCTACCCGGCATTAGATATACGTTGGTTATCTATTTAAAAATAAACTCGAAGCAACTTAATCCCCAGCAGCTTCCACTGAGTTAGTACCTGTATTTAAATACCACTGAGTCTGCACCCGCAGGCCGAGTATAGCGGGGCGTCCCCCCGTATACATCATGATAGATTCTGACACGCGAGCCATTACCGAACGACTGAACATTGAAGTCCGACAGTGTTCCGGAAGAGTTTGGAAGAATTTTCCTGCAGTCCTCTTGAGAACTGAAGGGGCGCGAGTAGCACAACTTCACATCCTCCATGATACTTTCAGGATAGTAAGTCGTATTCCATTGCACTTCCACTAACTGTTTGGGGTCAACGAGAGTCCCCGGTGGAAAATCAGAGCTCACAATACTGAAACTTGCGAACCCTACACCGGGACTGGTATCGGAATTAGATAACACGAGCACGGGGCCGGGCGCCTCAGACTTAGGAATAGACCTTTCCTGCGCCTGCACGACTTCGTTAATGAAAATCACCAAAGCAGCAACCAATGCGAGCAGATATTTGCTTGGGCCTGAACTACGAACAAACACAATCAAGCTTTTCATAATTATCACCATAGAGTCAGGAGTTAACACGTAAGGTTCAAATCAATCCAACTGTAAGATTCACACCCGCACCATTGCACGATTAATTAACCGAATAAAGCCACCCACTTCCTAAAATAACGAAGGACAACGCCGTCATACTTAAAAGTAGGAATACGTCAGCAACTTCCTAATCCCGCCTCACCTCTATTAAAACTCCTTGTTTCAAGGCATGATGCGGCCCTCACATCAAGGACGATAAAAACTGTGAAAACCACCCTCACCGCACTGCTGCTGATTATCCTGGCAGCGCCTGTATTCGCCGAAACCACACCTATCGGCTTCAAAAACGTCACCGTCCCTGATACGCAGCGCCCATTGCAAATGGTCGTCTGGTACCCCACCGCCGCCGCCACTACACCCGAGCTGATCCGTGACGACGCAGTGTTCTTCGGCGCCCTCGCGGTGCCCGACGCGCCTGCGCAAAGCGGCGAACACCCGCTGGTGGTGCTCTCCCATGGTTACGGCGGTAACTGGGGCAACCAGGTGTGGCTGGCCAGCGCCTTGGCCCATCAGGGTTACATCGTGGCGGCGGTCAACCATCCCGGCACCACCAGCAAGGACCGCAGCCCGCAGGCTGCCGCACAGTTATGGCAACGGACCAAAGACCTGAGCCGGGCCATCGATGCGGTGATCGCTCAGCCTAAGCAGTTCGGCGCGGTGGCGAAAAACCGGATCGCCGTGGTGGGTCACTCTATTGGGGGATGGACTGCCATGGAAATTGCCGGTGCACGCTTCGACCCGGACCTCTTCGCCCGCGACTGCAATGCACACCCGAAGTTGGGCGGCTGCATCGGCTACCAGCAGATCAAACCGGCCGAGACACCGGCTGCGAAGGCCCAACTGGCCGCGACCCTGCGCGACCCACGCGTCGGCGCCGTGGTGACATTGGACCTGGGCCTGTCGCGCGGCTTCACCGACGCCAGCCTGGCCGCACTGCCGGTGCCGGCACTGGTAATTGCGGGGGGCGTGCCAACGGAGGATATGGACCCCAACCTGGAGTCCACCGATATGGTCAAGCGGTTGCCTGAAGCATCAACACACTACGTAGAGATCGCAGACGCCACTCACTTCAGCTTTATGTCGACCTGCAAGCCGGGCGGTATGGCGTTGATCGAAGAGGACTCGCCAGGCGATGGCATGATTTGCCGCGATGGTGAAGGGGCCCGACCCAGAGTAGAGATCCAACAACAGGTGGTAGGACTGATTACTACGTTTCTGCGGCAATCGTTCAGCAAATAATTAAAATTCGAACCCTTACTCACCCACGGAGTGCAACATGCAAGAGAGCAAAGAGTTGAGAGGGTTAGGAGGCTGGCTCGTGCTCGTTGGAATAGGCCTGTTTATATCGGTTATCCGCCTGAGCTATAACGTTCTCGCCGTGTATTACCCCATCTTCGCAAATGGCACTTTTACTGCTGTGACCACGCAGGGATCGTCCTTGTATAACCCGCTATGGGCGCCGATTCTGATTTCAGAAACAGTCGTCAACGTACTACTGGCTGCTACCTATGCTTATTTGGTCTACCTGTTCCTCAGGAAGCATTACGTGTTCCCCAAGGTTTATATCGCCACGGTCGTTTTTTCGGTGATTTTCATTCCGCTCGATGCCTGGATCTGCTCGTTTGTCCTGGTGAATCAGCCGCTGTTCGATGGCAACACACTAAAAGAAATGGTCCGGGCATTGTTTGGCTTGTTTATCTGGGTGCCTTACATGCTGGTATCCAAGCGGGTACAGGCAACGTTTGTAGAGCATAAGCCTGAGAGCGCTGACACTCGCACCGTCGTCAACCTTTAACAGAGCACGCTGCCCCTTGCTCCCTGCAATGGCGAGTCATGCGGCGCAAAGGGTTATGGATACACCTAAAGACGCCCCGTTCGCCTATCAAGCGGTGTACCGCTACCTCGTCGAGTTGATTGAGGCAAGCCCTTCGCAAGGCGACCACAAGTTGCCGTCGCTGCGCCAGTTGGCGCAGCGCCTCGGCGTATCGGTGTCGACCACCAAGTACGCCTACGCGCTCCTTGAGGATGAAGGACGGGTATACGCCAGGCCCAAGTTCGGTTACTTCACCCGTCTGCAGCCGACGGCTGTCTCAACTGAGCGCGCACCCAGCCTGCTCGATCAGGTCTTTGCCAATGCCCGCCAGCCGGGCATGCTGGCCCTGAGCAGCGACGCACCGGCCATGCTGATGTCGCTGGAAAACCCACTGCTGATGATTGAGCGGGAGATTGCCCGCCAATACCCGCGCTCACTGACACCGTTGTACCTGCCCTTTGGCGAACCGGAGCTGCGCGCTGCATTGGCCGAGCGCTACACCTGCTCCACTGACAACTACTGGCAGGCCGATCAGGTCTATGTCGGCGCGGACCTGCATAGCGTGCTGGCGTTGTCGCTGAACGCCCTGGGCTTGGCGGGCACAGTGGCGTTGGTGGAGTCTCCGTGCTCGTGGGCGATCCTGCGCCAGCTTAAAGCCGCGAACATCCGCGTAATCGAACTGCACCTTGACGCCGACGGGCGCTTCGACCTGCCTGCGCTTAATCAACTGCTCAAGCACGCGCCCATTCGCCTGGCGGTGCTGTCATCCACCGTGAACATTCCCCACGGCAGCCGCATGCCGGCTGAGGATAAACAGCAGATCTGCCAATGGCTGGCGCAGCGGGATATCTGGTTGTTCGAAAACGACACCTACGGCGAGTTGTATTTCGCGCCCCGGCCGGCCCGCTATCGCGACGTTGCCGACCCGCAGAAACTGCTGGTGTTTTCGACCTTAGACAAGGTGATCGGCTCGGAGGCACCCTACGGCTATGTGCTGTGCCGTGGGTGTGGGGCGCAGTTGCAGCAGGCGTTCCTGGCGCGGGCATTTCGTCTGTCGCCGATCCGCCAGAAGGCGATTGCCAAGCTATTCACTTCCAAGCGCATCGACCCGCATCTGCACACGCTGCGGGCCTTGTTGCAGGACTGTATGACCCGGCTGAAAGGCCTGCTGGACGAACACGGCAAGGGTGCCTTTGAAGTGCAGATCCCGCAGGGTGGCGCGTGTTTTTGGCTGGAAGCCACGCGTCTGGTCGACATGCAGAGCGTGTTCGATTGCCTGCTGGCGGAACGCATCGTCATCGCCCCCGGCGAACTGTTCAGCCAGCAAGGTGCCTGGAAACAGCATGTGCGCCTGAGCTTTACCCTCGATTGGAGCAAAGACATCGCCCAGGCCGTGGAGCAACTGGCCCGGGCAATTCGTCAAAGTCCGTAGCAGTGCCGCGCCTCAGGGAAACGACCGTGACGCACGTCTTCGGCAAACCGTTCGCAGGCATCGCGGATCACCGCGCCCACGTCCGCGTATTGTTTGACGAAACGCGGCATCTGCTCGCCGCCCAGGCCCAGCACATCCTCAGTCACCAGCACCTGGCCGTCGCAGGCCGGTGAAGCGCCGATGCCGATGGTGGGCATTGCCGAGTCGAGGGTGATCTGCCGGGCCACGCCCTCTGCCACCCCTTCGAGCAACAGGCTGAACGCACCCGCCTGCAGATTGGCCCGTGCATCCTTGGCAATTCGCGCGCCGGTTTCGGCGGTGAGCCCCTGAGCCTTGAAGCCGCCCATCACGTTGACGAACTGCGGCATCAGCCCCACATGCGCCATCACCGGAACACCGCGCGCCACCAGAAACTCGACGGTGCCGGCTAACGCCTGGTTGGCTTCCAGCTTGACGGCGTCGCAGCCGGTGCGCGCCAGCACCTGGGCGCAATTGCGGAAGGCCTGTTCATTGGATTCCTGATAACTGCCAAACGGCATGTCGGCAATCACACAGGCCAAGCGCGTGCTATCGACCACGGCCCGGGTGTGGCCGATGATTTCTTCAAGTTGCATGCTCAAGGTCGAGGGGCGGCCGTACCCGACCATGGCCGTGGAATCACCGACCAGGATGAAATCGACCAAAGGATCGATCAGCTTGGCGATGGCGCTGGAGTAAGCCGTCAGGGAGACGATTTTCTGCTGGCCCTTCATGGCGACCAGTTGCGGGACGGTCATGCGTTTGGTGCGGGTGTGGATGCTCATCAGTGTCGTCCGTTGTGCGCTGGAGGACCCGATTATTGGCAAAAGGGAGGGCGATTCAATACACAGATTGGCGCTAAAAAGCGACTCAGGGAATGGCGTCGGTTTTTAAGCTGGTATCATCCCGAGCCTGTACAGCCTGGGTAGAAAGACATGAACCGCCAGAAAAAACTCAAGCAGCTCTTCAAGGCCAAGGCCAAAAAGGCCAGCGCCAAATTGGCGCCGAAGAAAAAAGATACGTACGTCAGCAAGGCAGACCGGGAAAAGCTGGCGGCTGAAGCGGTTCAAGCGTTGGAGCAAGATTGAAAAACCTGCTATTCATCTGCAGCCGCAACAAATGGCGCAGCCCGACGGCAGAAGTGATTTGGCGCCGTCGCCCCGGCTTCAATGTGCGCTCGGCAGGCACCAGCCCAAACGCACGCAAAACCGTCGGCCCGGCGGACATCCAGTGGGCCGACGTGATCTTCGTCATGGAGCGCAAACACCAGCAGCGCCTACAGGCCGACTACGCCCGTCTGCTGGAGCATAAGCCGTTGCACTGCCTGGATATTCCCGACGATTTTCGCTACATGGACCTGGAACTAGTGAGTCTGCTGGAAGATGTGGTGGAGCCTTACCTCGCGACATGACAAGGAAGATCAATGAACGACAGTTACCAGCAAATCATCACTTGGCGCCGACTGACTGATACCGCGGCAGTGCGGTATGTGTGCTTTATGAACCTTAAAACAGCCCTGTACACGGTGCAGAGTACGGATTTCTTTCGCCTGCCCATGACGACCGCCAACCAAGCTTTCTTTGATAAACAACTGATACAACTGCTGATTGAGATGTCACCCAGTGAACGTAGCCAATCGTACGCAAGCCTGATAGAAGCAATGGACGCTCACGATGAGTTGTTCGGAGCGCCTGAAGACAACTGCGATGCCTTCAAGTCTTAGCAACTGCTCAACGCCACCTGCTAACGCTCACCTACGAAGAAAAGCGGCCGCAACCGCACCCCACGCTGTTGCCGATTAACGCCACCACCGACCATACCCAGCCATACAGGCTGCCCAAGACGATGCCGCTGGAAGTAACAGCCGTAGGCCAGGCGCGAACCGTAGCCGAGCAGCAGGCCGCCGATCCCTTTGCGAGAGTGTTGGGTCCAGGCGAAAAAATATGTCGGCATTACCTCCGCCTTCGCAGCCTCGCTGGGGCTCGACAGCTCCCACATTTGAGCTTTATCGCTGCTGAAATTGCGCTCGTAGCCAAGGCCGGAATTCAACCAACACCGCCGATCCCTGTGGGAGCTGTCGAGCTTTAGCGAGGCTGCGAAAGCGGTGGGTCAGGTGCTGAAAATGCTGGCAGTGCCGCCGCCTTGGCAACCTCGCTAGGGCTCGACAGCTCCCACATTTGATCTTCGTCGCTGCTGAAATTGCGCTCGTAGCCAAGGCCGGAATTCAACCAACACCGCCGATCCCTGTGGGAGCTGTCGAGCTTTAGCGAGGCTGCGATAGCGGTGGGTCAGGTGCTGAAAATGCTGGCAGTGCCGCCGCCTTGGCAACCTCGCTAGGGCTCGACAGCTCCCACATTTGAGCTTTATCGCTGCTGAAATTGCGCTCGTAGCCAAGGCCGGAATTCAGCTAACACAGCAAATCCCCTATGGGAGCTGTCGAGCTTTAGCGAGGCTGCGATAGCGGTGGGTCAGGTGCTGAAAATGCTGGCAGTACCGCCGCCTTCGCAGCCTCGCTGGGGCTCGACAGCTCCCACATTTGATCTTCGTCGCTGCTGAAATTGCGCTCGTAGCCAAGGCCGGAATCCAACCAACACAGCAGATTCCCTGTGGGAGCTGTCGAGCTTTAGCGAGGCTGCGATAGCGGTGGGTCAGGTGGTGAAAATGCTGGCAATACCGCCGCCTTCGCAGCCTCGCCGGGGCTCGACAGCTCCCACATTTGATCTTTATCGCTGCTGAAATTGCGCTCGTAGCCAAGACCGGAATCCAACCAACACAGCAGCTCCCACACTTGATCTTTATCACTGCTGGAATTGCGCCCGCCGCCACAACCGAAATTCAGCTAACACAGCAAATCCCCTATGGGAGCTGTCGAGCTTTAGCGAGGCTGCGATAGCGGTGGGTCAGGTGCTGAAAATGCTGGCAGTACCGCCGCCTTCGCAGCCTCGCTGGGGCTCGACAGCTCCCACATTTGATCTTTGTCACTGCTGAAATTGCGCTCGTAGCCAAGACCGGAATTCAACCAACACAGCAAATCCCCTGTGGGAGCTGTCGAGCTTTAGCGAGGCTACGAAAGCGGTGGGTCAGGCGATGAAAATGCTGGCAGTGCCGCCGCCTTCGCAGCCTCGCTGGGGCTCGACAGCTCCCACATTTGAGCTTTATCGCTGCTGAAATTGCGCCTGCAGCCAAGACCAAAATCCAATCAACACAGCAGCTCCGACACTTGATCTTTATCACTGCTGGAATTGCGCCCGCCGCCACAACCGAAATTCAGCTAACACAGCAAATCCCCTGTGGGAGCTGTCGAGCTTTAGCAAGGCTGCGATAGCGGTGGGTCAGGCGATGGAGATGTTTGCAGTACCGCCGCCTTCGCAGCCTCGCTGGGGCTCGACAGCTCCCACATTTGATCTTTATCGCTGCTGAAATTGCGCCCGCAGCCAAGACCGGAATTCAGCCAACACAGCAAATCCCCTGTGGGAGCTGTCGAGCTTTAGCGAGGCTACGAAAGCGGTGGGTCAGGCGATGAAAATGCTGGCAGTGCCGCCGCCTTCGCAGCCTCGCAGGGGCTCGACAGCTCCCACATTTGAGCTTTATCGCTGCTGAAATTGCGTCCGCTGCCAAGACCGGAATCCAACCAACACAGCAAATCTCCTGTGGGAGCTGTCGAGCTTTAGCGAGGCTGCGAAAGCGGTGGATCAGGTGATGAAAATGCTGGCATTACCGCCGCCTTCGCAGCCTCGCCAGGGCTCGACAGCTCCCACCTTTGGTCTCTGTTGCGGTTGGGTGCTGCGCCCGCCGTGCCAGAGGCGTCGGTCAACCCCGCCCCACCGACCCCGACACCGGAAGATTCCCCAGCAACTTGAGGCCGGTGCTCTTCACAAAGCTGTCGTAGTCCATCGGCTTCTGGAGGCGCGTCTTAGCGTTGGGTAGCACATACGCCCAGGCTCGCTTGCTTGAGGCGTCGTACACCAATTTAAACAGCCGCGTCGGCACCCAGACGTGGTTGTCGCCGATGGTGCCGTGGCCCGGGTCGAACAGCGGACCGGTGAATACATACACATCACCGCCAGCACGCTTGGCAAACTTACGCACGTCGGCCTCGACCTTGCTCCAGATCTTGCGGTTGTTGGTGGGGTCTTGCGGCACCATGTTCGACAGTGCGAAGGATTGGGCCATCGCGTGGGCATCCGGTGCGTCGGCGGCCGGGGCCTGGTGGCCGCGGTCCACAGCCGGGTGCTGGCTGCGGTAGTCACTCAACTCAGCACGCCCAGCCTTGGGGATGCGTGGGTCGGGGTAGAACTGGTTGGTACGCTCCTCGCCTTTCGCCTCTTTCAACTGCGCCGCATTCAGGCGTTCGACCACCACCAGCGGCGTCTTGCTGGTTTGCGAGTACAGCACTGCAAACGTGTCGGAACACAGCGCCAGAGGTGTCATTGACGCAGGGATGGTGGCGGTTTTGATCGGCGTATTGGCAGGGAAAAGATCAGCGCAACCCTCAAATGAAGCGCGTTGCTCGGTGGGGGTGTAGGGGTTTGCCAGGTTGCGGGCTTCTACTGCGGTAGAGAGCAAAACAAGGGCAGACAGCCCGACTGCAATGTTGCGTAGGTACATGCTTTAGATCTTATGCTGAGGGTAAAACGGACGACAGGTTCCGACGCTCGGAACCTACAGGCGCACGACCACAGACAATCGTGCGGGATGTATGGACCCTCCTAAATCAGTTTGGTGCCGCGCGTTCGCCCCGTTCCGCCGTCAGGGGCAGCACCACCACAAATTCGCTGCCCTTGCCATGCCCATCACTCTTGCCCGAGACCGTGCCGCCGTGGGCTTCGACCAGTTCGCGCACGACGGTCAAGCCAATGCCCAGGCCGGCGCTGTTGAAACCGATGGCGTGGGCGTCTTGCACATAAGGATCAAAAATGAACGGCAGGGCCTTGGCGGTCACGCCGATGCCATTATCGGAAATGCAGATCCTCAGTTGCTCGGCCTCCACGGTGACCACCATCGAGATTCTGCCACCGGCCTGGGTGTACTTGGCCGCGTTGCCCAGCAAGTTGTGCAGGATCTGCGCGAGCCGCACGGGGTCACCGCTCATGATCAGGCTAGCGTCGGGAAACGCCACGTCGAACTGCTGATTTCGCGCGATCATCACCGGGCTGCACGCGTCGACCGCGGCATTCAAGATGCGCAGCATGTCCACCTCGCGACACTGGATGCGCAGCTTACCGGTGCTGGCGCGTGAGACATCCAGCAGGTCGTCGACCAGTTGTGAAGTATGCTGGACCTGGCCTTCGATCAACTCACGCATGCGCGGCAGTTGGTCGCTGGGCAGCCTGACCATGCGCTCGGCAATCAGGCTGATAGGCGTCAGCGGGTTACGCAGTTCATGGGCGACCATCGCCAGGATGCTTTTCTGCTGGCCCAGTGCAAGCTCGACCGTGGCCTGAAGGTCCTGGGCGCTGAGCGCGGCGATCACCAATTGCGCATTCGCCTCGCGCAGCTCCTGGAACAGCAGCAGCTCCTCGACCTGAGGCGCCGCGATTGCGTCGGATTGCGTCAGGAGTATTGCCAGTACCAGTTGCTGATTGGCTTCGATCAGTTGCTCGACGTGCTGGGCGTCTTCCAGACGATTATTCGCGTCACTCAGTTGATCCTGCAGCGCAGCCAATACCGCACGGGCTTCAACGATTTTGCGGCCGAGCAGGAAGAGTTCGTGGGCAGCATTGGCTACCTTACGTTCCCCCTCTCCAGCGCGGTCACTCATGAGTCAGCTCAAACATTGTCACGCCCTGTATGCCGGGTCTTCGGGCACCCGCCGAGCAGCCCCTCCTGATCGGGAAGCATCTCGCCGATCTGCAGGCCATCGTCAGTGATGTGGTATTGGCGCAACTCATCGCAGTGGGCACTGGCACGCACTTTGACCACGGCCATGATGCGCAACAGGCGGCTACGGACTTCAATGTAGCGCTGCACGATGATCGCATCGGTCAGGAACGCCGTGCCGTAGGGGCTGAAGCGCAGGTCGGTGTAGCGGTCTTCCAGTTCCGAAGTCATCAACACGCTGACGCCGACGCGGGTCAACGCCGTGACCATGCGCGACAACGACTCACGAAAGTCCGCACGGAAGGTCGGCGCCAAGGCCAACTCGAAGCCCGACAACGAATCGATAACCACCCGCGTGGCGTTCATGCGCCTGATTTCACCGAGCAACTGCTGGACGATTTCGTCAATCGACAGGTCCGGCGCCCGGCTGTCCACCAGACTGACTTTGCCACAGTTGATCAGGTCGATCAGTGTGGCGTTTTGCGAGCGGTTGGGCCGTTGCTCGAACACCGCAATAACACCGGTTTCGCCATTGCGCGCACCCTCGGCCAGAAACGTCGCCGCCAGAATGCTTTTGCCCGACCCCGAAGGCCCCGCAACCAACAGTGAGTAGCCCCGGGGCAGGCCGCCTCCGAGCATCTCGTCAAGACGTGGCACGCCCATTTTGAGGCGTTGGATAGGCAGCGCCATCGGTGTCCCGACCGGGTCGATAGCAGCGGGCGCGAAGACCTTGATGCCGGAGGTGGCGATACGGAAGGTGTGCAGCCCCGGCAAGGTCGGTTGGCCGCGCATCTTCATGATTTCCATCTTGCGCACCATCGAATTGCGCTCGACGCTCTGACGCAACCAGATCAGCCCATCGGCCACGGTGAAGATCGGGTTGGTGTCGGTTTCGGTGAAATATTCGCCAATCAGGAAGGTGGTCGCCTGCCAGGTCGTCATCA
Organism: Pseudomonas sp. EA_15y_Pfl1_P101; assembly: GCF_963970835.1. Taxonomy (NCBI): domain Bacteria; kingdom Pseudomonadati; phylum Pseudomonadota; class Gammaproteobacteria; order Pseudomonadales; family Pseudomonadaceae; genus Pseudomonas; species Pseudomonas sp. EA_15y_Pfl1_P101. Next base: position 298,745 of record NZ_CAXAPA010000005.1, on the reverse strand, counting down.
ACATGCCCAACTGCTGAACGAACTGCGGGAGGTTGTTGTTGGGGTTGGTCTGAGTCTGGCTGGCCAGCACCACCGAACGGAAGGAATCGACAAACACCAGCGACGGCGAATGTGCCTCCACTTCGCTGACAATGCGCCGCAGCACTTCATCCAGATTACCGGCCAGGGTGTCATCGGCCAGGTTGATATAGCGGATCGACTGGTTGATCACATCATTGTCGAAAAAGTCGAACTGCTGCTGATAACGCAGCATCTTCAGCGGCGGCTCGCCCAGCACGGTAAAAAACAGCGCGGGGCGTTCAGGGGTCGCGAGGGCAAACATCATTTGATGCGCCAGCGTGGTCTTGCCGCAGCCAGGTGGGCCGGCGATCAGGTTGAACGAAAATTCCGGCAATCCTCCGCCCAGCACCTCGTCCAGCCCTGGCACACCGGTAGCCAGGCGGTTGATAGTTACTTTGGAGCTCATGGCGAATTTTCCTGCAAAGGGGTGTCGCTCAAAGAAGGTTCCCACACGTTGCGCAGTAACTGGGCGGTCAGCGAGGGCCCGATCAGCGAGGTCAGCAACGTGTAAAAGGTGATCAGCAGCACCTCACCGAAAAACAGCGCATCGGCTTCGCTTTGCTCGATCAATACAGTTTTGAGGCCGATCAGGTCCGGCGTGACCTGTACACGTTCGTACGTGCCGGCCAGCCGAGTGTGCTTCGAGGCGCTGAGGAGCAGGCTGCGGCGCAAGAGCGCCACAACCCCTTGCTGCCCGATGATGGGCGTGAGTGCTGCGTCCATGTCCTGCAATATCGAAATGATCGCCTCGGCGATGCCTGCGATATTAGCGGTGGGACCAACACGGTACGCCAGAGACGCTACGATCTGGCGGCTCTCTTCGCTTAGCGTGGACATGACAGGCTAATATCTGATGAATTGAGGTCCCAGCCTCCACCCTATGCCGGTCGACCGTAGTTTTAATGAGCCATGGCCTCTATATGGGTCCGTCGCCCTGGCTTAAAACCATGATCACGTGCCGCCCACGCGATCACCAGCGCCACGCCGATCAATACCAGCCCCCCACCAGACTGCCGTTTGCCAGCGCCTGCTCGACAATAAATGTGTAGGTCTGAAACAACACCGCCCCATGCGTGTGGCCAGGGTCAAGCCGCCCAGTACATCGTCAGAGCAACTGTAGCCCGCCTCCCCCGCATATTCCTGCGCCTTGCCGTCCACTTGGAATAGCCACGTGATGCGGCGACCATTGCTCGGCAGTTCGTACTGGATGCACTCATTGTTGGGCATAGGTGGTGGGAATGCTGATGCGCAGCAGCGCCCGACGGCACGGATTGGGCACCCATTGCAATGGTCTGCTGGTCCCGGACATCGATTTAGGCGATTGTCCTCACCATTAGCGAGGCGTCCGATGGGTAAGCAATGACTTCCGCTTTCTGCCGAATTCAAACGGCCAATACCGGCCATTTGGTGACCAGAAAAATCGAAGATGAGCCACGAAGACCTGCGGTGACTAAGCCCGATCTATTCGCCCGGAGTAGCAACCCTGCTTGGCATTGTGAACGTGTATGTAACTAACCTCTGGATTGGCAAACATCCGGGTAACGACAGGTTCTATTGCTATTCCATCAGCGACGTCGGCGTCGAGCATCATCCCATCATCAGTGAAAGCGCGAAGTGATAGCAGGCGGATTCGCATAGACTCGGGTACCAGCTGTCAAATTGAGATCATTTTTTGGGAAGTACCACGCGCTGTGACTTTCGGGCTCACCGGGATCAATCTCCGGCAGATCATCACGACGCACCCACTCCCCCAGATCGAACGCCTGATAAAGCTGGAAGCAGGCTGCATGAGCGTCCTTTTCGGCAAAGAAGTGAATCAGGGGCCGTCCACACGGCCCCCCCAAACCCATTCAGCGATAAACCGGATAACGCCGGCACAGTGCGACAACCTGTTCGCGCACGTGGTGGCCGACCTTGTCACTGTCGCCATATTCCAGGGCGTCGAGTACGTCGCACAACCACCCTGCCACTTGCTCGCAGGCCTCGACACCGAAGCCCCGCGTCGTCACCGCCGGGCTGCCGATGCGCAAGCCGGAGGTCACGAAGGGTGAGCGTGGGTCATTCGGCACCGAGTTTTTATTCGCGGTGATGTAGGCGCTGCTCAATGCCGCATCGGCGTCCTTGCCGGTGTAGGGCTTGTCGGACAGGTCGATCAGCATCATGTGGTTGTCGGTTCCGCCCGAGACGATCTTGTAGCCGCGCTTTTGCAGCACCGCCGCCATGGCGCGGGCGTTGATCACCACTTGGGTCTGGTAGACGCGGAACTCGGGCGTCAGCGCTTCCTTGAACGCCACGGCCTTGGCTGCAATCTGGTGCATAAGCGGGCCGCCCTGCACGCCGGGAAACACTGCCGAATCGAGTTTCTTGTAGAAGGCTTCGTCCTGGCCCTTCGACAGAATCAAACCGCCCCGTGGGCCGCGCAGGGTTTTGTGCGTGGTGCTGGTGACCACATGCGCATGGGGCAGCGGGTCCGGGTATTCGCCGGCGGCGACCAGCCCGGCGACGTGGGCCATGTCGACCCAGAATATGGCGCCGACCTTGTCGGCGATGGTGCGCATGCGTGCCCAGTCCTTGTAGCGCGAGTACGCCGAGAAGCCGCCGATCAACATTTTCGGGCGCGTCTGCAGGGCAATTCGTTCCATCTCGTCGTAGTCGAGAAAACCGGTTTTCGGGTCCAGCCCGTTGGGCACGATCTTGTAATGCCGGCCCGAAAAGTTCGCCGGGTTACCGTGGGTCAGGTGGCCGCCCTGGGCCAGGTTCATGCCCATCACCGTGTCACCGGGGTTGATCAACGCGAGGAACACCGCCGCGTTGGCCTGCGCACCCGCGTGAGGCTGCACGTTGGCGTAGTCGCAGTTGAACAGGGTCTTGACCCGCTCAATCGCCAGCCGCTCGGCCACATCAACGTATTCACAACCACTGTAGTAGCGCTTGCCGGGATAGCCCTCGGCGTACTTGTTGGTGAGTACCGTGCTCTGGGTCTGCATGACCAGCGGGCTGGCGTAGTTCTCCGACGCGATCAGCTCAATGTGGTCTTCCTGGCGATGCGCTTCGTTATGAATCGCCTCACGCAGTTCAGGGTCGAAGGCATCCAGGGTGAGCGTTGAGTCGTACATGGTGGGAGCGTCCTTGGTTAACAAATTCAAACAGCGGGCGACAGCAGGCGAATGACACGTGCGGCGATCTCGTCGATCTGTGTGTCATCGCAGATCAGTGCGGGCAACAGGCGCACGGTGGTGCCACGGGTGACGGTGATCAGCAGGCGTTGTTCTTCACGGGCGCGGTCGACCAGCTCGCCGCACGGGCGGTTGAGTTCGACGCCGACCATCAAGCCGATACCACGAATGGCCACCACCTCGGGATGGTTGCCCAGCGCCAGCTTGAGCGCGGCCAGCAGGCGTCGGCCGCTGGCGGCGGCGCGTTGTGGCAGGTGCTCACGCTGCATGATGTCCAGCACCGTGCACCCCACGCGGCAGGCCAGCGGGTTACCGCCAAACGTGGACGCATGGTGACCGGGGGAAAACAGCTCGGCGGCCTTGCCCCGCGCCAGGCATGCGCCTATCGGGTAGCCGTTGCCAAGTGCCTTGGCCAGGGTGATGACATCCGGCTCGATGCCCGCGTGTTGAAAGCCAAACCAGGCGCCGGTGCGGCCCATGCCGGTTTGCACTTCATCAATCATCATCAGCCAGTCGTGTTCATCGCACAGGGCGCGCAACCCTTGCAGGTAGCCCGCGAACGCCGCATGCACCCCACCCTCGCCCTGCACCGGTTCGACCAGCACTGCAACGATGTTGGGTGACCGCGCCGCGACCGCCCGAATCGCCTCGATGTCGTTGTACGGCACGCGCACAAAGCCGGGCATCAACGGTTCGAAACCGACGTGCACCGCCGGGTTGCCGGTGGCCGCCAGCGTGGCGAGGGTGCGCCCGTGGAAGCTGTTGTCCATCACCAGCACCTGCGGCTGGGCCACGCCTCGGGCATGGGCGTGCAACCGCGCCAGTTTCAGCGCGGCTTCATTGGCCTCGGCGCCGGAGTTGCAGAAAAACGCGCGCTCCATGCCGGACAACAGGCACAACCGCTCGCCCAGTTGCTCCTGCCACGGGATGCGAAACATGTTGGTGGTGTGCAGCAACTGCGTGGACTGCTCGGCGATGGCGGCGGCAATTTCCGGGTTGGCGTGCCCCAGGCTCGTCACGGCCACGCCGGCGATGGCATCCAGGTATTCAACGCCGTCGGTGTCCCACAGGCGGGCGCCCAGGCCTCGGCTGAACGAAACCGGCTGACGGGACGAGGTGTGCATCAGGTAAGCGGGTGCAGCGGACATTGCAGGCCTCCTATAAAGATCAATCAACGTTAAGGGGCGAGCGCCGGCAACTCGTCGTCGTTGCGCGGTCTGGCGTCGGCCGTGGGCCAGTAATAGGCATCGGGCATGGCGCGGGCACCGAAGATGGCTTGGCCGACGCGTACCACGGTTGCACCCTCTTCAATGGCAATTTCAAAGTCGCCCGACATGCCCATCGATAACTCCTGCAGCGACACGCCCTCGGGCACCTGTGCGAGCAAGCGGTCGCGCAATTCACGCAAGCGCACGAAGCAGGGGCGTACCCGCACCACGTCGGCGCAAAACAGCGCCAGGGTCATCAGCCCGCGAACCCGCAGCGCCGGGAATGCCGGCAGCGCCGCGATGAACGCCGCCACATCCTCGGGAGCCAGGCCGTACTTGCTGGCTTCACCCGAGGTGTTGACCTGCACGAACACATCCATCTGCCGACCTTCGAGCTGCAGCCGATGGTTCAGCACTTCGGCCACGCGCAGGCTGTCGAGCGCCTGGAATTCGCTGGCAAAACGCGCAACCTGCTTGGCCTTGTTGGTTTGCAGGTGGCCGATGACTGACCATTGCAGGTCGTGCAGGTCGCTCATGGCTTGCGCCTTGCGCTGGGCCTCCTGCACCTTGTTTTCGCCGAGCAGGCGGCAACCGGCGGCATAGGCCAGGCGCAGATGGGCTTCGTCGAAGGTCTTGCTGACCGGCAGCAACCGCACGGTGGCCGGGTCACGCCCGACACGGTGGCAAGCATCGATGATGCGTTGCTGCACAGCGGCAAGGTTGCGACGAAAGTCCTCGACGCTGACCGCCTGCGGATAGCGACCATGGTCGGCGTGGAGCGTGGTGAGGTGTTCGGCTTGCCCAGTCATCAGCGGGTCGCTCCCTTGGTGGTCACCGCAGTGGTTTTTTCACGACGTGGCAGTTGCCCATTGAGTACCGCATACGCCGCGAGGCCGATGAGCAAGCCCCAGAACGCGCCGCCAATGCCAAGCAAGGTGATGTTGGCGGCGCACGCCAGAAAGGTGATCAGCGAGGCTTCACGGGATTTGACGTCCGCCATGGCATTGGCCAGGCTGCCGCCGATGGTGCCGAGCAGCGCCAGCCCGGCCAGGGTGGTAATGAACGTCGCCGGAAAGGCCATGAACACCGCCGCCAGGGTTACGCCAAAAATCCCCACCAGGATGTAGAACCCCCCTGCCGCAACCCCGGCGATCCAGCGTTTGGAAGGGTCTTCGGACGCTTCCTTGCCGGTGCAGATCGCCGCCGTGATTGCCGCGATATTGAACGCATGGGAGCCGAACGGCGCCATCAGCAGCGAACCCAGCCCGGTCACGCTGAGAATCGGGTTGGCGCTGGTCTTGAAGCCGTCATTGCGCAGCACCAGCATGCCCGGCATGTACTGCCCTGTGAGGGTGATCAGAAACAGCGGCAACGCCACGCTCAGCAACGCATTGAGCGAGAACTCGGGCCGCGTGAATACCGGTGTGGCGAACGCCAGCGCCAGTCCGGAAAAATCCACTCGCCCCTGCATCAGCAAAAAGCCCAGCCCCAGCACCAGAATGCCGACCACCGCGTAGCGTGCGCTCAAGCGTTTGAACACGATGTAGGCGCCGATCAGCAGCCCCACCAGCAGCGGGTCGACCGTCATGCTCGCGAATGCACCGATGCCGAACTGCAAGAGAATGCCGCCCAGCAGGCCCGCCGCAACGCCAGGCGGGATCAGGCGCACAGCCCTTTCAAAATAGCCGGATACACCCAGCAGCACGAACGCCGCCGCTGAAATCAAATACGCACCAATCGCCTCGGCGTAGGGCGTGGTCGCCAGGGCAACGATCAAGAACGCCGCCGCCGGGGTCGACCAGGCGGTGATGATCGGCTCGCGGCTCACCCAACTGAGGAACAACCCGGTCACACCGACGCCAATCGACACCGACCAGACCCACGACGCCGTCAGCTCAGGGCTGAGGCCGGCAACCTTGGCGGCCTGGAACACCAGAATAAAGGTGCCGCCGTAATTGACGATCACCGAAATCAGCCCGGCAACCACCGGGTGCAGCACATCCCGCAGACGCAGGGACGACTGGGATTGAGTAGAGGGCATAAGTCTTGGCTCCTTGCTGGACAATGGATCAGGCCGTGGCCAGGCGGTCATTTATAGCCGTTGAATGGTGGGGTTTGCCCCTACGCTTGCGCGCAGCAGACCAGACCACTTTTTCGCGCAGGGGCGGTTACCCATGTGCGCGTGCGAAGTCAGCCATAAAGTCAGTCAGCGCCTCGACTGCGGTTAACGAGACGGCGTTGTAGAGGCTGGCGCGCAGGCCGCCGACACTGGCGTGGCCTTTCAAGCCGTTAAGGCCGGCGTCTTCGGCGCGGCGCAGGAAGGTCTTCTCCAGCGTCGAATCCGCCAGCACGAACGGCACGTTGTTGATCGAGCGGTACGCCGGCTGCACCCGATTGCGGTAGAAACCGCCGCTCTCGTCAATGACGCGATAGAGCCGGCGTGCCTTGGTCTGGTTACGCTCATGCAAGGCCGGCAGACCGCCGTTGTGCTTGATCCACTTGAGCGTCAGGCCGGTGAGGTACCAGGGAAACGTCGCCGGGGTATTGAGCATCGACTGCGCATCGCTGATGTGGGCGTAGTTGAGAATGTCCGGAGTGAAGGCATGGGAGCGTTCCAGTAATGCGGGGTCGACGATGACCACCGTCAACCCGGCCACCCCCATGTTTTTCTGGGCGGCGGCATACACCAGGTCATGCCGGGCGACGTCCATCGGCTTGGACAAAAGGCTTGAACAGGCATCACACACCAGCGGCGCGGCGCTGTTGGGCGGGGCGATGAATTGCACGCCGTGGACCGTCTCATTCTCGGTGTAATGCAGGTAGGCAGCGTCAGGATTGAGGTGCCAGCTCGCTGCGTCAGGCACGCGGTCGAAGCCGGTTGCGCGGGCACTGGCCGCGATTCGCACATCGCAATAACGCCGCGCCGCTTCAATCGCCTTACCCGACCAGAGGCCGGTGTGCAGGTAGTCCGCCGTGCCTTTGTCGCCCAACAGGTTCATCGGCACCTGGGCGAACTGCAGCGAGGCGCCGCCTTGCAAAAACAGCACTTTGTACGCGTCCGGCACGCCGAGAATGTCACGCAGATCTTGCTCCGCCTGGCGGGCCACGTCCATGAACACGCGGGAGCGATGGCTGATCTCCATCACCGACATACCGGTGCCGGCAAAATCAAAAAATTCTTCGTGTGCCTGGGTGAGCACTTCCAGCGGCACCGCCGTGGGGCCGGCGCTGAAGTTGTGGGATCTGGCCATCGTCGCGTAACTCCTGTTCAAGAACACTCGCATCGTGCGGGCTCGCCACGCGCCGGGGCCGGGCTGGCGAGGGCTGGATTCTACGGATAGACTGGCCTGCCATTACAGGCCAATTCCAAAGGACTGAGCAGACCGCATGGCAAAAACCTTTGAGCTCGAAACCCTGAAAATGCGCCTCAACGACGTGGAGTTTCAGCTGCTGGACTTGCACCAGCGCATCCAGCGGGCGTTGCGCGCACTGATCCTCGACGGCGCCCTCGGCCCCGGCCTGAAACTGCCTGCCACACGGGTGTTGGCAAAGTCGCTGGGGTGCGCCCGCGACACCGTCGAGAACGCCTACGTGCAGTTGCATCGGGACGGGTTTATCGTGCGCCGCGAGGGTGCCGGCAGTTACGTCTGCGACACGGTCGGCGTCGAATTGCGCGGCGCCACACGCCGGCGCATCAAGGCCCAGGAAGTGCGCAGCAACGCCGCCGCACCCGGCGCCGAGCTGAGCCAGCGCGGGCGGATGATCTTCGAAACGGGCGGCGTCAGCGACCAGCAAGTCATCAAGGCCTTCGCCACCGGTTTGCCGGAAACCCGCAGTTTCCCCACGGATGTCTGGGAACGTCTGCAACGCCAGGTGATGAAGGACTATCGCGCCAACGTGCTCTTGCACGGCGACCCTCAAGGCGCCGAGCCGCTGCGCAAGGCGATTGCCACCTACCTGAACCTAGAGCGCGGGGCCAAGTGTTCGCCCGATCAGGTGCTGGTGCTGAGCAGCACGCGCCAGGCCTTGTACCTCTGCGCGCAGTTGCTGGTGGATGCCGGCAACCCGATCTTGCTCGAAAACCCTGGCTATTACGGCGCACGCAAAGCCTTCGAGATCGCTGAAGCCAAGGTGCTGCCCATCGATGTCGATGAACGCGGCATCCGCACCGACCTGCTGTACGCCGACCGCAGCGGCGCCAACTGCGTGTACGTCACACCGTCGCACCAATACCCCACCGGCGTGACGCTGCCGCTGGAACGGCGCCTTGAGTTGATCAACTGGGCGGCAGAAAAAGGCAAGTGGCTGATCGAGGACGACTACGACAGCGAGTTCCATTACGACGGACAACCCACCGCCTGCGTGCAGGGGCTGGACAAGTATCAGCGCACGCTCTATATCGGCACGTTCAGCAAGACGCTCTACCCCGGCTTGCGCATGGGCTACATGGTGCTGCCCCACGAACTGGTCAAGCCCTTTGCCTACGCGCGCAGCATGATGGACGGGCATACGCCGCAAGTGCTGCAACTGACCCTGGCGCGGTTTATGGAAGACGGTCATTACAACGCCCACGTGCGGGCCATGCGCAAGCTGTATGCCGGGCGACGCTCGATCATGCATGACGCCATTGGCAAGTACCTGGGCGAGGTCGTCACCGCCCAGTTGCCACCGGGCGGCTTGCAGATTCCGTGTCTGCTGAAAGCGGGCTGGAGCGAAGAAAAAACCATTCGCCAGGCGGCCACCGCCGGCGTGCAATTGTCCGGACTCAGCAAGCTGTACGCAGGCGAACCGCAGCAATACGGCTGGCTGCTGGGCTACTCGTCGTTGACCGCGTATGAAATCGAAGCCGCCATGCTGCGCCTGGCCAATGCGCTGAAAATCTAGAGGCAGCCGCTCAGTAAGGCAGCTTGAAACGCTTGGTCAGTTCGCCGATGCCTTCGCGAATCGAGCGCTCGGTGCGACTGTCGAGGGCGCCGCTGCGCACGCCGCCGAGCATGGCGAGGATCATGTCGCCGATCTCGCGAAATTCGTCCACGCCCATGCCTCGCGACGTGCAGGCCGCGCTGCCGATGCGAATGCCGGAGGTGACACTGGGTTTGACCTCGTCGCCCGGCACGATATTTTTGTTCACGGTAATCCCGATCGCTTCCAGCGCCTGTTCGGCGACATTGCCGACCAGGCCCCACGGCCGCAGGTCAATCACGCCAAGGTGACAGTCGGTGCCGCCCGAGACCACCGACAACCCGCCTTCGGCCAAGCGCCCGCACAAGGCCTGGGCGTTCGCAATCACCGCATGCGCGTAGGTGCTGAACGCCGGTTGCAAGGCTTCGCCGAGCGCCACGGCCTTGGCCGCCAGTGTGTGCATCAGCGGCGCGCCTTGCAGGCCGGGAAACACCGCCGCATTGATTTTCTGCGCAATGCCCGGCTCGTTGCACAGGATCATCCCGCCGCGCGGCCCGCGCAGTGTGGTGTGGGTGCTGATGGTGGTGACGTGGGCGAACGGCACCGGCGACGGGTACGCACCGCCCGCTACCAGTCCGGCGACGTGGGCAATGTCGGCCATCAGGAATGCCCCGACTTCGTCGGCAATTGCGCGAAAGCGCGCGAAGTCCAGCGCCCGTGAATAGGCCGAAGCGCCGACGATGATCAATCGCGGGCGTTCCTGGCGGGCCATCTGCTCGACCTGGTCCATGTCGACCCGATGGGTCAGCGGATCCACGCCATAACTGAGGGCCTGAAACCAGCGCCCGGACATATTGAACGCCGCGCCGTGGGACAGGTGCCCGCCGGACTTGAGGTCCAGGCCGAGGATCTTGTCGCCCGGTGCCAGCAGCGCCAGAAACACCGCCTGATTGGCCTGGCTGCCCGAGTGGGGTTGCAGGTTGGCGTAGGCACAGTTGAACAACCGCCGGGCGCGCTCGTTGGCCAGCTCTTCTATCGCGTCGACGTTGCAGCAGCCGGCGTAATAACGGCGCCCCGGATACCCTTCGGCATGCTTGTTGGTGAGCACCGAGCCCTGGGCTTCAAGCACTGCACGGCTGACAAAATTCTCGGCAGCAATCAGCTCGATTGACTGCATCTGGCGCTGGCGCTCGGCGTCGATGGCACGCCACACATCCCCGTCCGCCTGGGCCAGTGCGACGCCACTGAGCACCGGCAGCGCGTGCCCGTCTCGATAAGCGAAATGCGGCATGGTCACTCCCTGTGAAAACGTCGATTGGCAAACGGCGTCTACCCTAGCGGCCCACGGCCCGCGCCGGTATACCAGTTTGCGCCAGCGTTGCAGACCACTGCGCGGCGCTGCGCCACGGCGCTAGGCCAGTAACGCTGCAAAGTGGTCTGGTGAACCTTTGAACATTGGACTATCCCGCAAGACCAACGCCTCACTAAGCTCTGCGCCGGTTTTGTCACCCCCCATTCCCCAGGTTCTGCCATGACGTCTTTTCGTATCGGACTGCTGCCGCAGGTCGCAGCCGCGCACTTTGTCAGTCATCTGCACATCATGGTGCTGGCGGCGTTGTTTCCCCTCCTCCCGGCTTTTTTCGACGTCGATTACGTGCAGTTGGGCCTGGCCCTGAGCCTGTTCAACATCGTCACCGCGCTGGTGCAGGCGCCGATGGGGTTTGCCGTGGACCGCTTCGGCGCACGCCGCCTGCTGTTAGCCGCGCTGGCAGTGGGCAGTGGCAGTTTCCTGTTGATTGCACTCGTGCCCAGCTACCTTTGCTTGCTGATCGGCATGGCGCTGGCCGGCGTCGCCAACGCGGTTTACCACCCGGCCGACTATGCCCTGCTGTCCCGCCATATTGACCCTGCCCACATTGGCAAAGCGTTCTCCGTGCACACCTTCGCCGGCTTCCTCGGCGCCGCCGTGGCCCCGGTGTTTTTGTTGAGCATCGCCGTGGCGAGCACGCCGGCCATGGCGTTTGCCGCCGCCGCAGGCGTAGGGTTTGTCGCGCTGGCGGTGTTGTCGATACCTGGCGCGGCACGGGCCCAAGTCAATTATGTGTCGCCAGCGGCCGACCCGGCTCCCTTCGACACGCGTCGGCGCTCGTTGCTTTCGCCCTTGGTGCTGAGCCTGACGTTGTTGTTCGTGCTGCTGAACCTGAGCACCGGCGCAATTGAAAAATTCTCGGTCGCGGCCCTTACGCAAGGCCAGGGCGTGGCCTTGACCTGGGCCAACTCGGCACTCACCGCGTTCCTGTTTGCCAGCGCCTTTGGCGTGCTGGCAGGCGGTGCACTGGCCGACCGCACCCGCCGCCATGGCGTGGTGGCCGCCAGCGCGTTTGCCCTGGCCAGCGGGTTGATACTGTTGGTCGCCACGGCGCACTTGAGCGAGCTGGCACTGCTGCTGGTACTCGGTGTAGCGGGTTTCCTGACCGGGGTGATCGCGCCGTCCCGCGACATGCTGGTGCGCGCAGCGTCGCCGAAAGGCGCCGAAGGCAAGACCTTCGGCATTGTCTCCACCGGCTTCAATATCGGCGGCACCCTCGGCCCGGTCGGGTTCGCCTGGCTACTCGACCAAGGCCACCCCAACTCGATTTTCTGGGCCAGTGCTGCCTTTATGGGCCTGACGGTCGCGCTGACCCTGATGCAGGAACGGCACTTGGCAAAAGCTCGGAAAATGCCCGCACCACACCCGCAACTCAGCTGACCTGGAGCAATATCCCCGGCGTTTTTTTGCCGCAGACTTGAAGGGCAACGTCCCGCATTTATTACGCGGCAACCCCCTTGTGGGCCCCGTCATGTTTGCACAGGACTGCGCGGTTAACCCGAACACCAATAGTTGTTTTCCTTGGAGTTAAAACATGGACCGTTTGAATTGTGGTACCGATGACGTGGTAAAAAACATGCTCGCCAAGTTGTCCGGGCTCTGGAAAACTCGCGCTGCCGTGAACAATCCGCAACCGGATTACTGGGGCCTGGCCTTTGACCCCAAGAAGCAGGATTTCAGCCTGTCGCTGCTGCCGTTCCGTCATCACCAGGCCTGGCTCGAAGCGCCCCAGGACCTGCAATCCAAGTGCCTGTCCTACGCGTGGGGCATCTACAACCTCAAGACGATCTACATCGAATGCGACGTGGTGGTGCCCGCCTGCGAGGACATCATCAAGACCCCGCCACACAGCCACAATCGCGCCCTGCTGCAGGACGTGATGTCCCAGGCACTGCTGGACGAAGCCCTGCACACGCGTATGTCGATCATGGCCTGCAACTACATCTACGATATGCGCAAACTGACCCCGCTGGATTTCAGCGCGTTCAACCTAGTGACCTGGCGCGAAGCCCTGCTGGCCAACTGCACGGCCGAATGGGAGCGCCGCCTGACCCGTTTTGGTGTGGCGTGCGCGAGTGAAACGCTGATCACCGATTACCTCAAGACCATGGCCGAAGACATCAGCATCCAGGCGGTGTGCCACGAGGTCACACGCACCCACGCCATCGATGAATGGAGCCATTCCAGCGTGTTCAGTTTTGTCGCCTCCAACATCGTTCATGGCCTGAGTCGCACCGAGCGCGAGTACCTGCGCTCAATCATCCTGCGCACCGTGCAGATGTTCGCCAACAACGAAATGGGCGCATGGGCCAAGGTGTTCTCGATACTGCAGATGCCGCATGCCAGCGAGATCCTGCATGACGTGGGCGACAACAACGAAATCAGCGTATACACCGACTCGCTCCAGGCCCTGATCGACCGTGTCGGCCTGACGGGCAAAGGCCTGAGCAGCGCCGAACACGCCATCGAAACTTTGAGCGAGAAGGCCCGCGCATGAACGCCATGACCCCACTGCAGGCCCGTTGCGAACGCGTGACCATTGAAACCGCTGCGATCAACGTCTTCAGCCTGCGCGCCGTGGGCGCCCACGCCGAGTTCCTCGACCGCCTGGAACCCGGCAAGCACGTGGCGCTGCGCTTTCCGGACGCTACGGGCACGCCGCAGCAACGGCTGTATTCGATCACTCGCAGGCAAGGCCCCGACGGGTTCGAGATTGCGGTCAAGCGCGAAGGCCATGGCGGGGTCTCGGACCAGTTGCACGCTACCTTGCAGGAGGGTTCGCAGGTCGCGGTGGAGTTTGTGGCCGGGGACATCAGCCTGGCGTCGATCATCGGCTGCAAGCACGTCGGCATGCTCGCTGGCGGCATCGGCATCACCTTGCCAATCGCCTTGCTGCGCGGCCTGCTGGAACGCGCACGACGCGGCCTGGCGGTGCCCGAGGTAAGCCTGCTGTTGTGTGTGCCGACGGTGGCCGACATTCCCTTCCTGCATGAGTTGCTGGACCTGGAACTGAACACCCGCTGGTTTTCGCTGCAGGTCTTCATTACCCGCGAAGCTGCACGCAGCAACGGCCATTTCAGGGCCGGCCGCCCCACCGCCGCCGACCTGAACCTGCTGGGTAACCCGGACACGTTGGTGATCTGCGGCAGTCAACGTTTTGCCCAAGGCTTGCGCGACCAAACGCTGGCGCTGTTTCCGGACAGCCAATTGCTGATCGAATCCTTCTCCCCGCCGGTCAGGGCCGCGCAGGCACAACCTGCGACCAGCGATGCGCTGCGCCTGCACATCAGCCACACCGACGAGTTGCTGGAACTGCCCGCCGGCAAGAGCCTGCTGGAGATGCTCGAATCCAGCGGCATTGCAGTGCGCAGCCTGTGCCGCGCCGGGATCTGCGGCCACTGTCGGATCAAATTGTCCGAGGGCGAATACACCCTCGAGCCCGACTTTTGCCTGACCGATAAGGACAAGGGAGAAGGCTTTGCGTTGGCCTGCTGCACCTTCCCGCAATCGGGGACGATCAAGGTCGACCTCAACCCCACTGCATAAACCGTCACGCCCTTATTTCAACCGCTGAGTGTTTCCATGAAAACTGCTATTGCACTGCGCCACATTCATTTTGAAGACGTGGGCACCCTGGATGTGGTGCTGGCCGATGAAGGCTACACCCTGATTTACCTCGACCCCACCGTGGACACCATCTATAGGGAGCAGTTGCTGCAGGCCGACTTGCTGATTGTGCTCGGCGGCCCGATTGGCGCGTATGACGAGGACCTGTACCCGTTTCTGCACGACGAACTGGAGCTGGTGCGCCAGCGCGTGGCGTCCGGCAAACCGTTGTTGGGCATTTGCCTGGGCGCACAGCTGATCGCCCGCGCCATGCACGCCAAGGTCTACCCGTTGGGCGTCAAGGAGATCGGTTTTTCCGCGTTGACCTTGACTCCGGCCGGCCAGGACTCACCGCTCGCCGCGCTGATGGACACGCCCGTGTTGCACTGGCACGGCGACCAGTTCGATGTGCCCGACGGTGCCGTATTGCTGGCCAGCACACCAGTGGGCGCCCACCAGGCGTTTGCCGTGGGCCGCACGATTCTGGGCCTGCAGTTTCATCTCGAAGCCAACACCACCCACATCGAACAGTGGCTGGTTGGCCACGCCAGCGAACTCGCCCACGCCGGCATCGACCTCGTCGCACTGCGCGCCACGGCCGCTGGCCTGGGCGATCGCCTGACCCGTGCTGCTGGCAACGTGATGCGCGCCTGGCTAAACAACCTGGGCCCCCGTTAACCCACTGACGGCGGGCAACCGCCGCGGTTTAAAACCACCTGAAAAAACCGTCAAGGATGAGGAGTCAATCATGATCGTCGTGTTATTCGAATTGCAGGCACTGCCGGGCCAGGGCGAGACCTATGTGGACCTGGTCAATAAGCTGACCCCGTTGCTGGAACCCATGGACGGGTTTATCTCCGTCGAGTGTTTTCAGAGCACGCTGAACCCCAAGAAGGTGATGTCGGTGACCACCTGGCGCGATGAAGAAGCCGTGGTGCAGTGGCGCAACGTCACCGCGCACCTGTCTGCACAACGTGCCGGGCGCGACAAGATCTTCGACGATTACCGCGTTCGCGTGACTTCGGTCATTCGTGATTACGGCCTGCGGGATCGTGAGCAAGCGCCGTATAACGTCGTTGTTGATGGAGCACACGCCACGGCGTAACGCCACGATGGTCGTTCCCACGCGGAGCTTGGGAACGATCATGGGTTGGGCGCTGGAGGGCTGTCGCCGAGAGAGCGCTGCCGTAAGCATCACAACAAATGTTTGCGCCGCTGCTTCCTGTATGACAGGCATTGGAGCACTAAACCGCGGAGAACCCTGCCACCTTCAACCCATCTGCTCGAACCGCCGCCGCTTTAGGAACAACCCCACCCCCACTGCAACGGCAAAGATCGACAGCAACCCCAGGTCAAATCCAAGCAAGCGGATGTGGCTCGCCGCAACGCAGCCGACCGCCCCCATCGCCACCAGCAGTACCCCTAACCACTTGCGAAGCGGGTACGACTTAAGAAACCGATCGAGCAGAAAGAACAGCACCAGCGCAGCGACCAGTTGGGTAATGTCAGACATGGGTTTCTCCCGTCAGGTCTTGATGATCAGTGTCGAGGCGGTACGTTGCGGGCCGATACCGCCGTTCACCTGCGCCTCGATGCTCACCAGTATGTCGCCTGCATGATAGGTGGGCAGGGTTTCATTCACGTACATGCGCACACCGGCGCCGACGGGGGCCCCCACGTAGGGGGAGGCAACGTAAGAGGTGACGCCCGCGAAGGACGAGGCCGCCAAGTTGGCGATTCTGGTGCGCTGGGCGTTGAGCACATCGCCCTGCTGCCGAGTCAGCGGCTTGGAGATGCCGATCATCATCAGGCACGGCAGGTTCTCGGCCAGCATCTTGTCGTACACCTCGACGACCTTGCGGTTGACCTCGTAGTGCGCTCTTCGCCTCACCAAAATGCAGCTCGCGCAGCCGCCCGCGTTCGCTGTCGGTGAGGGTGATCTGCGAGACGTTGAACACGATCCCGTGATTGCCCATGTATTGGAAAGTCCCTTCGAACTTCATCGCACGCATCCTTTCAAGCCAAACGCGGGGGTTGTCTAGAAGGCGGGCGCTGGATTCAAATCATTTCACCTGGCTGGCAAGGTGCACAGCGCGGCGTAAGGTGCTGACGGTCATAATGATTGTCGAATTCACTGCTTTCGACGAAAACGAAGCCATGGCGGGTGTAAAACGGTTCGAGGCACTTTCTTTGAGGGGCCAATCATTTCGTAAAGTATCCTCCATGCTTGGCGGGAGCCCGATATAACTATCGGGCACTCGCTGTAATTTCATTTAACAATGATGCCTTCACAGAATCCTCGAAAACTTTGCTTCGACTACCCTCTAAATTTGGCAACCTGCATTGAAAATATAGGGGTTCGCGTCTTGCTTCACCCCGCTAGAAATAAAATGCAATAACCCCCGCATTCTCGCGCTGCCAATCCACGACTTATCTTTCGCCCTCCTATCAATGGATGCAGGCCGCTAGGCTTCCCCTATCAGGACGATAATCGATGCGCTTGATTCACTGGCACGACCGCGAGCGTTTAGGAATAACCTTCAAACAAATCGAGTCGCCTTTTTTTGCGGCATCCGACGTGAGAAGCGCATTTGAGGGACGGTCATTCTCAACCATCAGCGGGCTTGATGTTCTTACGTTCGGTAGAGCCTGGGGCCAGCAAGAGATCCTGGACGACCTCAAAAACGTCCTACAGGAAATCGAGGCGCTGCATCAGCGGGCGTTCCTCAAGGATGGGCATTTACGATCACCTGAGTTTTTCAGTGAACGCAAACGCCTGCTCGCCCAGCTCGATACCCACCTGACATCCTTTGCGCGTAAAGGCACAGGCCTGCCTGATCATCCGAACCTGAAATCTGCATTAGGCATTCAAGTCGAAGCCTCGTGCATCGCTGGACGCAGGCAGGGACACCTGGGCAGATCCCAGGGTATGCCACCCACATTAAAGGGATATCCAGAGCCGCTAAAGCCATGAAGTATGGCGGCTGGATCGGCATGGCTGTAGGCGCGGGAGCGTCCGCTCTGAAGGTTCAGAATGTCTGTTCGGCTGGTAATAAGGGGGCATGCGAGAAGGTCAAATACACTGAAACAGGCAGTTATATCGGCACGGTTGCCGGAGGCGCCGCAGCGGGAGCGTTTTTAACAGGCTCCGTGGTCAGCGCCTTATGCGTTGCGCTAGGCGTGCCGACTGTGGGAGCCGCGACCTTGGCATGCGGCATTGTGGTGGTGGGAGCCGGATCTTTTGCTGGGGGAACTGTTGTGGGCACCGCAAGTGAGAAATTTGGCGAAGTCATTTATGAGAAGACCAAATGACCGCTACCGAAACCCTTTTTGGATACCTGTCTGGCGGCGTTGTGCTGGGTATTATTGCTTGGATAGGGTTCGCACTGCATATGGCTTATACCCAGATGGATTTAATGCTGAATCACTTGACTAAATGCCCCGCGGTTCTGGCTAGAGCCCCGCTCAAAGATGGCGGCCCCTGGGGCAAACTGCTGCTCGTGGGTGGGCTTTCTGGGATCGTCACCTTTCCAAACGGTCTTCTCAAAAGAGGTCAGTTAAACGCGGAAGATTTGAGAACCTTCCCAGCACCACTTAAGCGAAAGCTGGCAATCCTGCAGTGGAGTGTCATAGGGCTTTTGAGCTTTGCTCTTCTGCTGTGGACCGTTGGCAAAGTAGTGGGTTGGCACGGCTAAAGTCCGGGTTGTGTAGTGATCTAATTTCCCCGGACACCCCGACAGGTGGAAAATGCACCTATTGAGGAGTTCTCCATGACCGGCAAACGCAAAGTATTCGACGACAGCTTCAAGCTGGAAGTTGTAAAGATGATCAAGGACCAAGGCCTGAGTGTTTCACAGGTTTGTCGTGATCTTGATATTGGTGATACGGCCGTTCGACGCCGGGTACAACAGTATGAGGCCGAGAAGTTGGGGCAAGCCGGGATCGGCAAGCCACTGACCTCTGAGCAACAGCGTATTCGCCAGTTGGAGCAAGAAAACCGTCAGCTCAAGATGGATAACGATGTATTAAAAAAAGCCACCGCCTTCTTTGCCCGCGAGCTGAAGTAACGTACCGCTTGGTTCGGCAGCTGCAACAGAAGGCTTATTCGGTGGCGTATGTGTGCCGTTTGTTGGGGGTTAGTCGATCCGCCTTCTACGAGGCCAACAAGCGCGCTGAGGCTCCTGCATCGATCTGCCCCGTTGCTCTGCAACTCAAGGCGTCGTTTGCTGAAAGTGGCGGCGTTATGGCAGTCGCCCATTGCGTAAAGCGTTAAGCGCAAAGGGTATGGAAGTAGGCATTTACAAGATTCGCCGCATGATGCGCGTCAACGGCCTGCGTTCGGCCTGGAAGCGTAAATTTGTGCACACCACCGACAGCAAACATGACCTGCCGATTGCTGAAAATGTATTGAACCGCCAATTTGAACCCGAGGCGGCGAACAAGGCCTGGGTAGCAGACATTACCTACATCCGAACCCGTAGTGGCTGGTTGTATCTGGCTGTGGTGCTGGACTTGTTCTCACGCAAGGTAGTGGGCTGGTCAATGGCGCCGAACATGCCCGCTGAACTGGTGTGCAGTGCAATGCAGCTGGCGGTTGCTCAACGTCAACCGCCACCCGGCTTGATCGCCCACTCGGATCGCGGCAGCCAGTACGCGAGTGCGAGCTACAGAGCGCTACTGGCCAGAAGTGACATGCAGCAAAGCATGAGCCGTAAAGGTAACTGCTGGGATAACGCAGTGATGGAGCGCTTCTTCCTGAGCTTGAAAATGGAGCGGGTATGGCGACGTGATTACGCCAACCATGCCGAGGCGATACGCGACATCACTGAGTACATCGTTGGGTTTTACAACAACGAACGGCTGCACTCGAAACTGGGATATCTGCCACCGACCGTTTACGAACGGGCAATGGCGTCAAAATCACCTATCGAGGTGTCCGGAATTAGGAAGAAATAGGGGTCAGAAGAAATAGGGGTCAGACCACCATTCTCAAGACCACCATTCTCATTTTTTTAAAGAGCAATGTTGCTGACCTTTGTAAAAACGTAGTCTGACCCCGATTTCTCCCACCACCCAATGCTCCGAACGAGCGAGTATGGGCATCAAACAACATCTCGTGACCTTGGCTGGGGTAGGCAACCAGCCAAAATGCACGGCTGGCACAGAGCTTCATGTGGGAGACCTGGATCCGCCTGAACAGCCCGCCGATCAGCAGACCTTCTTCACTCCAGTCGAACTGGAAAGCCTCGCCCAACGCGAACGTCAACGGCACAAAGGCTCGCAAGGATTTTCCTTGCTCGCCGCGCCACGCGCGGATAAAGGCGGTCAGCTGGCTGTAACCGCCGTCGTAGCCCTCGGCTTTGATCTGCTCGAAGAGAGCCTTTGCGGTTCTGCGGTTGTGTTTTGCCCGAAGCGAATCGGCTTTGAGTGCCTGCTCCAGCGTTTCGTGGAAAGGACTGAGCTTGTTGAAAGCGGCTTGCCGCTGGTACACCGGCTGTTTGGCTTCGGGGGCTCTGATCCACTTTCGGATGGTGTTTCTGGATAGCCCGGTACGCTTGGCTATTTGGTGCAGCGAGAGCTTGTCGCGGAAGTACATCCGCCGAATTTTTCCCATCATTTCCATGCTGATCACCTGGTATTCTCCTGCTCGGAAAGTGAGCAGAAGCAATTGAACACCTGGGTCAGTTTTCAGTCGGCAGAACAGCCTTTAATGGGTCAGTTTTCGGTCAGCGGCAACACAGTATCCTTTTCCACTTTCATTTTAATCTTGCATGGGCAGCGTACGGGTCCTGTGCGACCGTACCAATTATATAATTAGAAAAACGCTCAATCATTTTATTCAATTCAACATCAAACTTTAATGGCAGTAAATCCAAGATATCGTCCAACTCACAACAGTCCATAATAATTCCACACAGCTCTGAAGAAATGCCTTTTTCACCCAGCACCCTTACAGTTCTAGGCGAAAACAATAAACGTTCAGCTTCGGCAAGTGTCATGACTTTATCACTAATCGACTTCAACAACCCGATAGATGTGGCAGCTAAAAATCGAGCAGCCTCCTCTGGCTCATATAGCTCTACGACTAAAACTGGATTTTCCATCAATAATTACTCCAACCTGGCTTAAGTTTCACATTAAAAACTTTCCCACTTTCACTTTGAAAGTAATGAATCGACACTTTATTTCCGACCGCATCATAACCGTCCTTGTAAATCTTAGTCCATTTTCCTGCTTCTACCTGCCGAAGATCGCTTAGCAGTTCGCTATTGTTTACCGCATTTTTGGTTGTTGATCCCGCCCGCTCCCTAAAACCTGCGGGAAACTCAGGTGCTTTACGAATGGAATCGTATACGTTCTGAACACCTCGATTCTTCCCGACATCACCAACGATGCCCGTTTTGATCCCAGCTCCAGCAGCTCCAGTTTTACCCGCTGTTGAGGAAAAAAGATCCATCCCCGGGTTTAAAGCGTCCATAACAGACGCAGCGGCATTTCCAACAATATCACCACTCTTAACCCGGATGCTTTCGGCAATATTTATATTGATAGCTTCCTGATTCCTGTCCATCGCTGTCAGGAGTGCTATGGCGCGCCCAGTTACATTGTCTACACCAGACTTTCTCAGCTCCTCCACTAAAGCCCAGTTTGAGGGAGTTTCATTTTTAAGCCGTTCATAAACTTGCTCGCACATCGTCGGATTATCACGACATAAACTTGGAAAGCCTTTATTCCTAGTTGCATCCAAGTCATTGTAATAATCGCGAACTTTTTGACAGGCATCTTCAGTCGCGCACGTATTAAGCTTCCGTTCTTTCTCAACAAGTTCCTCATGAAAAAGATAATTAAATGTAGTGGCCTTTTGAGCGATCACTGAACCAGTGTTGAGGTCTCCCCCGACAGCAGCAGCTCCCACCAGACCAGTGAGCTGGGAAAAAACCAACTGCAGCTGTTCATTTTTACCAGCCGCACCGGCCATGACGTCAATCAAGGCCTCGTTCAATCCCGCAGCAGCTGCACCAGTTTTGAAGTCACTCCCCGTCAGCTCTGCCAATAGGCCACCCATGATGGCGTGGGCAGCAATTTTCTGGACACTTCCGTTTGGAAAGGTGATTTGGTCCCCAACCCAATTGAAGCCGGTGGCCATGGCCATGTTGCCGGCCTCGCCCAGCAGCGCTGCGTTGAAATTGCTACTGAAACTGCCACCACCAATCGCAGTGGATACACCACTGCTGATAACTGCTCGCGTTACTGTACGAGTCGCCGCATCAGTCGCATTGCTCCAACGGAAGATATCTTTGGAAGGGTTAGCTGCGCTTACAGCAGCACCATCGGTGGGTTGAATACCCTGTGTGGCGGACCCTGCACCATCGGCTGCCGTAAACCATTTATCGTCGGCGTAATCAAGAAACCCAGCAGTAAACCCTGCAATCGCAGCGTTCTTCAGGCTACCCGCGCTGAACGTATCTTTAATCGCCAGACCAAGATTGCCCTTGTTATCAATGGTGCTTGTGACTGCAGTAGTGCTCAAGCTGGCCGCGACGGCCAAGTTAGTTCCACTCAACCCAAGACCCGCAGGGCCAAGTATGAAAGACATCAGAATTGCGATGGCAATCTTGGCGCCGGCTCCCAGCCCGGACGATTCATACTTGAAGCTGTCGTGAATTTCTTTTACTTGGCGCCAATCGATATCGCCCCGAGCTTCCGCCTGCTTCATCCAAGCAAGGTTCGGATCAGCTTGAACCATCGCGTCGATGGTTTGGCTAACGCTCTGTTGATCGACCTGTTCAAGAAATAGGGGTCAGACCTCCATTCTCAAGACCACCATTCTCATTTTTTTAAAGAGCAATGTTGCTGACCTTTGTAAAAACGTGGTCTGACCCCGATTTCTCCGATACGAGACTTTTACAGATAAATCAACATCAGCACGACAATACCAATGTGATACTACCTCAAGAACATATCGATATCGTCTAGAGCATCCGCAATTTGCCCTGAGATGATGTTGTCATCTAGATGTTCACGAAGAGCAATGAGTACTTTTTCTTTATCAAGCTGGCGGTGAATCCTTGCTATATGTCCAAGACAAGTTGCTGCAAGCCCTCTAACATCAGGGCTTTCGTTGCTGAGGAATTCTAAGCATTTATTCTGTGCCCATCTCCAATCAGAATCATTTAAAGCAACGGAGACAAGTGCCTCACAAATGCTCTTAACATCCCTCGAAGCAAAAGCTTTTTCTAAAGTTAGCTTATTATAAGATTGGAAATCTTGATAGTTCATTATCGCTTCCCACCAGTAAGAATATTACCTTTACGATCAGCCATACCTGCCTGTTGCAGGGCTTTTTGCATGTCTGGATGCAAATCACTCCAAGAGCGGACATGGCCGTGATAAGTCGTATCTAGCGTTTTGTCAAAAACAACAAAATCTTTAGAATCGTAGTCAATTCCGACTCGGCGAGGGGATGTCGGTTTAACTTGAATCGAAAAATCTAGCGCTTCTTGACCATTAACCGGAGCACGACTCTTAACTGCATTATCGACTTTCCCGTGGTAGGGAGCAGCTTCATAGTCCAATCGGCGCATGGCGCCTGCACTTTCACCGGCAGCTCCTGTCGCTTTTGGACCACTTCCACTTGCCGACCCCACACCCGCCGACGGCTTCGGAGCACCACCACCTCCGAGCGCAGCGTAGGCCGCCATGTTGATACCATCCCCTATCGTTTTTTTCAATGCGGCTTCTAGCCACTCACACTTGCCCCCGCAATTGTCGATGATCTCTGCATAAAATTCGGCAGACTGTTCGTAGGCACCACCGACCATAACGTCGTGGGCCTTGAGCTTCGTGTAAGCGTTTCTGTCGGTTTCAATCTGCTCGCGCATCTTGGCTAGGTGACGCTCAAAACTATAAACATACACCGCACAGCGAAACGGTTGTCGCTGTTACCTACCAACCTCCAGCGCCCCTCCTCTCCAAAGATGAGCAGCAAATGTTGGAGGAAAGCTCCGTAATGCTCCGGGACATGAGTGTTGTCTCATGGGCCACCAAATCATTGGAAGCCAGCGCGGTCGGTAAAGACTTTACCATCAGCCAGGCTGCTGCCTACGCGAAGAGCCTTGACGTCAAACATGCCTTTGCGACGTTGGAGGGGTCGATGTCGCCGCAGTGCGTCATCGCTAATGTGGCGGCTTGTGTCATTCGGTTTTGCAATACCCATGACGACTACTACAAATGGGCCTGGGAAGTGATGTCCAAGGTCGAAGCCATGAAGCCTTCTGAAGGCACGCACCCCGGCTCCAAAATCCCGTGGCATCCCGCTACTCGCCTGATAATTTCACTGCATCACGACCGGCGATCCGACTCACCGCGAGCAGATAGCGCAGAGCGCCTGCTCAACCTCGTCTTGCATCCGCTCGACATCGTGAGCGAATTGGCTCTAGATGCCCTTTTCATGGACAGAGACGAACATCTTCGTTGGTGTGTAGGCTGCTTATCAGTGAATCTCTCCGTCATGCACGAAGGAAAACTCCACAAGCATCAGTGGGACTATTCATCCGATCACAAAGCCCGGCATGGACATCTAGCCAGTGCGATCAAGACGTTTAATAAGCAGACTCTCAGCCCTATGCCCGCGCTACCACTGGCGTGGACCCAAACAGATGCGAAACGACGCGGGCGTGATCCTGAAGATCTCTGGCAACAGCCAAGCATTTTTTTTGAACCTAAAACCGCATCGACTCTACTATCGAAAATGCCGGTTGAGGCGTGGATGACATCGAGCGTGTACCGCCCACTGTTAGAGCCGCTGATATTCGAGTTAGTGACCTGGACCTCTGAAAGGATTACGCCACCGTGGCAGACCGACCACAGAAGGCGCGACAGGGATTCAGACCTGTTTGAATGGAATCGCGCACTCGGAGATTTGCTCGCAAGGACCGCGCCCTTCTTCGCGCTAGATCAGGCACGCGACAAGTTACTCAAGCCGTTCATGAGGAACGACGACAATTCGTTAGCAATCATCGCACGCTTCGCGGACATGGCCGTCCGTAGGCATATCTGTGACAACAAGCAGATACCGGAAAACGCTATTTCACTACTTGATGACTGCGTATCTCGCGTGATAAACGACAAAATCTTTGATCCTGGAAGCTGGCAACCAGGTCAGGTAAATGGCCATGGAATGCCAGAATTGATCAACGCACTTTTATTCGTAAATGTTGAAAAAAACGCGCCCGGTGCGTGTCGATTTGCCAATGGCGACTGGTCTCAAATTGCGACAGTGATGCCGATCATAGACCGGTTGGTCCGGCACGTCGGATGGTCGAGCTACTTGATGGGAAGGTATCTCGAATTGTGTATTCGGGCCGGTGCCGCATTCCCGGTTTCCTATTTCGGCCAACAAGCAACAGCGGCGCTCCGCTGCATCGACAACGCAGAAGAAAGATGGATCGGAACCTCACTCCCCGCTCGGCTGGCCGGGGTTATACAGCGTCAGGCCGATTGGAATTTTCCTTTAAAACAGGACGATGCCCAAGCTCTATTGAACGCGCTTGACGTCCTTATAGACCAAGGTGACAGACGTGCGGCTGCTCTGGAGCAAACTGAAGCGTTCAAGGGTGTGCAGGCATGAGTTGCGCTAGGCGGTACTTCAAGGCTTTGCGCTCCCTCCCCCCGCTGTGGCAAAGGTTGCAGAGTCTTGGATGGTTCCAAGCTTGCGTTCCTGTCTTTTGGAGCGACTGTCAGCTACAAGGACCAGAAGCCTTCACCAAAGAAAACTAACACAGGCGCCTGGGCGCGTAGTCAGATATACGACTGCGATCACACACCCAGCACCAACAATCGGGAGTACTAACGGATACGCAGCCAGAGCCTTGGCAATTGCCCCCGTGATGGTTGGTGGAGAATTGCATTCCACTTGACCACCCGCTTGCATTGCCACTGACCACCCATTTGCATTCGACTTGACCAGTTATCTGCATCGGATCTGACCAGCTCACTGGGTGCGCCTTCACCGGCGTAAACAGACCCCTAGCTCAGGGTGGTGACAGGCAGAAATCGGCCGATTCTGCTGAAAAAGTCGGCCATAGTTTCCGCGGCAGAAAAGTAAGCGCTTGAGATTGAAATCTTTACTTTGTGCAGAGGATTTCGGGCTCAGATTTCGCGTAGCTGCGCGCAAAAAATGCATTTTGAGCAGTCAGTACGCGGGCAGTCTGGAAGTACCGACTTTTTCAACACAATCGGCCAATAGCTGCCTGTCGTAATCGACCCAATGCTATCGTTCTCGGTGGGCAGCTCAAGACCAGCAATAGCCAATCGGAGCGAAACATTCTGGCATACGCGTGGGGCCAGCAGTCCCGCGCTTATATTAGCCTGCTAGGCTCAAAACACCTTTATGCATGTAATCCCGGTTGTTTGCTGACTAACACTAGATCCCGCATCAGGCCACTCACGACTGCTGTGCCTATGTTTTTCAGACATGCTCTTCCACGCGCTCAACCCTTTGCTTTTCTTCGCGCCATTGCATCGCGTCCGCGCAACAGAAGGCGTGTCGCCCGTTGATTTCTAGCGCAGAGGTGAAGAAGAACTGCCCCACGGTTAGCTCACCGACCGCATAAATCTGCCGTGCCGAGCCCGTCCGGCCCTGAATGCGGTAGGTATCCGGGTCGACGCAGATGCCACCCATATGATGACAGGTGGCCGTGCCGTTCTTGATCAGCGAGCCCAGCAAGGTTGACTCAATGAGGTTCGCATCTCGAGGAAAGCCAGTTGCGTATATCACCCGATCATAGACATGCTCCCAGCCAGCCCCGCGAATGCTCAGCCCCGGTACATCAACCGGCTCGGGCGCGGCGAACGCACCGGGGACGAACTCCAGCTGGCCTCTTCGCAGGTAACCGAGGATCTTGCGTGCATTTTCCGCCGGGATGGAGACGCGGTAGGCCATGAAGAAGCTGAAATACTCTCTCATGAACCTGGCTTGTGCAGTGTCGTCCAGTGCCTGCCAAAGGTGTTCGATGAAACCGTTGGTTGCATAGAGGATGGCCTGCCAGATACGCGGAGCTTGCGAGACATTGATCTCGTTCTCGATGAAGCTAATGACGTCGGCCGGCGGTGCTGGCAGAGGGATCACCGCACTCGTCGAGGCCGGGTCGTGGGCGGCCAGTTCCTTGTGAAACAGTGCGACCAGATCACTGATCTGCAACGGCCCGTTTTGCGCGACCAGCGCGCGAACACCCTCGAGGGTCAGGTGCTTGAGCTCGACGCGCTCCTGGGTTCCGCGAACCACGGGGAAGTAGCCGCTACGCGAATGCATGCGAATCAACTCACGATGCCCGCCTTCAATCAGCGCGATCACCGTGTCGATGGCGCTCAACCGCGCACCGATTACGGCCACCCGCTCGTCCGGGGAAATTGTCTTCAGCAGGCGCGCAACCGGATAGGGTGTCGCCAGGACGCGCTCGTCATGCTTGTCAGAATCAATTTTTTTGGCCAACGGCCCGCAGAACAGCAAGACCTTGTGCGTGACGAAACTCAGCCCGCATCGCGTCCGCACGGTCTCCATCCCGTCAATCAGATCGATAGCGCAGACCTCGGCATTCATCAGCACCAATTGGCAGCCGAGCGAGGCGCCACGCAATACGATCTTCTTGATCTGGTTCTGCAGGTAAACGCCGAACAAGGCCCTCGGAGCAAAGCTCTCCGGGGTCGGACGAAACTCGGGAAAGGCATGCTGCCACGCCCCGGGATGGTCCTCCAACCAGCGCTGGAAATGACCAGGGAGATGCGGATAGGGCGTAATGAAACCTGTTTTGGTATTGAGGATGTTGCTCTGCAGATCAGCCTGATAAGCCGCGCCGCGCCCGAAGTCTTCGCGTTTTTCGAAGAGGTAAATGGTCCCGGCCGGTGCGGTGCGTGCAGCGACGCGATCCAGGTGACGCTGCAGGAATGCGATAGCCGTCGCGCCGCAGCCTACGATTGCAAAGGCATTTTTCATCAAGGTATTTCCTTATATTAAACGGTTTCCCTTACGTGTGTTTCGGCCCGGCAGCAGACGTGACTTAGCCAGCCACTCCCAGTACCAGAGGAACGTAGAGCAGCTCGCGGTTAGCCGATTCATGACACTTCAGCGGCGCCAAACCTAGCCCCTGCCAGACCGGTATCACGAAATGGCAGACAGGAACTCTCTCAAGCGCGCGGCCCCGGACCTGACCTGCTCGGCATCGCCGGAGTACGACAATCTCGCATGACCCGGTGCACCAAAAAAGCTGCCGGGAATCAGCGCGACGCCGTATTCCTCCAGCAGCAAGGCGCAAAATGCCTCGTCATCGGCGATCAATCTGCCATGCAGGGATTTGCCCAGGGTCTGGCTGATATCCATGAACAGATAAAACGCCCCCGATGGTGGGCAGAACCTAAGGTGTGGCGCACCCTGCAAGTCAGCAAGCAATGCCTGGCGCTGGCTGTACAAGCGGTCTCTTGCTGCGTAGGAGAATGCCTGGTCACCGCTGAAGGCCACCGCTGCCGCAGCCGCCGGGATCGGTGGGATATTCGAGATCGAGTTAGAATTGAGCGTGGTGACCGCCGCGGCAATCCGCTCAGTGGCCGCCAACAGCCCGACCCGCCAACCCGGCATCCCATAGAGCTTGGATACGCTATCGATCTTGATGATACGGTCACTCAGGTCCGGTGCGACCGAAAGCAGACTGGGGCAGCTATCCATGTCGTAGACGAATCGCTGATATACGTCATCCGAAATGATCCAGATATCCTGTTTACGCAGCACCTCTGCCAACGCAGCGAGTTCCTCGGCGGAATACACGGCGCCGGTAGGGTTGCCCGGCGAGTTCAGCATGACCACCCGCACCTTGTCGGACAAGGCATCTTCAAGGGCTTGCGCCGTCATCTTGAAATCGGTTTGCGCCGAGCAGGTGACGTTGACCACGCCCGCTCCGACTAGATCGGCAATGTCGAAATAGGTCGGCCAGCAAGGGGTAGACACGAGGATCTCGTCGCCGGGGCGGATGATCGCGCGTAGCACACTGAACAACAGGTGCTTGGCGCCGAGGCCAGCCACCAGATTCTGCTCGCGATAGTAGGTGAACCCCTGTTCGTGCAGATAACCCAGATACGCCGCCAGCAGCGCTTCATCTCCGCGGCTCGATCCATACCCCCCGGAGTGTTCGCAGGCAGCCTTGACGGCCGCCTCGACGATATGCGGCGCCGGAAGAAAACCCGGCACACCGACACCGAGATCGATCACTGGATGCAGCGTTTCCCTTACCTTCTGAACGACACCCAGGATCGGGCAAAATCTTGCAAATTCGATATCTGGCGAAAGAGTAGGCATAAAAGTCTCCCCGTTACGCTGAGTCAGGCTGCGCGTTCGGTCACGCGGCCTCGGGCCATGAGCGCGGCCATGTGGGTTGCGGTCGCAGTGATGATGTCGAGGTTGCCGGCGCTTGGATCGAGAAAATCCCCTGCTCCTTCAACGCGTACCATGGTGAACAAACGTCCCTCGCTGTAATGTAGATCGACGATCACCTGATACCCAGGCACAGCAGACTGCACCTGGGTCACGGCACGTTCCACTTCACGGCGGGTGGAGGCCAGATCAGCCGTCTCGATCAGCGCCGAAACCGCGGTCTGCATAAAGACATTCGGCTTGGCCGGATTGATGTTGAGGATCGCCTTGACGTCCTTGCAACCGGTGAAATGGCTCAGCGCATTCTCGGTGGTAGTGATGTAGTTGCTTAGGTTTCGCCGAGTAGCCGGGCCGGCGCTTTCGGCGCTGATCGATGACACCACCTCGATGTAGCGCACGCCTGGATTAGCCCGGGCGATCGCGGCCGCAAGCGGGATGGAAGCCTGACCACCACAGGTGATCATGTTGATATTGCTCGCCTCGGTCAGCTCGACGCCGTTGAGGGATGGCACGCACAACGAGCCCAGAGAGGCCGGGGTCAGGTTGATGATCGCTTTCCCGGCCTCGATAAGGCGCGGTGCGTGGGCTTCATGGTCGGCCGCCGAGGTGGCATCGAACACCAGATCAAATTCGTTTATCCGGGCAAACAGGCCGTCGATGCCGTCCGCGGTGGTGGTGACCCCGCGCTCACGGGCAAACGCAAGGCCGGAGGAGTGCAGGGAGCGACCGGCAACCAGCGTGCAATTCAGATCAGGATGGGCAAGCACCTTACACAAAATGTCGCAGCCGATATTGCCACTGCCGATGATGGCGGTTTTCAAAGTCATTTTTTTAGCTCCAGAATCAGGCGACGAAGGGTTGAGAAAGGCGGCTGGCGACCGAGATGATTAGATCTTCCTGGCCGGCAACGGCGTTGCATCGCGCAAGCTCTTCATAGATTTTTCGCGGCTCGACGCGAAATTCCGCCGCCGCGCGCGCGACGTGCTTCTCGAACCCGCTGCAAACGCCGTAGAGGCCGCTGATCAGATTGGCAGTCTTCACCACCGTGGGAGTCCTGACCGGAGCGAAATCCTCAAGGCTCTCGACAGCGCGGCAAAGGTCAAAGACCTTCACTCCGGTCTCGAACTTGTAGCGCTCAAGCACCGCGCACAGCACTTCCAGCTGAGTATTGCCTGCACCCGCGCCGAATCCGCGCATGCAGCCGTCAATGATGGTCGCCCCGGCCTGGGCGGCAGCCAGCGAGTTGGCTACCGCCAAGCCAAGATTGTTGTGGCCATGGAAGCCCACGGGAATAGCAAGCTCCCTGACAAGCAGGCCGATTTTTTCGCGGGTGCTGTCCGGGTCAAAGTGCCCCGCCGAATCCATCAGAACCAGGGCATTGGCGCCATAGCCCTGCTGCTTCAATGCTTCTTCAAGCAGCGTTTCGGGGCTGGCCATGTGGGTCATCATCAGCACACCCTGGACATACGC
Organism: Pseudomonas sp. EA_15y_Pfl1_P101; assembly: GCF_963970835.1. Lineage (NCBI taxonomy): Bacteria > Pseudomonadati > Pseudomonadota > Gammaproteobacteria > Pseudomonadales > Pseudomonadaceae > Pseudomonas > Pseudomonas sp. EA_15y_Pfl1_P101. The sequence goes on along the minus strand of NZ_CAXAPA010000005.1, from coordinate 268,532 downwards.
GCCCTTGGACCGCGCATGTTCGATGTAGCTCTCAGTCAGGCTGGCCTCGGTACAATGGGACGCGATGCGCAGCACGTCGACGCCGATCTGCAGTGCGGTATCAATGTCGCTCAGCCTGGCAAACCCGGGAATCATGTGGATGCCGAGTCTGGAGTGCGTCAGGTTGGCTCGCGCCGTTTCGAGCATCTCGCTGTCTTTGTAGCGCGCAAGTCCGAGTTGCAGGGAGGACGCACCCAGACCATTTCCGTGGCCGACTTCTACAACGCTGAGGCCGCAGCCATCGACAGCGCGGCAGTAGGAGGCAATATCCTCCAGGCTCAGGGTATGGGAGACAGCATGGTTTCCGTCGCGCAACGTTGGGTCGTGAATAGCAATACTCATAAAGATCAAATCCTTGTCATTCAAGTTTTTTGCATCAATTACTGTTCAGGCTGAGGGTTTTCCTGCAGCAGCCGTTTGGGCAGGAACGCTGGCGAAATATGGATGATCGACATCCGCACCACGTGATTGAGCATCACGAAGGCAGGATCGAGCTTGAGTAGCAAAGCCGCTGCGGTCATCACCTCAACACCGCCAGGAACCCACGACATGAATAGCGAAAGGAACGGCTTGCCTGTCAGCTTGCTGAACGCGAAGGCAACCAGAAGTGTCGTGCAGAACGTCAGGGCGGTGACCATCAGACCGGCGCGGATGTAGCGCACGAAATCCTTGAGCGTGATGTCCTTGAGGCGAATGCCGATCAGGCCGCCTAGCAGGATCAGCGCAACGACCGCCAGCGGATCAGGAACATGCAGATGGACTTGAGGAAAACCGACGTTGACCGTGGCGCTGCAAATCAGCCCGGTCAACATGTAAGGCGCAGGAACATCGAAGCGCTCCAGCAGATAACCGGCGACCACAGCCGCGATCGCCGGAGGGATCACGCCAAGGTAATTATCAAACGAGCCCAGCACCGGCGCCGCGCTTTCGGCGTGCCCACCGGCAATGATCGTCACCACCAGCAACAGCGCGAGCAAACGGACAATGTGCACGAACGCGATGCGCCCGGAGGCCGGGCCATCCTCTCCCGAGACCGTCATCACCGCCGCCATTGCGCCAGGAATGGACCCGAGCAGGCTTTCTATATGCCCCCACCGCTCCATGCGCCGTAGCCAGTTGTAGCCGACGAAAATCTGTGTAGTCATGCAGATGAGCAGACCGACCAGAATGCTGAAATCCGTCAGCTCATGCATCATCGAGGCGGTGACGATGGAGCCGACACTGATCCCGAGCAGCAACTGCACGGTGGCCACGAACGGATACGGCATGCGCATGCGAACGCCCATTTTACTGAGCGCCGTGACCAGACAGATCGCGCCGATCAGTTCACCAAGCGGAAGCCCGGTCATGTAACCGAGAAATGCGCCCAGGGCCGCCACGGGAATCGGGATAAGGCTTTCGAACACAGTCTTCATTGGATATCCACTTTTCTGCAGGCGTGACGATTCCGTCCAGCTCAGGAAGGTCAGCTCAATTAATGTCGAAGGAGTCTGGCGTAAGGTCTATATCGCGGCGGCGATTTCGCTGCCCGACCAGTCGCAACTCTCGTGGAACCAGGCTTCGACCTGATGCAGCTTATTGCGCAACTCGGCCTCATCCTGGCCTGCCACAATGGCGTTGAGGATTTCCGAGTTGGTGAATTCCATACCGCCATAAGAGGTCATCTTCCTGGCGGAAATTCGGTACTCCAGGACACCGTCGAGAGGGCAGGTTTGCGGGACGTCGCGCAGCAGACCGACCCGCGGCGGGATGCTGATATGCCCAACCATCCGCAGCGGCGCGGCCATTGGCTCAGGGCGGTAGAACGGATCATGCAGCGCGCGCAGGAAGCTCATCCGCGGATCAAGGCCCCAGGCGTGGGTCAGCTCCTGATTGAAGAACACCCCACCCAACCGCGAGGCGATTTCGCAAAGGACGATCTCGTCATGTCCATCCACGAATAGTTCGAGATGAAACAGCATGGTCGGGTCGGATTGCAGCACATCTTCGACTAGCGAACGCGCATAGCGAACCAGCCTGTCGCGCATCGGGTTGTCGGCGTCGAGCATGTGCAGGTCATGTGATTTGCCGCCGAGGAAATCCAGCGCCGAAGTCATAACCCGAACCGGTGAAACCAGGATCGGACGGCCATCGATGTACAGGCCATTGACGATGTAATGGCTCCCACGTACATAGCTTTCGATCATTAGGTTGTGGAACGTGCTTGAAGTGCGCCCGGCCAGCCACTCCCGCAACTGCTGCGCGTCGTCAAGCACCTCCACGCCGTTCGAGCCGCGGCCATCGCGAGGTTTGATGACCACCGGGAAACCGAAGCGCTCGCTGAAGTGAACCGCTTCCGTGGCATTGCTGATCGATGCCATTTCGGCGATGGCAAACCCGCAGTCCCTGGCACGTTGCTTCATCAGGAACTTGTCTCGGTAAAACGAAGCGCGATCCTCGGCATCCAGCGTAATCCCGAGCCGATCATTGATGCGCGCCACCCGCAGTACATCGATCTCGGCCAGCGCCACACACAAAGGCGCATGGAGCTCCCGTGCAAGCTCATAAACATCGATCTCGACCAGCGCGCTGTCGTTAAAGTTGTCGAAGAGCTGGAAGCGGACGGTATGGCCCAGATGCGCCGCAATCTCTTCATATCGCGAGGCACAGCTCAACAGCATGCCTCCCTTGCCAAGAGCGGCAGACCAGCTCGCGGCAGAGTGCTGGAGAAGAATTTTCGGCGGGCAAAAAACAATGAGCTGCATACGGCTTTCCTTGCAATCGTCCATAGTTTGTAAATCTCCAACTTCAGGCACATCAAATCCACGCCTGATCCGAAACGTCAGTATCTTGATCAAAACCTGAAGTACGGGCCAATACCGATTCCGTCATTATTGATACTTTCCCAAGCGCTGTTCGGGTCGTTGTCTATCAGCCCAGGTATTGGCCGCACTCACGCATCACCGCAGCCTTGCGCTGCAGGTATTGGCAGAAGACTTCCTGGGCGGCGGACTTGACCACCGCGATGCTCATGACATCAACGAACTCCTCGACCGCTGCAACCGCATGGGCGAAGTGATTACTTTCAGTGCCGCCGGTGTGCACGGTGACCCAGGCAACCGTGGCCCGTACCTGCGCGGGCGGCACGCCCATGTCGCGCTCGAACCATTGCTTGAACAGCGGATGAATGACCTCCACTTCACCGTGGGTGTAGACCTCGTGAACCAGGGTGACCAGCAGCCCCTGTAACAGGTCTCGGTCACGCAGGCGTCGCGCGTCCGTCCAGTCTTTGAAGGCCTGCGCAGACGGCATGCAGCTGTCTTTCAGCAGCCACTGATCGTCACCGCAGATCGGCGTTGCCATGTTGTAAAAAAGCTCGGAATGCAGCGTATTGCTCAGTGCGCCGAGGTCCTCGTCGGTGATCCGTTGCAGGCTGCCGCAGACCCGGTAGAGCCGTTGCGCCGCTTCGCCCCACTGCTCGGAGCGCGCCAGCAGCGTGATGCGGTTGGCCAGGCCGGACACACTGGCGGCCGAGTTGTTGGTTTTCGACCAACTGCCAAAGAACTTGCGCAACTGCGGCACAGCATGGCGACGCGAGGTAAGCGTCTGGAACGTACGTTCGATGTCCAGCAGTTCCGATTCCTGACTGCGAAACGCATCCACCAACGCTTGCTTCAGAACCCCGGCCGGCATCAGTTCCAGCACCGGGTCTATCACGGTCAACAGCTGGCTTTGCAGCGTCAGCAGGTTACTCACGGTCATCTATCTTTTTCCTTGTTGGATGATGATTTCAGGCACATTCAAGGGCGCGGGAGCGCCGAGGATGGCAACGGGGAATACTTCCAGCCACTCCGCACGATCAGCAGCGGCAGCAACTGGAAAACCGCGATCAACGCGATACAGCCAGGCCAGCCCCATCGCTCCCACAGCACGCCAGGCACAAACGCGCCGAAGCTGCCGCCCACGTAGTAGCAGGTTAGATATACGCCCACGGCGCCGGCCTTGTTTTGCCGGGCATGGGCGGTGATAAAGGAGTTGGCCGCAGACTGGGCGAGGAACACGCCGGTGCAACTGAGCGCCAGACCGACAACGATCAGCCACAACGATGACCACAGGGTCAGCACCGAGCCGCTGACGCCCAGCCATGCCGCAACCCTCACCAATTCACTACGAGGCAGGTTCTTGCTCATGCGCCCGGCGATCGGCACCACCACCAGTGCCAGCAGGAACACCGCATAAATTGAACCGAGCGCAGCGCTGCCCAGCGCAAACGGCGCCCGACTCAGGTGTAAGCCGACATATGTAAACATCGCGACTTGGGCGAACAGCACGCAGAACCCCACGGCATAGGTGGTCAGCAATGGTCTGCTTAGCAATTCGCTGCGCATTGCCTCGCGATCGGTAGGCGTTTGTACGGGTGACCGAAGGTTACGCGGCAACAGCAGGAAAACCCCCAAACCTATGATCAGATTCAAAGTGGCCAGCACTGTCAGCGCTAGGCGCCAGTCATCGCACTCGGCCACTAGGCCAGACAAAAAGCGTCCGCTAAAGCCGCCCAGAACCGTACCGGCGATATACAGGCTGGTCATTTCCGTAACGGCCCCGCCGCTCCAGCGCACGCCGATGTAGGCAACGCTGGTGGCAAACACCACCGGAATCAACATGCCTTGCACCGCTCGCCATAGCAGCAGCTCGCTGAAACTGCCCGAGCAGGCCACCATCACCGCAGGCAGTGGCAGCCATATCGCGGCCACGGCGATGACCCGGTGCTGCTCGCCCCACGCTGTCAACCGGCCGACAAAGGGGGCGGTGATTGCCACGGCCAGGGTGGTGACGGTAATGCTCCAGCTCGCTTGCAGGGTGGAAATGTGAAACGTCGCGGCCAACTCGGAGAGCAGCCCTTGAGTGGCATAAAGGTTGATAAAAGCGGCGCACCCAGCCAGAAACAAGGCAACTCGAGGACAACTCACGCGACGATTCCTAAGATTACGTGTGATGATTTCTTACAATTTTATAATGTAGGCTGTCGAAAGGATCCAATACCTATTTCTGACCAATTGATACCTCAAGGATGACGATGATTTACCTCCGCCGCCTGCGCTACTTCCTGATCCTCAGCGACGAGTTGCACTTTGGCCGTGCCGCGGCACGTCTGCACATTGCCCAGCCGCCACTGACGCGGCAGATTTCGGCACTGGAGGCGGAACTGGGCTTTCGCCTGTTTGATCGCAGTACCCGCAACGTCACGCTCACCTCGGAGGGCAGGCACTTTCTACCCTACGCCCGGGCGGTGCTGGAGCAAGTCGATCTGACGGCAAGCATTACCAGCAAGCTGGCGGCGGGTTCCGCTGGTCATCTGGCGGTGGGGTACGCCAGTTCGATTGCGCTGTCGGACATCTTCAGCCAGACCATTCAGGCCTTCGGCTCGGCATATCCGGATGTGCAACTGACCGTGGAAGAAGGTGCGTCCAGCACCCAATGGTCGCAACTTATCGAGGGCCGTCTGGATATTGGCATGAGTCGTATGCAGCCGCCCGCCGAAGATGTTGAGATTCAAGCCATCTGCCTGGACAACGAGCAGTTGATCGCAGCCATTGCCAGTGACAGCCCGCTCGCCCAGCAAGAACAGGTGACACTCACTGAGCTGAGCGCCTACCCATTGATCGCCTTCCCGACCGACTACGGTTCCGGACTGAACGAGATTATCGAGGCGCTATATCGGCGCCACGCACTGAGACCCCTACCCGCGCCGAAGGGAAAGCAGATCACCTCGATCATCGCCTTGGTCGCCGCAGGCCGTGGCGTCGCCTTGGTGCCTCAGTGCACCCAGACCCTGGTCAAGCACGGCGTGACCTACCGGCCCTTGGCCGAACCCGGGGCCACGGCCCCCTTGCTGGTATTGACGCGCAAACTCGAGCGCAGCCCGCTGGTCAAGGCATTTGTCGAAATCATCGAGCAGATCCTACGAGCGAGGTGAATAATTTGAGGGGCTGGATGGGCGGAGTGACAAACAATCACTACCACTGGAGATATGCGCTCACCGGACAAAATTGCCATCTGTAAGATTTAGAAATAAATGCGGCAGCCTTCACTGTGGCCGAGAGCTTGGGAGGCAGTCCTCAACTCGAAGGGTTCAGAGCGTAATCTCTGAGATCTCAGATGATAACTGGCCGACTGCTGCCCTCGTGAGGGGCGCAGACCGCCCAGAGTGTGTAAAAACAGTTCGCCAAAACTTGAATCGCCCCGAGTTTCGTACACACCCGACGGCCGCTTCTGGCCGAGGCTGCGGATTCCACGACATTTGGACACCCAGTCCACGATCATTTGGACACTCGTTCCACGCTCACTTGGACACCTGATCCACGCCCATTTGGACAGGCAGTCGGAGCGCAGCGACGCAGGTTTGCATTGTTATTCTGAAGTCCCTGTTGCCGTCAATTTCGTTGCGCGTCTGCGCATCGATTCGCCCTTTAGTTCGATTCGATAAGCGTTGTGCACCAGCCGGTCGAGGATCGCATCGCCCAAGGTCGGGTCGCCGATCAGCGCATGCCATTTGTCCACCGGCATCTGGCTGGTGAGCAGCGTCGAGCGGTTGCCGTAACGGTCGTCCAGCAGTTCCAACATGTCGCGCCTTTGCGCAGCGGTAAACGGCGCTAGGCCCCAGTCGTCCAAGATCAGCAGGTCGGTCTTGGCATAACCCGCCATCAGTTTCGCGAAGCGGCCGTCTCCGTGGGCCAGGCCCAGCTCTTCCATCAAGCGCGGCAAGCGCAGGTAGCGCACGCTGTAGCCGTCCCGGCAGGCCTTGTGGGCCAGCGCGCAGGCGAGCCAGGTTTTGCCTACACCGGTCGGGCCGCCGATGATCAGATTCAAGCCATCGCGCAGCCACTGGCCGCTTCCCAGTTGCAGGATCATGGACTTGTCCAGGCCACGCGGGCTGCGGTAATCGATGTCTTCCAGGCAAGCGTTGTGGCGCAGTCGTGCCAGTTTCAGGCGGCTGCTCAGACGCGTGTTTTCACGTTCAGTCAGCTCGCGGTCGACCATCAGACCGAGGCGTTCGTCGAAGCTGAGATCGTTGATGTCAGACGTTGCATCTTGTTCGCCAAGCGCCTTGATCATGCCGTGCAGGCGCAGGGTTTGCAGCTTGTCGAGTGTCGGGTTGGGTAGCATTTTGGTGATCCTTTTTCAGGTCAGTGGTAGTAGCCGGGGCCACGCAGGTTGATGTGTTCGTCGGGCAGCAGCGGCAGGTTTTGCTGGGCCAGCGGCAGGCGTTCAAGGCCTTGGCGCAAGATCGATTCCAGGCTTTTGTAACTGCATGCACCCAGTGCCAGCGCATGCTGGCACGCGGCTTCCAGCCGCTCTTCGCTGTACTGTTTGCCCAAGCGCAGGATCCCCAGGCAGGCGCGGAAACCGTGCTGCGGATGGATTCGGCGTTCGAGGATATGAGCGATGACACCAGCGGTGTTCGGCCCGGTCTGCTCAGCCCAGTGGATCAGTCGCTGCGGCGTCCATTCGGCATGTTCGCGGTGACTTTTGGGCATGTGCTCGGTTTGGGTGGTGTGGCGGCCTTTGTGCGGCGAGCGCAGATGGCTGGCCACCCGCTGGTTGGCGTGGAAGCACTCGACGGTCTTAGCGGTTAGCCGCGCTTCGAGTTGGTGCTTCACCAGCTGGTACGGCACCGAGTAGTAATGGCCGTCGACCTCGACGTGGTAGTCGATGTGGACGCGTACTTTTTTCCATTCGGCGTAGACGTACGGATGCTCCGGTAACGGTTGCAGCGCCGGTTGGTCAAGGGTCTCGAAGGCTGACCGGCGTGAGCCGGGCAGCTTCTTGAAGGGCTTTTGATTGAGGCGTTCGAGCAGCAGGCTGATTGCCGTGTTGAGTTCTCCGAGCGAGAAGAACTGGCGGTTGCGCAGCACTGCCAGGATCCAGCGCTCGACCACTTGCACACCCACTTCAACCTTGGCTTTGTCCTTGGGTTTACGCGAACGCGCGGGCAGTACGGCTACGCCGTAATGCTCGGCGAGATCGCGGTAACTGGGGTTGATGTCCGGCTCGTAGCGATGCGCCTTGGTGACGCCACTGCGCAGATTATCGGGCACCAGGATCTGCGATGTGCCGCCGAAAAAAGCAAAACAGCGGGCGTGCGAGCCCAGCCAGTCGGGCAGTTTCTGCGACCAAGTGGCTTCGGCAAAGGTGTAGCTGGACGCGCCTAGGACGGCGACGAAGATCTGGGCCTGACGGATTTCACCGGTCTGTCGGTCGATGATGGGCGCGGTCTGTCCGGAGTAATCGACGAACAGCTTTTCGCCGGCACGGTGCTCCTGGCGCATGACAACATCGACCTTGGCGGCCCAGAGGCGGTAGTGCTCGCAGAACCAGCTGTATTGGAAGCCTTGCGGGTGAGCGAGTCGGTACTCTTGCCAAAGCAGGGCCAGAGTTACGCCGGGGCGGCGCAACTCGGCATGCGCCCAAGCCCAGTCAGGCATCGGACGTTGATCGCTGGGAACTGTTGGTGCTGGAGGGAACAGGCATCGCTCCAGTTCGGAGTCCGATAACAATGTCGGCCAACTCAGCCCGCAAGCGTTAAAGCGGTGCAAGTAGTTGCCCGCACTGCCGCTACTGATGCGCAGGCTGGCGGCGATCTTGCGCACGGACAGGCCGGCGTCGAACTTTAGGCGTAGTACCTCTCGGATTTTACGCATGGATAAGATTTGCATCATTGGTTGCATCCAGTTTGTTGATCACGATGTTCAACACCGGTGTCACTGCACCCAATGCAGCCAAAGGCTCCAGGTCTCGATAGAGCTGGAGCATCCCACGCTGAAACTCTCGAGCCGTCAACATATCGGGCGTGATGGGAGAAATAGCCACTTGAGAACCCAGCAAGGCCATCTCTAGCACGATGGAGCGAGCGCCCTGGGTATCGATCAAAATCAGATCAAAGTCTTGCGCAAAGGCCGGCATTAAATTCTTGAGACGAAGGCGTCCGTCAGCAGCGTGCAGTAACAAATTACTCAATAAATTGAAGGGATCATTTGACTTGATCAGCGACAGATTGGGGATGCAGGTTTGAGAAATGATTTGATCAGGCCGAGTCTCATTACTCGTGATCAACTGATAGGTACCGCCAGGTGCCTCATGCGACAGGTTGTAAAACGAGGACAGTGACGGCTGATTATCAAGGTCAATGAGCAGGGTCCGAACACCTGCATCGGCGCAGAACGCACCTAAATTGGCGCCGACCGTGGTTTTACCCGGCCCGCCTTTGGTTGAAACGACTGCAGCGACTTTCATGGGGCTTCCCTCTGAATCGTAGGATTAGAGACGGCTTCATGCTGGTCACGCTGTGCGCTTTGATCACCTCGGAGAAATCCAAGGCAAAAAAAAGCCTGCATCTCTGCAGGCTTTCTCTATCTGGCTCCACGACCTGGACTCGAACCAGGGACCCAATGATTAACAGTCATTTGCTCTACCAACTGAGCTATCGCGGAATGCGCCGTATGTTACTGATTGAAAAGGAGAAGTCAAGCTTTCTATGGCACTTGCTGAGATTAAAACGGATGGCCGGTTGAGTCTGCGTGCTCGCTGGCCATCTCCAGCCAGGCCAGGGCGGCGGGTGGTAAGTGGGCGCTGGCTCGCCAGGCCAAGGCGATGTGCCAGTCGGTGTGTGGTTCGTCCAAGGGGATCAGGGCGATGCCCGCGTGTTGATGTTTGTGCGCCAGCATGCGCGGCAGGAAAGCCACGCCCAAACCGGCGGCGACCAGGTCGACGATGAAGTCGATCTGGCCGCTGCGCGCCGTCACCTTGGGGGTGACGCCTTTGCGTTCGCACGCGGCGAGAATTTTGGCGTTCAGGGCGAAGCCGGCTTCAAACAGGATGAAGGGTGAATCCGCCAAGTCGGTGAAGTCGATGCGTTTGCGCAGGGCCAATGGGTGGCTGATGGGCAACACCGCGATCAGTGGTTCATTGCGCACGGGTTGGTAATCGAAGCCTTCATCCACCGGCAGCAGCAGCGCCGCCAGGTCGACCTCCCCCGCTTCCAGGCACTCGCGCAGTTTTTTGCTGCCGTATTCGGTGAGTTCGATGTCGATGTCCGGATAGCGACTGCGGTAGGTGGCAAACATCGTCGCGAACAACACGCCGCAGCCCACAGGCGGCAAGCCGATGCGTAGCACGCCACGCTTGAGGCCGCGCAGGTCGTTGATCTCCGCCACCAGGTCGTTGTGCTCGGCGAGCAGCACCAAGGCGCGGCGGTAGGCAATTTCGCCGGCGGCGGTGAGTTCGTTGCGGTGGCCGAGACGGTTGAGCAACGGCGTGCCCAGCTCGTCTTCGAGGGTCTTGACCGCCTTGCTCACGGTGGATTGAGTCAGGGACACCACCTCGGCAGCCTGGGAAAAGCCACCTTGGCGCACCACTTCGACAAAGGTACGCAGTGTTCTCAGGTTCATCGGTATTCCTTTGGCGACTGGCTAGCAGTGATAAAAGTTGTTTTTATCATGCCAGATATTTGCCTATCCTGATCCGCCCTGGCTTGTGGAGACACTGTTCATGATCATCTCGTCTGCCTCCGACTACCGCGCAGCCGCCAAGCGCAAGCTGCCGCGCTTCCTGTTCGACTACATTGACGGCGGCGCCTACGCCGAACACACGATGCGCGCGAACAGTTCGGACCTGGCCGAGATCAGCCTGCGCCAGCGCGTCCTGCGCAATGTGGATAACCTGAGCCTGAAGACCACGGTGTTCGGCCAGACACTGGACATGCCGGTGATCCTCAGCCCGGTGGGCCTGACCGGCATGTATGCGCGACGCGGCGAAGTGCAGGCCGCCAAGGCAGCGGAGAACAAAGGCATCCCGTTCTGCCTGTCGACGGTATCGGTGTGCCCAATTGAAGAGGTGGCGTCGCAAAGTGCGCGGGCGATCTGGTTCCAACTGTATGTGCTCAAGGACCGTGGCTTCATGCGCAACGCACTGGAACGAGCGCAGGCGGCCGGCATCACGACACTGGTATTCACTGTGGATATGCCCACGCCCGGCGCGCGCTACCGCGATGCCCACTCGGGCATGTCCGGGCCCTTCGCAGCACAGCGACGCATGTTGCAAGCTGTCACCAAGCCGCAATGGGCCTTTGATGTGGGGTTGATGGGCCGCCCGCACGACCTTGGCAATATCTCCAAGTACCTAGGCAAACCCACCCACTTGGAAGATTACATCGGCTGGCTGGCCAACAACTTCGACCCGTCGATCAGCTGGAAAGACCTGGAGTGGATCCGCGAATTCTGGAAGGGCCCGATGATCATCAAGGGCATCCTCGACCCACAGGATGCCAAGGACGCGGTGAGTTTCGGCGCCGATGGCATCGTGGTTTCCAACCATGGTGGCCGTCAATTGGATGGCGTGCTGTCCACCGCTAAAGCCTTGCCACCGATTGCCGATGCGGTGGGCGACGACCTTACGGTGCTGGTCGACTCCGGCATCCGTTCCGGGCTGGACGTGGTGCGCATGCTCGCCCTGGGTGCCAAAGCCTGCCTGCTGGGTCGCGCCAGTGCCTACGCGCTGGCCGCCGATGGCCAGCACGGGGTGGAAAACCTGCTGGACATCTTCGCCAAGGAAATGCGCGTGGCCATGACCCTCACGGGGGTGACGTCGATTGACCAGATTGACCAAACCACCTTGGTTCGCCAACACCTTTAAAACGGGTACCCATCGGCCAAATAACCGGCGTCATTATTCAACGACTGTTTCTGCCGATAGGAATAGTCGTTGTTTTATAAGAACATTTAATAATGTTAAACCATTTGGCACGAATATCGCTCTAACCTCTCCAAGCAGGTTAAGCGATGACAAGACGTGCGGTGGTTCCCTGGGGTTATAACCCAGTAAAAAGCGGTCTAGACTGTAACCAATGTTTTACGGAACTGAAGGAACAGTTAGACGCTTGGCGCTCGCCACTCTCATCGAGCCTGTAAGACAGCTAAGAGCTTAGAGGCCGATTGCTCATGAAAACACCTACCCAGACCAACGCAATTGACTTCGACAGTGCCAAATTGCAGCGCCTGGGGTTTGGTCAGCCATCCCTCGTCCCACACCGTCCCACCACTATCAGCCAACTTCGCCAGCAACTGGGCCTGCAACTGCAAACCAGCCTGGAGCCGGAGCGCATCCTCGGTGTTTTCTTCCGAGAGATCCAACGCCTGGTGCCTCTGGACGCCCTGCAATACCGCCATCAAGCCAGCGACCTGCGCCTGGAGTTCGGCCATCGCGGTCACCATACGGTGAGCTATAGCCTGAGCCATGAAGGCGAGCACCTCGGTGAATTAATCTTTCGCCGCAACCAGCGCCTGGTGGAAGAAGAACTGGGCCAGCTCGAATCCCTGCTGGCCACCCTGCTCTACCCGATGCGCAACGCTCTGCTCTACCGTGCCGCCACCCGCAGCGCACTGCGCGACCCGTTGACCGACACCGGCAACCGCATTGCCATGGACCAGACCTTGCAGCGGGAAATCGACATGGCGCGCCGGCACCTGAACCCGCTGTCCTTGCTGATGCTCGACATCGACCACTTCAAGGTCATCAACGATACCCACGGCCACACCGCCGGCGATACCGTGCTGCGCGCCGTCGCCGCAGCGATAAAGAGTCAATTGCGCAACGTGGACATGGTGTTTCGATTTGGCGGGGAAGAGTTTCTGATCCTGCTGTCCAACACCGGCCGAGACGCGGCGGCAATGGTCGGCGAACGCCTGCGCCAAGCGGCACAGACCCAGGATTACCGGGTGGATGGAGAGCGGATCGAATTGACGGTGAGCCTCGGTTGTTCGACCTTGCTGGCGGCAGAATCTGCCGAAAGCCTGCTGCGCCGAGCTGACAGCGCGTTGTACGTGGCCAAGCGCGAAGGCCGCAACCGCTTGGCGATGGCGGGGTAAGCCCTAACCGTTAAAGTTGAATGACATAACTGTGGCGAGGGAGCTTGCTCCCTCGCCACATTACCTACTGCATCAGGCTTCGCTGGCGACCCGCGCCTGGCGCTCACGCACCAAGGCTGGCGCCTTCTCTTTCTCCAGGCGCATGCAACTTTCCAAGAAGAGATACATGTAGTCGTAGCTCTTGCACACGGCTTGGCGCAGCTCTACCTGCAATTGCTGGGTCGGGTTCATGCCGGCCAGGGTGCAGATGATTTCCAGCGCTTCCCACGGGTGGGCGTCATCGTACTGGGCGTGCATCTTCAGCCACTTCATCGCGCGCTTGCGCTCTTCCTCTGGGAACGCCGCTGCGTAGACGCCGGTAGAACACACCACCGCAGACCATTCCCCCGTTGCCCCCTCGATTGCGTAGTTGGTCGCGGCAATCGCCACGATCAGCGAATCGGCAGAGCTAGTGTGCCAGCACCAATGGCTCAGTGCGTGCAGCTCCGGCGGCACATTCTGGGCCTGCAAGTCTTCCAGGCTCACGCCGTGAGCACGGGCCCAATGCATCCAATAGTCGGCATGGTTGAGTTCCACGCGAATATTGCGCATCAGCCAGCGGCGCGCCATGTCCTCCCCCGGATGGCGGGCAAATTTGGTCTTGGTGAGGTTCTGTGCCATGTACAAGGCAAACTGTTCCACCACAGGCCAGCCACCGATCAGGTAGTGGCGCATGGTCTTGGCGCTGAGCGTGTTATCGCGCATGCGCTGGTACAGTTCGTGTTCGACAACGCGACGCTTGCTCTCGCTACAGTCCTGGATCAGTTTTTGTGCCCAGGCGGGATAACTCGAGGCTTCCATAAGCGGGCCGGTTCTGTTGAATGTGTCGATCACTGTTTAAGGCTCCTTTTTAAGTGTGATTGTACAGACCAGCGAATGTTTCAGCGGAATGTGCCAGGCGCCTTGAATAACAGGGGCTGCGGCCGCACAGGTCGACACTGCAAGCTATCAAAGGTAAACAATTGCGGTCGTTCAATCAGGTAGCCCTGAGCGTAATCAACACCAATGTCGAGTAGTGCCTGTTCGATTTGCGGTGTCTCGACAAATTCTGCAATTGTGCGCTTACCCATGACATGGCCGATGTGATTGATCACTTCGACCATTGCACGGTTAATCGGGTCGTCCAGCATATCCTTTACGAAACTTCCATCGATCTTCAGGAAGTCTACAGGTAAATGTTTGAGATAAGCGAATGAGGACATTCCGGCACAAAAGTCATCCAGCGAGAACTGACAACCTAAGGCTTTGAGTTCATTAATAAAGCGGATTGCACTGCCCAGATTAGCGATTGCACTGGTTTCGGTAATTTCAAAACAGATCATGCTGGGCGGAATATTGTAAGTATGAAATTTCTCACGTAAAAATCCGAGGAACTCATCATCACCAATAGTTATACCTGACAGATTGATCGCACACACGGCCATAGGGCGGTTCGGACGCTCCTGCAGGCAACGGGCGATGATCTTGAACACATTCTCCACCACCCAACGGTCCAGGGACGTCATCAGACCGTAACGCTCGGCCGCCGGGATAAAGCTGTCAGGCAAGATGATGCGGCCGGCCTCATCATGCAGGCGCAGCAGGATTTCGATATGCCCATTGCCCGCATCGGTCTGTCCCAGGGGCGAGATTTCCTGGGCGTAGAGGCAAAACCGATTCTCTTCCAAGGCCATGTGCAGGCGCTGCACCCAGGCCATCTCGCCAAAACGCAGGGACAATTCCGAATCATCGGCGTGGTACACCTGCACACGGTTGCGACCTTTCTCCTTGGCCATGTAGCACGCCATGTCGGCGGCGCGCAGCGAGGTTTCCAGGGTGGTCGGGGTTTGCCCAAGGTGCACCAGGCCGACGCTGACAGTGGTCATGAACGGCCGGCCCTTCCACACAAAATGCAGGTTCTGCACAGTATGGCGCAGGCTCTCGGCGATTTTTTCGGCCACGACCGCCGGGCAGTTTTCCAGCAAAATGCCGAACTCATCCCCCCCCAGGCGCGCCAGGGTGTCGCCCTCGCGCAGGTCGGACTGCAGCAACGCGCAAATATGTCGCAACAGTTCATCACCTGCCGCATGACCACAGGTGTCGTTGACCAGCTTGAACTGGTCCAGGTCAAGAAACATCAATGCATGCCGCCCGCCGTCCTGCTGCCCTGCTGGGTGCAGCACCTGTTCCAGGCGGAATTCGAATTCGCGGCGGTTGGCAAGGCCAGTCAGGGCGTCATGGGTTGCCTGCCAGGACAGGTTGGCGATGTATTGGCGCTCTTGGGTCATGTCATGCAACACCAGCACCGCCCCCGTGACCTTGCCGTAGCTGCGGATCGGCGCCCCCACCAGGGTTACCGAGACCGTGCTGCCATCCAGCCGCTGGATGGTCTTTGAATGCTCGCTGCCGCCGCTGAGCTGGCCCTTGACGATATGTTCGATCAAGGTAAACCCGTCGGGCTCGGCATCGTCATCCAACAAGTTGAACAGCGCTGCCAGCGGCAGGCCCTGAGCCTGGGCCGAATGCCAGTGGGTCAGCGCCTCGGCTGCCGGGTTCATATAGGTAATGGCGCCGTCGACGTCGGTGGTGATCACTCCATCGCCAATCGACTCCAACGTGATCTGCGCTCGCTCCTTCTCCTGCTGCAGGGCGTTGGCGAAAGCGTGACGCTGGGCCAGCAACTTATGCGTGCGCAACAGCGCCAGCACAATCAGGACAAGGGCCGTGGCCAGGTTGGTGATCAGCAGCAGCCGCAGGATCATCCGCGAGCCTTCGCCCAATGCATCGCTGAAGGCCTTGGCAGCTGGCGTTACGCCTTCATTGATCGCGATGATATGCGCCTTCCATTGCCGCACATCGTTGGCGTTGACTTGGTCGCGGAGGATTGCGCCGTGCATCTCCTGGGCCAAGCCATCGAGTTGCACCAGGTAGCCATCGCCCACAGTCCACAACTCGATGGCTTTTTCCAGGTAGCTGAAGTGACGAAAATTGAGGTACAGCCAGATCAGGCTCGAGACGTCATCCGGGTGGTTGCCTCCCTTGAGAATGCCCAGCCGCGCAGCCGTAAGATCAGGCGTAGGACGATCGAGGGCGATGCGCAGCTCATGCCCGCCCTGGGGCACGGCTATGGCCTGCTGGTATCTGAGGTACGTGGCTTGGTCACGACTGTCAGCGTAGACCGTGAGGTAGTAGATGGCGTCTTTCTGGCCCTTCGACCACAGGCTCTCGCCGGCCACATAGCCGCGCACAGCTGAAAGCATGAAAAGACTGACACTGCCCAACAATGCCTGAAACAGCACCACGGCGATGAAAGGCCACACAATGCCCAATAGCCTTGGCGTTCCGAGAGTACGCTTTTGCTTCATGAAGTCCCTTGCACATGCACTGCTGGATACGCACGCGAAAAACCGCTTCCGATAGCTCAGCTTAGGCTGAATCAACGTACTTGCTGTAAGTGTCCGTAGAGTTTGGCGTACAAGCCGCCATCGGCAATCAATTGCTGATGATCACCGTCCTCAGCAATGTGACCGCCGTCGAACACTAATACTCGGTCGGCTTGCTTAACCGCCGACAGGCGGTGGGCGATGATCAGTGTAGTACGCCCACTGAGAAACCGCGCCAGCGCCTGGTGCAGGCTGTACTCGGTAGCGGCGTCCAGGGCGGAAGTTGCTTCGTCGAGGATCACCACTTTCGGCTCGGCCAACACCATGCGCGCAATCGCCAGGCGTTGACGCTGCCCGCCGGAAAACCTCACTCCGGAGCGCCCCACCACACTGTCCAAGCCCATCGGCAATGCCTTGACGGTAGCATCTAACTGGGCGATTTCCAGTGCCTGCCAGCAGGCCTGGTCGCTGCGCTCGCGACCCATGGTCAGGTTGGCGCGCACGGTATCGTTGAACAGCGCGGGATGTTGCAGCACCACGGCGACGTTTTCGCGGATGGTTTCCAGCCCGATTTCCTGCTGAGTGGCACCACCAAAGCGGATAGTTCCAGCCTGTGGCGTATACAGCCCGAGCAGCAGTTGTACCAAGGTACTTTTACCGCCGCCGCTGGCGCCGACGATTGCCACTTTCTCGCCCGGCGCAATGACCAGGTTCAACTGATCGAGCACCAGGTCTTCGCCGTAGCCGAAGTCCAGGCCGCGCACTTCAATGCCGACGGTCTCACGCCCGATAAACGGGTCCTCACCCCCCGCATACTGCGGTTCGTCGGCACGTGCCAGCAGTTCGTTGATCCGCGTCAGCGCACCGCCCGCCGCGTAATAGGCATATTGCAAGTTCAACAGTTGCTCCACCGGCCCGATCATGAACCACAAGTAACTGAACACCGCGAGCATCTGGCCAATGGAGAGGTCGGAAAACAACACGGTGAGCATGGCGGCCGCACGGAAAATATCGATACCAAACTGGAACAGCAAACCACTGGCGCGGCTGGAAGCGTCGGTTTTCCACTGTGAATGAATGGCAAAGTCACGCACTTCCCGGGCACGCTGGCCCAGGCGCCCGAGGAAAAAGCCCTGGCGGTTGCCGGCGCGCACTTCCTGGATAGCGTCGAGGGTCTCGGTCAAGGCCTGGGTGAAGCGCGAGGTACTGTCGTTTTCCAGCTTCTTCAAGTGTTTGACGCGTTTGCCCAACTGCACCGTGGCGTAGATCACCAGCGGGTTGAACAACAAGATCAGCAGCGCCAATTGCCAATGCATCCACACCAGGATCGCCGAAGTGCCTACCAGCGTGAGCATGGCCACCAGAAAGCGGCTGAGGGTTTCGCCGACGAATCTATCCAGGGTATCCAGGTCGGTGACCAAGTGCGTGGTGACCGTGCCACTGCCCAGGCTTTCGTACTCGCCCAGGGAAATACGCTTGAGCCGCTCGATCAGGCGCACCCGGATGCGGTACACGATGTCCTTCGCCAGCCGCGCAAACAGCCGCGCCTGCACTACGTTGAACACCAGGGCGCCGCAGCGCAGAAACAGGGTCACCAGCAGCATGAGGCCGATATACCCGGCCGCTTTCTGCCAACCCAGCGGGAGGGCGTGGTTCATCACTTTGAGGGCAGCATCGCCATGGCCCAGCAGCACTTCGTCCACCAACAACGGCAGTAGCAAGGGGATCGGTACACTGCACAGGGTTGCCAGCACGGCGACGCCATTGGCGATCCACAGGGATTTCTTGTGACGCAGGGCCAGGCGGCGAATTTCCGCCCAGGTCAGTCGGTCCACACGTTTGCCGGCATCTTGGTCTGGCTGATCATGCACAGGTCGCTCGCTCCAGCCACCGGCCCAACAACGGCGACAGCTCGGACAAAGGCTGGTAACCGTTGGTCAGCAGGGCCAACTGGCCATTACGCTCGGCCAACAGCGTCGGGAAGCCGGCGATACCCAAGTCCTGCACCCAAGTGAAGTCGGCAGCCGTGGCAGCATGCTGCTCGGCACGGTCAAAAGCACCGGCGAACTCGATACGCGGAATGCCCGCCTGCTCGGCCAGCTCCACCAGCACGCTGGCAAGGGTCACATCGCGGCCCTCGACATAAAAAGCACGCTGGATCAGCCCCAGCAGTTTCCACGCGCAATCCGGCGCCAAGCTGCGGGCAGTAACGATAGCGCGGCACGCGGGCTCCGTATCGTACACAAAACCGTCAGGCAATGCGCCTTCGCGTTTGAACGGCTGGCCGGTGGCGTCGGTGACGGCCTGCCAGTGCTCCAGGATGTAGCGGCGGGTCGTCGGCTCCAACGCCGCGCCACTGCCAGTGCGCAGGCCGCCCACCACCAGGTGCAGTTCCACACCGGCCGACTGGGCCTGCTTCACCAACGCCTCGGCCACCGGGGCAAAGCCCCAGCACCAGGAACACATCGGGTCCATTATATAGAGCAGGCGCGCAGACATGGCTCAAGCCTCGGAAGGTGATTGCTTATAGTTGAAGCCAATCGGGTGCGGCATGTTGCGGGCCTTGGCCAGCTCGATCTGCTTTTGCCGGTCAATCGCGCTGCGACGGGTCTTCTCGGGCAGCGTATCCCAACAATGCGGGCAGCTGATGCCAGCCACGTAGTGCTCGGATGCACGGTCTTCCACACTCACGGGTGTGCGGCAGGCATGACATTGATCGTAGTCGCCTTCGCTCAAGTCGTGGCGCACGGTCACACGATTGTCGAACACAAAGCAGTCACCCTGCCATTTGGTTTCTGCCTGCGGCACCTCTTCGAGGTACTTCAGGATGCCGCCCTTGAGGTGGTAGACCTCGTCGAAGCCTTCGCTGAGCATATAGCTGGAGGCTTTTTCGCAACGAATGCCGCCGGTGCAGAACATGGCGACTTTCTTGTGCTTGGCGGGGTCGAAGTTGGCTTTGATGTAGTCGGGAAATTCACGAAAACTGGTGGTTTTCGGGTCGATCGCGCCTTCAAAGGTACCAATGGACACTTCGTAGTCGTTACGGGTGTCGATCAGCAGCACTTCCGGATCGCTGATCAGCGCGTTCCAGTCCTGCGGGTCGACGTAAGTACCGACCTTTTTGTTCGGGTCTACGCCTTCGACGCCCAGGGTCACGATCTCCTTCTTGAGTTTGACCTTGGTGCGGTAGAACGGCTGATCGTCGCAGTAGGATTCTTTGTGATCGATGTCGACCATGCGCGGGTCTTTTTTCAGCCAGGCCATCAGGCCATCAATGCCTTCGCGGCTGCCGGAAACGGTGCCGTTGATGCCTTCTTCGGCGATCAGCAAGGTGCCTTTGATGCCGTTGTCGACCATCGCCTCCAGCAATGGCTCGCGCAGGGCGACGTAATCTTCGAGGGTGACGAACTTATACAGTGCCGCCACGACAATCGGTTGAGTCACGGGTGTTCTCTCCAGGTGGCTACCCTCGTAAAGGGTGAACCGGATAGGGGCAGTTGCGAGTTTTCAGCTGCAAGCTACAAGTAAAGGCAAAAGCAAAAGCAAAAAAACGCGCCGACTATGCGGCGCGTTGAGGATTCTAACAAGAAGGAGCTATATGCGGTATGCGAGCTTCAATCTTGCAGCTTGCAGCTAAAAACTTGCCGCAGCTTCACTCTCCTCCTGCGCAGGTCGGCGAGGCCGGAGCTGCGTCGATTTTCGCCCATTCTTCAGGCGTGTAGGTATGCAACGCGAGCGCATGAAACTCGCCCATCAGGTCACCCAGGGTGGCGTAGACCTTCTGGTGGCGCTTGACGCGGTTGAGCCCTTCGAACTGCGGGCTGACCAGCACGGCCTTGAAGTGGGTCTGCAGCCCACGGCTGTGCATATGGCTTTCATCCTGCACGCTCAAATAGTCCTGGCCCAGCTCGACGAGCGCCACTTGGATACGCTGTTGCATGGTCATTGCCGGCTCCACTTACTTCTTGGCAGGGGCGGCAGGTTTCTTCGCCGGTGCCAGTTGGTTGGTCATGTCTTCCAACAGCTTGTTCACCACCGGCACGGCGCTTTCCAGCTTGGCCTGGGTCATTTGGGCCGATTGCTGGGTCAGTTGCGGCATTTTTTCCAGCACTTTCTTACCCAGTGGCGACTGGTAGAAGGCAACCAGGTCCTTGAGTTCGGATTCGCTGAAGTTGGTGGTGTAGAGCTTGACCATGTCCGGTTTCAGCTTCGGCCAGCCGATAGCCTGGTCCAGGGCAGCGTTGGCCTTGGCCTGGTAGCTGTCCAATATGGACTGCTTGGCGGCAGGCGCCTTGGTTTGTTCGAAACGCTGGGCGAACATTTGCTGCACTTGCATGTACACCGGGGTACCCAGCTTGTCAGCGTGGGCCAGGGTAAGGAAGGCTTCGGCACTGGCGTTGTGGCTGGCGGTATCGGCAAAAACCTGGCCGCTGGCGCAAACCAGAGCAACCGCGGTACAGATGGCACGAAGACGAGTCATCGAGTTTCCTTTTCTAGCAGGCGAGGTAGGACCCCAAGGGTGCTCATTCTGCGCCTAAAAAACGCCATGGCTCAACCCCACCCCTTGTCGGGCCTGGATTTGCGGGCAATGAATCCGATGAACAACCTTTTATGGAACCCGCTGGGTCGATCAGGGCCTAAACTGCGCAAACGAACCAGAAGGAGTGTGCCCGATGAGCCGTATCGAAACCGACAGCCTGGGAGAAGTCCAAGTCCCGGATGACGCTTACTGGGGCGCTCAGACCCAACGTTCGCTGGTGAATTTTGCCATTGGCGAGCAACGCATGCCCCTGGCGGTACTGCACGCCCTGGCCCTGATCAAAAAGGCCGCGGCACGGGTCAACGATCGAAATGGCGACCTGCCTGCCGACATCGCCCGCCTGATCGAACAGGCCGCCGACGAAGTACTGGCCGGCCAGCATGACGACCAGTTCCCCCTCGTGGTCTGGCAAACCGGCAGCGGCACCCAAAGCAACATGAACGCCAACGAAGTGATCGCCGGCCGCGCCAATGAACTGGCTGGCAACAAGCGCGGCGGCAAGAGCCCGGTGCACCCCAACGATCACGTCAACCGCTCCCAGAGTTCCAATGACTGCTTCCCCACCGCCATGAGCATCGCAGCGGTACAAGCGATACATGAGCGATTATTGCCGTCGATCGCCACGCTTTCCGGTGGTTTGGCCGAACTGGCCGCACGGCATATGAAACTGGTGAAGACCGGGCGCACCCATATGATGGATGCCACGCCGATCACTTTTGGCCAGGAACTCTCGGCATTTATCGCCCAGCTCGATTACGCCGAACGCGCCGTGCGCAGTGCCCTGCCCGCCGTGTGCGAGCTGGCCCAGGGCGGCACTGCCGTGGGCACGGGGCTGAATGCGCCGCATGGTTTTGGCGAAGCGATTGCCGCCGAGCTGGCGGCGCTGTCGGGCTTGCCGTTTGTGACCGCGCCAAACAAATTCGCCGCCCTCTCCGGCCATGAGCCGTTGGTAACCCTGCACGGCGCACTGAAAACCCTGGCCGTGGCCTTGATGAAAATCGCCAACGACCTGCGCCTGCTGGGCTCCGGCCCGCGCGCCGGGTTGGCCGAGGTGAAGTTGCCGGCCAACGAACCGGGCAGTTCGATTATGCCGGGCAAGGTCAACCCCACCCAATGCGAAGCGCTGTCGATGCTGGCCTGCCAGGTCTTGGGCAATGACGTGACCATCGGCATGGCCGCGAGCCAAGGGCACTTGCAGTTAAACGTGTACAAGCCGGTGATCATCCACAACCTGCTGGAGTCGATCCGCCTGCTGGCCGACGGCTGCAACAACTTCCAGGCGCATTGCATTGTCGGTCTCGAGCCCGACGCCGAGCAGATGGGCGCGCACTTGGAGCGTGGGCTGATGCTGGTGACTGCGCTTAATCCGCATATCGGCTACGACAAGTCGGCAGAAATCGCCAAGAAGGCCTACACCGAAGGCCTCACCCTACGGGAAGCTGCACTTGAGCTGGGCTATCTGACGGATGCCGAATTTGATCAGTGGGTTCGCCCGCAAGACATGCTCGGCGCCTAGCAAGCCATGCGCACCCGCCGGGCCTTGAGCCCGGCGAGTAACGACGGCGCCAGCGCAACAGTCGCCGAGCCCAACACCACCACCAACGCCCCGGCATACCCCAGGGCGTTAATCTCTTCGGCCTGCACATACTCAGGCCACAACCACGCCGCCAGGGCGACTGCTACAAAGGTCACCAACGGTGTGAGCGCAAGCGTCGCACTGACCCGCGAGGCTTCCCAATGCGCGAGCGCTTCAGCAAAGGCGCCGTAGGCCACCAGGGTGTTCATGCAGCACGCCAGCAGCAACCAGCCTTGCAGCGGGCTCAGGCCCAACGCCTCCAGCGGGTGCGCCCAAGGCGTGAGTAGCGCGGCGCAGGACAGGTAGATCACCATCATCACTTGCAGCGAATTCCACACTGTGAGCAATTGCTTCTGACCCAGGGCGTAGAACACCCAGATCGACGTAGCGAGCAGAACGGTCAGCACCCCGGCGGTGTAGGTGCCAAGTGACGTCAACAGCTCCAACAGACGTTGGTTGAAGAACAGGCCAAAACCGACCATCAGCACCAACAACCCCAGCACTTGCCCGCGGCTGAAACGCTCCTTGAACACAAACACGCTGGCGACCATCAAGAAGATCGGTCCCATCTGCACCACTAACTGCGCAGTGCCGGGGCTGAGCATTTTCAAACCTACCAAGTACAGCACGTAATTGCCCACCAGGCCGCACACGGCCATCCCCACCAGCCAGCCACCCTTGGGGCCCAGCACCATGCGGCTGGGCAAGCGCCGGGTGAGCGCCAGGTAGACGAACAGGCAACCGCCGGCCACCGTCAGGCGAAACCAGGTGACGGTGATAGGGTCCATCACCTGCAACACCTGCTTGAGTTTGATCGGCAGAATGCCCCAGAGCAGCGCGGTCATCAGGGTCAGTAAAAAACCATAGACCCAGCGGCCGGAAGAGATGTGCATGAATGCCCCAGGAGCCAGAGGAAGTGGTGCAGCATTCTAGGGGTAAGTGAAAGGATTGGGCTACGACGCCGTTCAAATGTGGGATCTGGCAAGCCAGCGCCCACATTCGAGCCGGTTTTTTCAGTGGGGTTTAGCGGACGACTTCGAACAGGCCGGTGGCGCCCATGCCGCCGCCGACGCACATCGTGACAATGCCGTAGCGCAAATTGCGCCGCTGCAGTTCACGCACCAAATGCCCTACCTGCCGCGATCCGGTCATGCCGAACGGGTGCCCGATGGAAATCGAACCACCGTTGACGTTGTACTTCGCGTTATCAATGCCCAGGCGATTACGCGCATACAGGCACTGCGACGCAAACGCTTCGTTCAGCTCCCACAGGTCGATATCCGCCACTTGCAAGCCCTTGGCCTTGAGCAGCTTGGGCACCGAGAACACCGGGCCGATGCCCATCTCGTCCGGCTCGCAGCCAGCCACCGTAAACCCACGGAAAAAGGCCTTGGGCTTGAGGCCCAACGCCAAGGCTTTTTCAAGGCTCATCACCAGGGTCATCGAAGCCCCGTCGGACAATTGCGACGAGTTACCCGCCGTCACCGAACCGTCCTCGGCAAATACCGGCTTCAACCCTTGCAGGCTGGCCAAAGTGGTGTCCGGACGGTTGCAATCATCACGATCAACCACGCCATCGAGCACCTGCACTTCACCGGTGTTCTTGTCCTCGACCTTGTACTTGACGGCCATGGGCACGATTTCATCGTTGAACACGCCGTCAGCCTGAGCCTGGGCGGTACGCTGCTGGCTTTGCAGGGCGTACAGGTCCTGCTCTTCGCGGCTGACAGTGTAGCGACGAGCGACGATTTCAGCGGTCTGGCCCATGGGGAAGTAAATACCCGGCACCTGCTCTTTGAGCAGGGGGTTGATCAGGTTGTCGGTGTTGACGCTTTTCATGGTCAGGCTGATGGACTCGACACCACCGGCGACGATGATGTCGCTGCAACCCGAAGCAATCTGGTTGGCCGCAATCGCTATCGCCTGCAAGCCCGACGAGCAGAAACGATTGAGGGTCATCCCCGCCGTACCGGTGCCCAGTTGCGACAGCACCGCCACATTGCGCCCGATGTTGTAGCCCTGGGCACCCTCGTTGGAACCAGCGCCAACGATGCAATCTTCCACCGTCGCCGGGTCGACGCCGTTGCGGCTGAGCAGCGCATTGACGCAATGGGCCGCCATGTCATCCGGGCGAGTCTGGTTGAACTTGCCGCGAAAGGATTTGGCCAGGCCGGTTCGCACGCTGTCGACGATCACTACTTCACGCATGGGCTACCTCGATCTTGTGGTGGTTGGGAGATGGATTGAGAATAGATCCAGCTCCCATCAACCGCGACGATCATTCACCCTATGGATAGGCCTACTTCTTCTTGCCTTTCTTGCCGTGCTTGTCGGATTGTTCGAATGCCTCCTCCAGCGCCCGGTTGATCGTGCGCAATACCTTGACCCGGGCCCAGCGCTTGTCATTGGCTTCGACCAACGTCCAGGGCGAGACTTCAGTGCTGGTACGGTCGACCATATCGCCGACGGCGGCGCGATAGTCGTCCCATTTGTCGCGGTTGCGCCAATCGTCCTCGGTGATCTTGAAGCGCTTGAAGGGGATCTCCTCGCGAGCCTGGAAACGCTCCAACTGGGTCTGCTTGTCGATGGCCAGCCAGAACTTCACCACGATCACGCCGGCATCGCGCAGTTGCTCTTCGAAGTCATTGATCTCGCCATAGGCGCGCATCCAGTCCGCCGTGGTGCAAAAGCCCTCGATGCGCTCCACGAGTACACGGCCGTACCACGAACGATCAAAGACGGTGAACTTGCCCCGCGCCGGGATTTTCTGCCAGAACCGCCACAAGTACGGCTGGGCGCGTTCGTCTTCGGTGGGCGCGGCAACCGGCACGATATGGTATTGGCGCGGGTCCAGTGCGGCGGCGACACGACGGATCGCCCCGCCCTTGCCCGCCGCATCGTTGCCTTCAAATACCGTGACCAGGGCGTGCTTGCGCATGCGTTTGTCTCGCATCAGGCCGGAGAGGCGCGCCTGCTCAGTAATCAGTTGCTCTTCGTAATCGTCCTTGTCCAGCCGCAGCGTCATGTCGAGGCTATTAAGCAGGCTCATCTGGTCCACCGCCGAGGGTAACGGCGCCGGGTTCATACCACTGGCCTTGCCCTTGGGCAGCTTCAAGGCGTTTTGCAGGCCTTCGAGCAGGATCTTGCCCACGGTCAGCCCACGGTAATGCGCTTCAACGCCTTCGATGACATGCCACGGTGCATAGTCGCGGCTGGTGCGGCGCAGCACACGTTCGCCGAAATGCACGAATTTGTCGTACGTCTCGGACTGCTGCCAATCCAGCGGGCTGATGCGCCAGCTGTGCAGCGGGTCATCGGCCAAGGCCTTGAGCCGCGCCTTCATTTGCTTTTTGGACAGGTGGAACCAGAACTTGAAGATCAGCGCACCTTCATCGCAGAGCATCTTCTCCAGACGCTCGGCGCCGGCGATAGCCTGGTCCAGACGTGCATCCTTGATCTGCCCATGCACGCGGCTTTGCAGCATCTGGCTGTACCAATTGCCGAAAAACACGCCCATGCGGCCTTTGGCTGGCAGTTGACGCCAGTAGCGCCAGGCAGGCGGGCGCGCCAGTTCTTCGTCGGTCTGCTGGTCGAAGGTGCGCACTTCGATCAAGCGCGGGTCCATCCATTCATTGAGCAGTTTGACGGTCTCGCCTTTACCGGCGCCTTCGATGCCATTGATCAGAATGATGACCGGAAAGCGCTTCTGCTGTTGCAGCTCGTACTGCGCTTCCAGCAGGGCTTCACGCAGTGCCGGCACTTCGGCGTCGTAAGTGTCTTTGTCGATGGCGTGGCCGATTTCAGCGGATTCGAACATGGGCAGCTCCGTTTCAAAATGGATCAAGACTAGCGGATTGGGCAGCAGCGCGCGGGAGGAAATTCCATACGCGCTTGCCGTAGGTCAATTCAAAGCTTGTTGATCAGCTAGAATGGCCACCTTGCCTTTGCCTGCTTTTTTATGAGCCGTCCATGACCCCCATCACCCACGCCCAGCTCGACTGGGATGATCAAGGTCGCCCGCACTCGCGGGCGTTTGACGATGTGTACTTTTCCGACAAGTCGGGCCTTGAAGAAACCCGCTATGTATTCCTCGAACAGAACCGTTTGCAGGAACGCTTCGCGGCCCTCCCGGCGGGTGGGCGGCTGGTGATTGGTGAAACCGGCTTCGGCACCGGGTTGAATTTCCTGTGTGCCTGGCAACTGTTCGAACAGCACGCGATTGCCGGCGCGCACCTGCATTTTGTCAGCGCGGAGAAGTATCCGCTGAGCCACGCCGACCTGCAACGCGCCCTCGCCCTCTGGCCCGAACTGCAGCCCTTCGCCGAGCAACTGCTGGCGCAGTACATCGCTGTCCATCAAGGCTTCCAGCGGCTGGTGCTGGATAACGGCCGCGTGACCCTGACCCTGTTGATCGGCGATGCCCTGGAACAATTGCCACAACTGGATGCGCAGATCGACGCGTGGTTTCTCGACGGCTTCGCCCCGGCGAAAAACCCGGACATGTGGACCGCCGAGCTGTTTGCCGAACTGGCGCGCCTGGCGGCACCCGGCTCAACCATCAGTACCTTTACCAGCACCGGCTGGGTGCGACGGTTGATCAACGCGGCCGGGTTCAAGATGAAGCGCACGCCAGGCATCGGCCACAAGTGGGAGATCCTGCGCGGCGAGTACCTTGGCTGGCCCCATGACACGCCGCGCCCAACGTCAGCCAAACCCTGGTTCGCCCGCCCGCCTGCCCTCGACGGTGAACGCCATGCCATGGTCATCGGCGGCGGCCTGGCCGGTTGCGCCACCGCCGCCAGCCTCGCGGCGCGAGGCTGGCGCGTCAGCCTGCTGGAGCGCCACGCGGCGTTGGCGCAGGAAGCGTCGGGCAACCCCCAAGGCGTGCTGTATCTCAAACTGTCCGCACATGGCACGGCCTTGTCGCAGCTGATCCTCAGCGGTTTCGGCCACACCCGACGGCTGTTGGAGCACTTGCAGCGTGGTGTCGACTGGGACGGCTGCGGCGTGCTGCAACTAGCGTTTGATGCCAAGGAAGGCCAGCGCCAGGTGCAACTCGCCGACGCGTTCGCCCCGGATCTGCTGCACCTGCTGGACCGCGATCAGGCCCAACAACGCGCCGGGATCAGCCTGGCCCAGGGCGGCCTGTTTTTCCCCGAAGGCGGTTGGGTGCACCCGCCGGCGCTGTGCCAGTGGCAGGCGGCACATCCGTTGATTGAGGTCCTCACACACAACGAGGCCGCTGAGCTGCACCGGGTCGATGGCCAGTGGCAAGCCCGCAACGGCGATTGCGTACTGGCGAGCGCCTCGGTGGTGGTGCTGGCGGGCGCTGCTGAAATCAAGCGGTTCGCGTTCAGCGCCGACTTGCCGCTCAAGCGGATTCGTGGGCAGATCAGCCGCCTGGCGCAAACCTCGGCCAGTGAGGCGCTGGGCACGGTGGTGTGCGCCGAAGGCTATGTCGCCCCCGCCCGGCTGGGTGAACACACGCTTGGCGCCAGCTTCGACTTCACCAACGACGACCTCACGGCCACCGCTGCCGAACATGCTGGCAACCTGGAAATGCTGCGCGAGATTTCCACAGACCTGCTGCAGCGCCTGGGCGGAGAACAACTGGCCCCGGAACAGCTGGAGGGGCGTGCCGCATTCCGCTGCACCAGCCCTGATTACCTGCCGATTGTCGGACCGCTGGCGGATCGTACGGCGTTTCAAAGCGTGTATGCCGTGCTCGGCAAAGACGCCCGGCAAGTCCCGGATACGCCGTGCCCGTGGCTACCGGGGGTGTACATCAATAGCGGCCACGGTTCACGCGGGCTGATCACGGCGCCACTGTGCGGCGAACTGATCGCTGCCTGGCTGAGTGACGAACCGCTGCCCGTACCGGCCAATGTGGCCGAAGCTTGCCACCCCAACCGATTTGCCTTGCGGGCATTGATTCGAGGCAAAACAAAGACACCGTAATCAGCGCAAACGAGGGCATTAACGCCAGTGCGCCTATTTGCCTTATAACTTATCGGTCTAAAACTCTACGGATAGCACTGGGTCAGTTTCTGGGTACGCGCCCTCAGCGGCGTATTGAGTATTGACCCCTCCCCAACGGAAAAACCGGTAAGGAATTTATGTGCGGATTAGCTGGAGAATTACGTTTCGATGCCCAACCTGCCGACTTGGCGGCCATTGAGCGCATCACCCATCACTTGGCCCCACGTGGCCCGGATGCCTGGGGCTTCCATGCCCAAGGGCCGATTGCCCTGGGCCACAGACGCCTGAAGATCATGGACCTGTCGGACGGCTCGGCCCAACCCATGGTCGATTCACACCTCGGCCTTAGCCTGGCCTTCAACGGTGCGATCTATAACTTCCCGGAATTGCGCAAAGAGCTGGAAGCCTTGGGCTACGCCTTCTATTCCGGGGGCGACACCGAAGTGCTGCTCAAGGGCTACCACGCCTGGGGCGAAGCGCTGCTGCCCAAGCTCAACGGCATGTTTGCCTTCGCCATCTGGGAGCGCGATGCCCAGCGTTTGTT
This sequence comes from Pseudomonas sp. EA_15y_Pfl1_P101, assembly GCF_963970835.1. Lineage (NCBI taxonomy): Bacteria > Pseudomonadati > Pseudomonadota > Gammaproteobacteria > Pseudomonadales > Pseudomonadaceae > Pseudomonas > Pseudomonas sp. EA_15y_Pfl1_P101. Next base: position 239,551 of record NZ_CAXAPA010000005.1, on the reverse strand, counting down.
TATCGCACGTGACCGTCTCGGCGTAAAACCGTTGTACCTGTCGCGCACCGGCCAGCGCTTGCGCTTTGCCTCGGCATTGCCTGCGCTGCTCAAGGGCGGCGATATCAACCCGATCCTTGATCCGGTGGCGCTCAACCACTACTTGAACTTCCACGCTGTGGTGCCTGCACCGCGTACCCTGCTGGCAGGCATTGAAAAACTGCCACCGGCGAGCTGGATGCGTGTCGAAGCCAACGGCAAGACCGAGCAGAAAACCTGGTGGACCCTGCCCTACGGTCCGCATGAGGACGAGAAAAACCTCAGCCTGGAAGACTGGACTGATCGCTTGCTCGACAGCACCCGCGAAGCCGTGGCCATCCGCCAACGTGCCGCCGTGGATGTCGGCGTGCTGCTGTCCGGCGGTGTCGATTCGAGCATGCTCGTCGGCCTGCTGCGCGAAGTCGGCGTGCAAGACCTGTCGACCTTCTCCATCGGTTTTGAAGACGCGGGCGGCGAGGCTGGCAACGAGTTCCAGTACTCCGACCTGATCGCCAAGCACTACGGCACCCGTCACCACCAATTGCGCATTGCTGAAAGCGAGATCATCGAGCAACTGCCGGCGGCATTTCGCGCCATGAGCGAGCCAATGGTCAGCCATGACTGCATCGCTTTCTACCTGCTGTCGCGGGAAGTGGCCAAGCATTGCAAGGTGGTGCAGAGCGGCCAGGGCGCCGACGAGCTGTTCGCCGGTTACCACTGGTACCCGCAGGTGGATGGCGCCAGCGATCCTTATGCGGCGTATCGCGATGCGTTTTTCGACCGCAGCTACGAAGATTACGCCGCCACCGTCGCGCCGAAATGGCTGACGGCCAACGACGCTGCCGGTGACTTTGTACGCGAGCATTTCGCCATGCCAGGCGCCGATGCCGCCGTGGACAAGGCACTGCGTCTGGACAGCACAGTGATGCTGGTGGACGACCCGGTCAAACGCGTCGATAACATGACCATGGCCTGGGGCCTGGAGGCGCGTACGCCGTTTCTGGACTACCGTCTGGTGGAGCTGTCGGCCCGTGTACCTGGCAAGTTCAAGTTGCCTGATGGCGGCAAGCAGGTCCTCAAAGAAGCCGCGCGCCGTGTCATCCCAAGCGAAGTCATTGACCGCAAGAAGGGCTACTTTCCAGTGCCGGGCCTCAAGCATTTGCAAGGCGATACCCTGAACTGGGTCCGTGAACTGCTGCTGGACCCCAGCCAGGATCGCGGCCTGTTCAACCCGGCCATGCTCGACCGCCTGCTCACCGACCCGCAGGGCCAACTGACGCCGTTGCGCGGCTCCAAGCTGTGGCAACTGGCGGCGCTGAACCTGTGGCTCAGCGAACAAGGAATCTGATTGATGAAACCTCTTGCAGCGGCTTACAGCCAACGCTTGCTGAAGGGCCAGGCGCCAACCTACGAGCGCCTGCAAGCCCGCCTGGCTGAAGACGGAAGCCCCTTGGCCGCCGAACCGATTGCCGTGCATTGCGGTTGGGGTCGGCTGTTGATCGGCCATACCTTTCCGGACCCTGCCAGCCTCGCCCTGGAGTTGCTCAATGAGCAGGCTGGCGAGCGAGACATCGCCCTGTATGTGGCGGCCCCCCAGCAAATTCTGGGGATCGATCCTCAGCAGTTGTTTCTTGATCCATCCGACACGTTGCGCCTTTGGTTCAGCGACTATCGCCCAGCGACTCGAGTGTTTCGTGGCTTCCGTATTCGCCGCGTGCAGAGCGAGGCGGATTGGCTGGCGGTGAACCGGCTCTATCAAGGGCGCGGCATGTTGCCTGTCGACACCGAACGCCTCACGCCGCGCCATCAAGGTGGCCCGGTGTATTGGCTGGCAGAGGATGAAGACAGCGGCGCGGTGATCGGCAGCGTGATGGGCCTCAATCACCAAAAAGCCTTTCACGACCCGGAAAACGGTTGCAGCCTGTGGTGCCTGGCGGTTGACCCGCAATGCACGCGCCCCGGTGTGGGTGAGGTGCTGGTGCGCCATCTGGTGGAACACTTCATGAGCCGTGGCTTGAGCTATCTGGATTTGTCGGTGCTGCACGATAATCGCCAAGCCAAGAACCTTTACGCCAAGCTCGGTTTTCGCGCGCTGACCACCTTTGCGATCAAGCGTAAAAATGGCATCAACCAGCCTTTGTTTCTCGGCCCCGGCCCGCAGGCGGGGTTCAACCCTTATGCACGAATCATCGTGGAAGAGGCCCACCGCCGAGGTATCGATGTGCAGGTGGATGACGCTGATGCGGGCATGTTCACCTTGAGTCATGGCAGCCGCCGTGTGCGCTGCCGTGAATCCCTGAGCGACCTGACCACCGCCGTCAGCATGACGCTGTGTCAGGATAAAAGCCTGACGCATAAAACCCTGAAAGCCGCAGGGCTGAACGTGCCGTCGCAACAACTCGCGGGCAGCGCCGATGACAACCTGGAGTTCCTCGAGGAACACCAGCGCGTCGTGGTCAAGCCGCTGGATGGCGAGCAAGGCCATGGTGTAGCGGTGGATTTGCAAAGCATCGAAGACGTGCAGCAGGCGATTGAAGCGGCGCGGCAGTTTGACAGTCGGGTATTGTTGGAAAGCTTTCACGAAGGCCTGGATCTGCGCATCCTGGTGATTGGTTTCGAAGTTGTCGCCGCTGCAATCCGACGCCCAGCCGAAGTGACTGGCGACGGTCAGCATTCCATCGGCGCCTTGATAGAAGCCCAGAGCCGCCGCCGCCAGGCCGCCACCGACGGTGAAAGCAAAATCCCGGTCGACGCCGAAACCGAGCGCACCTTGACAGCCGCCGGCTACGACTACAGCAGCATACTGCCTCGCGGCCAGACCCTGGCCGTGCGCCGTACCGCCAATCTGCACACGGGGGGTTGCCTGGAAGACGTCACCGCGATCCTGCACCCCACGCTGGTGGACGCCGCCGTGCGCGCTGCGCGCGCCCTGGATATTCCCATGGTCGGCCTGGACCTGATGGTGCCTGCCGCCGATCAACCCGAGTACGTGTTTATCGAAGCCAACGAACGCGCCGGCCTGGCCAATCATGAACCGCAACCCACTGCTGAAAAATTTGTCGATTTGTTGTTTCCGTATAGTGGGTAGCGGCAAGCGGCAAGCTTTTAGCTTCAAGCTTCAAGCGAACTCAACAGCCTTACACCACACCGAACTTGCAGCTTGCAGCTAATAGCTTGCAACTAAAGGACCCCTTTATGCCCCAAACCATCCCCGAACCGGATCTCGCTTACCTGCAAAAAGTGCTGCTGGAAATGCTCGCCATCCCCAGCCCCACCGGGTTTACCGACACCATCGTGCGCTACGTCGCCGAGCGCCTGGAAGAACTGGGCATTCCGTTTGAAATGACGCGGCGCGGCACTATTCGCGCCACCCTCAAGGGCCAGAAGAACAGCCCAGACCGTGCGGTGTCCGCACACTTGGACACCATCGGCGCCGCCGTACGCGCGATCAAGGACAACGGCCGCCTGAGCCTGGCGCCGGTGGGCTGCTGGTCGAGCCGATTTGCCGAAGGCAGCCGCGTCAGCCTGTTTACCGATAACGGTGTGATCCGTGGCAGCGTGCTGCCGTTGATGGCCTCCGGGCACGCGTTCAACACCGCCGTGGACGAAATGCCGGTGAGCTGGGACCACGTGGAGCTGCGCCTGGACGCCTACTGCGCGACCCGCGCCGATTGCGATTCCCTGGGGGTCGGCATCGGTGACTACGTGGCCTTCGACCCGCTGCCCGAATTTACCGAAAGTGGGCACATCAGCGCCCGACACCTTGACGACAAGGCTGGCGTCGCTGCCCTGCTCGCCGCGCTCAAGGCGATTGTCGACAGCGGCGAGCCGTTGCTGATCGACTGCCACCCACTCTTCACTATTACCGAGGAGACCGGCAGCGGCGCAGCGGCCGCCCTGCCCTGGGATGTCAGTGAGTTCGTCGGCATCGATATCGCCCCCGTCGCCCCCGGCCAGCATTCCAGTGAACATGCGGTGAGCGTGGCGATGCAGGATTCGGGTGGGCCGTATGACTATCACCTCTCGCGGCATTTGCTGCGCCTGGCGTCTGACAACGAGTTGCCGGTGCGCCGCGACCTGTTCCGCTACTACTTCAGCGATGCGCACTCGGCCGTGACCGCAGGCCATGATATCCGCACCGCGTTGCTGGCGTTTGGCTGCGACGCGACTCACGGCTACGAACGCACCCATATCGATAGCCTCGCGGCGCTGAGCCGCCTGCTGGGCGCGTATATTCTCAGCCCGCCCGTATTCGCCAGCGACGCACAACCGGCCCAGGGTTCACTGGATCGGTTCAGTCATCAGATTGAACACGATGCACAAATGGAGAGCGACACGCGGGTGCCATCGGTGGAGAGCCTGGTGGGCAACAAGCCCTGAGACTGGCAACTCCGGTCCCGGCGCAGTAGCATCGCCGGGATCCATCACCCGAGGCTTGTATGCTGATTCCCTACGACGCTCTTGAAGTCGACACCCTGACCCGCCTCATCGAAGACTTCGTCACCCGTGACGGCACCGACAATGGCGACGACACGCCCCTGGAGACCCGCGTATTGCGCGTGCGCCAGGCGCTGACCAAGGGCCAGGCGCTGATCGTGTTCGACCCCGAGAGCGAGCAATGCCAGTTGATGCTCAAGCACGACGTGCCCAAGCATCTATTCGACTGAAAATGCGCTAAGGGTTGGGGGCCGCGTGCAGCTCAGCGGCTTGGCGTTCGAGGATTTTCTGGTACACCTCCGCGCGATGAACATGCACCCCGGCCGGCGCTGCAACACCGAACTTCACATGGTTACCGTTCAACTCGAGGATGTGCACGGCGATGTCATCGCCAATGGAGATGACTTCGCCTACGGCGCGGCTTAAGACCAGCATGGCGGTTGTCCTTTTAGAATGACAGGACCTCGACCATGCGCGCTGGCTGTGGGGCCATCAATGCCTTGCGGTGAAATCAGGCACTCCCTACATACGCAGGTAACTTACCTGACAGACTGCCACCTGATCAGCCTTTAACCGCCTGCGCTTTGGCACGCATCTTGTCGGCCATGGTGGTCATCTCGTCATAGAGCAACTGCGGGTTCTTCTGCTTCAACGCCCACGCCATCCGCCCTTGCTCATGGGGCAGGATCATGAACTCGCCTGCTGCGACGCGCTGATAAATGTAATCGGCAATGTCTGCCGCCGAAATCGGCGAGCTCTCAAGCAGTTTGCCCACTTGGGCCTTCATCGCCGGGGTCGGCCCACGGAACGAGTCGAGCAGGTTGGTCTGGAAGAACGACGGGCAGACCACGTGCACGCCGACTTCCTGCTGCTTTAGCTCCACCAGCAGACTTTCCGACAGCGCCACCACGCCGGCCTTGGCCACGTTGTAGTTGCTCATGGCCGGGCCCTGCATCAATGCCGCCATAGACGCGATGTTGATGATGCGGCCCTTGCTCTTTTCCAGCAGGGGCAGGAACGCCTTGCAGCCCTTGACCACGCCCATCAGGTTGATTGCTATTTGCCAGTCCCAGTCTTCCAGGGACAGTTCGGCGAAGAACCCACCCGAAGCCACGCCTGCATTGTTGACGATCACATCGATGCCACCCAGTTTCACCTCGCAAGCCTGGGCAAATGCGGTGAGCTGGCTGTAATCGCGCACGTCGCAGCGCTGCACAAAACCGTCGCCGCCCGCCTCGCGCACGCGCTTGAGGGTTTCCTGCAAGCCCGGCTCGCTGACGTCAGACAAGGCCAATTGCCAACCTTCGCGGGCCCAGCGCAGAGCGATTTCGCGACCCAGGCCAGACCCGGCGCCAGTGATCATCATGCGATTTTGCATAGGAGGTAGCCTTGTGGTTCACGGAAGAAGTGACCGGCAGTGTAGCGAAGGTTTTTCCCACACCCACCCACCATCAGAGTGATGAATGCCCTTGGCAAACCGGCGACTGGGTCGGATGTTTGCCTATTGCCTAAGTTCAATATTTTTCAACTAGCAAAGCGGATTTGCGAACGCATTAAAAGAAATAAGCGAGTGCACGAAATGCTTTAAAAAATACTGAATTTTTCGCGAGGGGCAATAGTCGGAGTTATTAAGGCGTCCGTAAGTTAGCTGTCGGGCCTATCGTTAAATAACCGGTCTTTGCAGAAAGACAATAAGGAAAAACCATGAGCCTCATTCTGATCATTATCCTGATCCTCCTGCTGGTCGGTGGTCTGCCAGTGTTCCCTCACTCGCGTAACTGGGGTTACGGCCCGTCGGGTATCCTCGGGGTGGTATTGGTTGTGCTGCTGGTGTTGATGTTGCTTGGCCGGATATAAAGTCCTGGTAGCAAAAAAACAGCAAAAAAACAGCAAAAAAAGAGGCCTTGAAAAAGGCCTCTTTTTTATTGCCGGTTAATTAGTCCGGCTTGCCGTCAGCCACACCGGCGGTGTTATCCAACAGGCTCTTGGTCGCCGTCTGTAGGAACGACTCAAGTTTCTGCCTCAATGCCCCCTCGTCCGGCGATTCAGGAATCACTTTACCGGTCGGGTGGGCGCCCAGCTCATATTCCCAGAGCTTGGGTGGCATTTCCTTCGGCAACACCAGAATGCGATCGCCGGTAACCAGCGCCACTGTCTGATCGCTGCCCGACGGTTTGATCACGCCGAAGCCTTTATCGCCTTCCGGCAGGTTCAGCAGGTCGCGCCCCCAGCACTGGTGCAAGGTTTCGCCACCCAGGCGGCCCATGATGGTCGGCACGATGTCGATCTGGGTGCCCACGGTGTGGTCACGCTCGCCGAACTTCTCCTGTATGCCCGGTGCGATCATCAGCATCGGCACGTTAAAGCGACCCAGGTCCATTTCGGTGATCTGCTGTTCGTTGCCAAAGCCGTGGTCGCCGACAATCACGAACAAGGTTTCCTTGAAATACGGCTCCTTACGCGCCTTTTCAAAGAACTGGCCCAACGCCCAGTCGGAGTAGCGCATCGCCGTCAAATGCTCGTCAAGGCTGCCACGACCCGTGACCTTCTCGACCGGCAATGGCGTCGGCAAGGCATACGGCGTGTGGTTGGACAAGGTTTGCAGCAAGGCATAGAACGGCTTGCCGCCTTCGCGAGCTTTCAGCTCTTCCAGGCCACGGTTGAACATGTCCTGATCGGACACGCCCCAGGTCGGGTCGGAGAACACCGGGTCGACGAAGTCGTTGCGACCAATGAAGTGGGTCATGCCCTGGTTGCTGAAGAAGCCCGATTGGTTATCCCAGGCGAAGTCACCGTTGTAGACATACACGTCGTCAAACTTGCGCGCGCTGAGCAACTGGGGCAGGCCCGACAGCTTGTGGCTGCCTTCCGGGGTCTGCATCAGGTATTCGAACGCCGGCAGGTTGGGGAAACACGCCATGGTGGCAAACATCCCCTGGTGAGTGTGAGTGCCGTTGGAGAAGAAGCGGTCGAACAACAGGCCTTCCTTGGACAGTTTGTCGAAGTACGGCGTGATGGTACCCGGACGACCCAGGGCGCCGACCGAGTGACCGGCGAAGCTTTCCATCAGGATCACGACGACGTTCTTGATCGGCAGGGTTTTCTCTGCCGGTGGGGTGAACTCGCGGCGCACGGCGGCGGTGTCGGTATCCACCAGTTTTTCCGTCGGCAGCACCAGCATGTCGCGCACAGTCTGGGTCGCCAACGGCTGTTCCAGCGTCGCCTTCCAAGTGTTGTCACGATGCTCGGAGAACCGTGCCTTGGCCGCGCCGACCAGCGACAACGTGCCATTCAGGCCCAGTTGGTTAGCGAAGTTCGAGTCGGTGGTGTAGACGTCACCCCAACGCAGTGGCGCGCCTTGGCGCAGAGTGCCACGCGCGGCGATGACAGCGACCAACAGGCAGACCACGAACACCGCAATACGCGTGTACCACGGCGCTACTTGGCGAGTGCCGATGCTGCCACCGCTGAACGGCCCGCGTGGGCGCGTTGCACGGTCGGCGCCTTTGAAGGCGATGCTCAGGATCAGCGTGCCCACGGCCCAGGCCAGCAGGTAACGCACCACCGGAAAACCGTACCAGAGCATGCTCATCACGGTTTTCGGGTCTTCCTTCACGTACTGGAACACCAGGCCGTTGAGGCGCTGGTGGAACTCGCGATAGAAGTCCATTTCCATCAGGCCCAGGAACAGGGCGATGCTGGACGCCACGGTCAGCCAGAAACGGAAGAACCCGCGAGCAGCCATCGCCCGTACGCTGAACAACGCCAGCAGCAATGGGATGATCAGGTAAACCACCAGGCGCAGGTCCAGGCGCAGGCCGTTGGCGAACGCTTCAAGGAAGGTCGAGGCCGGCGTGTCGAGGATCATCTCGCGGTTGTACACCAGCAGCGCCAGGCGCAGCAGGGAGAACATCACCATCATGACCAGTGCGCAGAGCAGCGTGTATGCCAGATGGGATTTGACGGTGGGTTGCAGCAGGCGACTTGAAGCTCGCTGATGATTCAGGGCGTCCGGGTTTGCCATGTCGTTTGAGGACCCATTGGAAGTTTAAGTTGCGAAATATTGCTGCGGCATCCTGCCCACGCCCAAGCGTGTAGGAACGGGGGGTAAGCGCGTTGGCGCAAATGGTGCCCGATGAATGCCATCAACGCTATTGATTACTGAGGAAAAACACTTCTTTGTAGGGCTTTCGCCAGCCGGCGACAGAGCCGTCCTACAAGGAAATAGAACGAAGGGAATTGTCCGGAAGGCTGTGTGAAAATTCTGTGTAGCGAATATTTCGACACAAAGAAATATGGGAGGGGGATTGCCCCCCTCCCACATTGACTACGGCCACTCAATGTTGAGTGGGCAGTTTTACAGTCATATCCGCACGTTGCCACGCGGCCCGGCGATTGCCCAAATGATCAAGCCCAGCACCGGCAACAACAGGATCAGCAAAATCCACAGCACCTTGGCGCCCGTGCTGGCACCGCTTTTGAACACATTGATGATCGCCCAGATATCCAGCGCCAGGATGATCAGCCCGATCAGGCCATTGAAAGTCGAACCCATGGTGTCGCTCCTAAGTGAGGGCATGCACTTGTAGGATAGTCAGCACTGGCCGGGGTTCCGTTCTATTTCAGACGTGCACAGCGATCTTCAGCGCTTCCAGGGACGGTTCGCCCTTGATACCGACTTCGGCGCACAACGCCAGCACGCGCGGCAGGTCGTTGCCGTAGACCAGCACGGCCTGGATCTCGTCGTCCAACAGTTGGCTGAAGTTGAGCAACACGTAGCCGCCATCTTCCGGGCTGAGGGCACTCATCTGGATCTGGATGCGGTTCAGTGCAGTCAGGTCTTCGGTCTTGGCCAGTTGCTTGGGCTTGAGGTTGAACGCTACGCCTGGGCCGAACGAAGCGACGATCTGTGCGAACAGGTCGCCGTAGGTGTCGGCCTGGAACAACACGGTGTCCGGCAGGCTGCCGACGACGATCCATTCACCCAAAGGAATCGGGAAGGTATCGTCGTAGTTGATATCCGGGTTGGCCGCCAAAAACGCCGCCGGGTCCGCGTAGGCCTGGGCCGCTTCATCGGCGATACGCGCCACTTCGTCCTCGCCCATGACGCCGGCGCTGATTTTGCTGATGAGTTCGACGAGGGCGGTTTTCATGGGCATGGTCCTGTAGCGGGCTGGTTTTTGAGGGCGCGTAGCCTACACCAGTTTCCGCAACTGCGCCGCCGTATCCACGGCGCCCATGGTCTGCGCCGCCGCCAACGCCGTCGCGCCCTGGGCATCAGTCGCCTTGGGGTTGGCGCCCTGGCCGAGCAGGTAGTCGACCATCTCCACGCGGTTGAACATTGCCGCCATCATCAAGGCGGTACGGCCGTCCGAGGAGGAGGCATCCACTGGCGCGCCCCCTTCGATCAGCGCCTGTACTACCGGCAAGGTGCCCTTGAACGCAGCCCCGGCGATCGGCAACTGGTTTTTGTCATTGGCGATCAGCGGGTCAGCCTTGAACTCCAGCAGGACTTTTACCGCCTCGGCATGGCCGTGGTAGGCCGCGAGCATCAACAGGGTGTCGCCGTTATGGTTACGAAAATTGGCTGGCAAGCCTTTGGCCAGCAGCGCGGCGAGCATAGCGGCGTCGCCTTTGCGGGCGACGTCAAAGACCTGCTCGGCAAATTCGGCGGCTTCATCATCGGTCATTTGTTTGGGTTGATCTGACATGTGGGGCTCCTTGTCCTGATACTGAATAGGCGCCAGTGTCGCGAGGGAGTTCCCACCTGTCATGGCTTTTTTGTCAAAAGGCGCCATAGGCAGAATCAATAACGCTACGGTTAATAACGGAAGTGGCCGGCCTGGATCTGCGCCAACAATGGCCCCGTCACCGGTACATAGCAGTCCGAACCCGGCAGCCAGGCGTAGACCGGATCATTGCCTGCCTTGTCCGGGTCGAACGCCTCCTGCTTGAGCCGTACTTTCTGGTATTTGAAGGTACCGGTGGTTTCCATCTTCACCTTGATCCGCAGGAACAACGGCACCGCATAATGCGGCAACTGGCCATGGGCGAACTGCAGCAACTCGCGCATGTCCAGGGCGGCCAGGGACTCGCTCGGGGTGATGGCAACCATGCCGGCACGGCCGTTGGTGTTTTCGATTTCCACACCATAGGCCACGACCTCGGCGATCTGCGGATGTTGCAACAGGACATTCTCAACTTCAGTAGTGGAGACGTTTTCGCCCTTCCAGCGATAGGTATCCCCCATACGGTCGACGAATTGCGCATGGCCAAAGCCAATGCTGCGCACCAGATCGCCGGTATTGAAGTAGCGGTCGCCCTTCACGAATACATCGGTGAGGACCACCTGGCGGTTCTTTTCCGGGTCGGTGTAGCCATCATAAGGCGACTTTTCATCGATCCTGGCCAGCAACAATCCCTGCCCACCTGTCTTCACTTTGTGCATGAAACCATCGCTGCCGCGTAGGGGCTCACCCGTATCGAGGGTGTAGTCCACCAGCGCCCAGTGCTGCAGGCAAAAACCGACGGTATTGTCGAAATTCAAGACGTTGGTGAAGCCGATATTGCCGTCGCTGGCGGCATACAACTCGCACACATGATGAACGCCGTAACGCGCCTTGAACTGCGCCCACACGCCAGGACGCAGGCCATTGCCGACCATCTTGGTCACGCGGTGATCACCATCGTTTTCGCTGGCTGGCTGGTCGAGCAGGTAACGGCACAATTCACCGACATAACCGAGTGTGGTCGCCTTGAATCTACGCGCGTCGTCCCAGAACTGGCTGGCACTGAATTTACGCCGGATGGCAAACCCCGACGCTCCGACAATCGCCGAGCCCCAGCACACGCACAGGCCGGTGGCGTGATAGAGCGGCAGCGTGCAATAAAGGACGTCGTCCGGGCCCATGTCCAAGGCAATGCTGCCGAAGCTGACGGCGGTCTTGGTCCAGCGGCCGTGCTTCATGATGCCGGCCTTGGGCAAGCCCGTGGTGCCGGAGGTGTAGATATAAAAGCAGGGATCGTTGAAGAAAACCTGCGCGGTGCTGGCCGGGTTAGTCGCCGGGCGCTCGGCGCTGGCAGCGATCAGGTCGATGTAACCTTGCGGCACCGTGGCGCCGTGTTGCTCGGCGACGAACCACGTGCGTTTTGCCTCGATCGCCACCTCATTACGCACGACTTCGTAGGCGTCCACCAATTCTGCCCCCACCACGATCGCCACGGGGTTCACCAGGTTAAGGCTGTGCACCAGCGCCGCTTGGGTTTGCGCCGTATTGAGCATGGCGCAGATGCCGCCCAGCTTGGTCACGGCCAACACGTTAAGCAGCAGTTCGGGACGGTTTTCGATAAACATCGCGACTACATCACCCTTGCCGATGCCATGGGCCTGCAGATGATGGGCAATGCGGTTGGCGTGTTGGTTGGCTTCGGTGTAGCTGAGGACGCGGTCGGCGTACAACAAGGCGGCGCCATCCGGGTTACGCAAGGCGGCTTGTTCAAAGTGCCAGCCCAGGCCGCAGGGTTGCTGGGGGTCTGTGACATTGGCGGCACGCATGCCGCGTACCACGCGGGGGAGCGCACAAACAATGGCAGGCATCTTACGCAGCATCATGCCCCAAGTGATCATGTCGTTTGGCGGATGGCTCATGGGAACGTCCTTTTTCTTATTCTTCGTAAACCTTGCAGGAAAGTACGTCAGCCACTCTTCGGCTGTACACGCAGGATTTGAAAAGTTTTGTATCCTGATGAGCGACCGCGGAAAAATGGAATTTAGCGACGCAGAGGCAGTCTTAAAAACTGATGGGGCGCCTGTTCAGGCCTGAGGAACAACGCAAAATGCAGGATACATGATGGCCATTCATGCAAATTGCACGAAACTGAAATTCTTGAATTTTCACAAGACACTGATTTATAAGGATATTTTTATAAATCGGTAGCTGGCACAATCACTGCACCTATCACTCCATGCTTGCCAACTTGAGCCAACGGAGCTGATAGACATGAGCCTGATCCAAGATAAATTCGCTTCAGTATTCTCCAACTACGACGTCACCACTCAGCCACGTCCTGACGGCGGCATCCTGTTGACCCTGCGTAACAGCGAAGGCAAACAGGTGAAGCGCTCGATCTCCTACCAGCAGTTGCACACTGCCGACCAATTGACCTGGGTGATCAGCGCCATTCGCCGCGACCTCGCCGAACAAGCCAGCGACCTGCCGCAGATTTCGATGCTGCAGAGCCAAAACCGCTTTGCCCTGCCGACGTACCACTCGGCTTAAGGCTCAGACAAAGCAGAGGGCCGCGACACTGTTGAGTGTCGCGGCCCTTTTTTACGCCTTCAGCAAAGCCCCTGACGCGCAGCCTCATTCATTGCCTGCACGCGGTTGGTCACTTCCAACTTGCCGTAGATATTGCGCAAGTGGAATTTTACCGTGGCTTCTGACGTGGCGCGTATCTTACTGATCTCCCACACAGTCTTGCCTTCCGAGGCCCAGCGCAATATTTCCAATTCTGTCGGGGTCAGCGACTTGCCCGCCAGGTTAATGCGTCGCCTGGCAGCATTGGGTACCGAATACGGCGGTAGAAACGATTCCCTCGGGCCTCTCATTGCGTTCTCTCCATTTTATTGGTCGACGTCCTATCACCCTTCGGATTCCTCCTATTGACAGGTGATATAAACGCTAATACCAGAGAGAGTTACATAAGGAATGGTATTAAGGCGCAGGCCCGAAAATAAACAGCAAGTCCCTACAGAAGGTTAAGTTTCTTCCCACAGAAACTTCCACCATACGGGGATTGAAGTTTCTGATAGGCCGTAATTAATCGTCCAAACCGGGAAAGCGCCGGGCAATATCGTCACCTGTGAATTCAGGTACCCACCCTTTCGCCGTATTGAACAACCGCAACGCTACGAAGTGCGGGTTCTCACCCATGTCAAACCAGTGCGCAATACCGGCGGGAATCACCAGCAGGTCGTTTTTCTCGCAACGCACGGCGTACACGTAGTCGCCAATGTGCAGGGCGAACAGGCCCTGGCCAGCAATGAAAAAACGCCCATCGTCTTCACTGTAACGGCGCTCGTCCAAAAACTGTGCACGCCGTTCAGATTTTTGCGCGTGATCGCCGGTAACGCGCAGCACTTCTACAGAGCCGTAGCCGAGAGCATCGATCTGCGTCTGATACGCCGCGATCAGTTCGGCATCGCTGGCGCCCTGCTCAATCGGGCTCGGCTGCCAGCGCTCAAAGCGCACGCCATGCTCGGCCAGAGTCGCGGCGATGTCATCGAAATGGGTCAAGACCTTGTTCGGAGTGTCCGGTGTAGCGGCGGAGTAGACAGCGACGTAGCTCATTGAAGGGTTCCTTGGTTCTGCTCTTGCAATCGAAGACCGATGATAACGGCGGCGGCCAGGGCGGCGACGCTGGCGATGCTGAAGGTCAGGGTCGGCCCCAACAGGTTCCAACTGTAGCCCGAATACAGCGCGCCCAGCGCACCGCCGGTACCGGCCAGGGCGGCATACAGTGCCTGGCCCTGGCCTTGTTGTTTGTCGCCAAAACTGCGCTGCACAAAGGCAATCGCTGCCGCGTGAAAGCTGCCGAAGGTGGCGGCGTGCATCACCTGCGCCAGCAACAGCACCCAGAAAAACTCGGCAAACGAACCCAGCAGCAGCCAGCGCAGTGCCGCCAGCAGCAAACTGGCGAGCAATACCCGGCGTACCGAAAAGCGCGAGAGGATACGGCTCATGGCGAGGAACATCAGCACTTCCGCCACGACACCCAAAGCCCACAACAGGCCGATCACACCACGGCTGTAACCCAGGTGTTCGAGGTGCAGGGTGAGAAAGGTGTAGTACGGGCCGTGGCTCATTTGCATCAACGCCACGCAGGCGTAAAACGCCAAGACGCCCGGGCTGCACAATTGTTTCAGGAATCCCTCGCCTGCCAGGCGACTACCCTGGGTCGCCGGCTGCGCGTTCGGCACCCACAGGCTGGCGCCGATGATGCCGGCCATGATCACCACAACCACCACCGGGTAGATGTCCAGGCTCAGCCAGTCGAACAGGCGACCCATGATCACCACGGTGAGGATAAAACCAATGGAGCCCCAGAGGCGGATCTGGCTATAGCGCGAGGTTTGTTTGCGCAGGTGCGCGAGGGTGATCACTTCAAACTGCGGCAGCACTGCGTGCCAGAAGAACGCATGCAGCGCCATCACCAGGGCCAGCCAGGCGTAGGTATGACTGACGAAGATCAGCGAAAAACTCGCCAGGGTGCACACCGCGCCAACGCGCACGATGGCCAGGCGTTGGCCGGTGTAGTCACCCAGCCAGCCCCACAGGTTGGGCGCCACGCAGCGCATCAGCATGGGGATCGCTACCAGCTCGCCGATGCGCGCGCTGGAGAACCCGAGGTGATTGAAGTACAGCGCCAGGAACGGCGCTGTCGCCCCAAGCAGGGCGAAGTAGAACAGGTAGAAGCTGGAGAGGCGCCAGTATGGGAGAGGGTTAGTCATGGCTTGGCAGGGGGCTGCTTCGCAGCCCAGCGCGAGCAAGCTCGCTCACTACAACAAGCAGTCACAGCTGGCCCAGTACCGGGGTGGTTACATGGACGTCAGCATTTTGACCACGGTTGCGCAGCAGGTGGTCCATCAACACGATGGCCATCATCGCTTCGGCAATCGGCGTAGCGCGGATGCCGACGCAGGGGTCGTGGCGGCCCTTGGTGATCACGTCAACCGGGTTACCGTGCACATCAATCGAACGGCCCGTTGTGGTGATGCTTGAGGTCGCCTTGAGCGCCAGGTGCGCAACGATCGGCTGGCCGGAGGATATACCGCCGAGGATGCCGCCCGCGTTGTTGCTGAGAAAACCTTGCGGGGTCAGCTCGTCGCGATGCTCGGTGCCGCGCTGGGACACGCACGCGAAGCCGGCGCCGATTTCCACGCCTTTGACGGCGTTGATGCTCATCAGCGCGTGGGCCAGTTCGGCATCGAGGCGGTCGAAGATCGGTTCGCCCAGGCCCGGTTTAACGCCTTCGGCAACCACGGTGATCTTGGCGCCGACCGAATCCTGGTCGCGGCGCAACTGGTCCATGTAGGCTTCCAGTTCCGGCACCTTGTCCGGGTCGGGGCTGAAGAAAGCGTTTTCTTCCACGCTGTCCCAGGTCTTGAACGGAATTTCAATCGGGCCCAACTGGCTCATGTAGCCGCGGATCACGATGCCCTGGGTCGCCAGGTATTTCTTGGCAATGGCGCCGGCAGCCACACGCATGGCGGTTTCGCGGGCCGAGCTGCGGCCACCGCCACGGTAGTCGCGTTCGCCGTATTTGTGGTGGTAGGTGTAATCGGCGTGGGCCGGACGGAACAGGTCCTTGATCGCCGAGTAGTCCTTGGACTTCTGGTCGGTGTTGCGGATCAGCAAGCCGATGGAGCAGCCGGTGGTACGCCCTTCGAACACGCCGGAAAGAATCTCGACTTCGTCGGGCTCCTGGCGCTGGGTGGTGTGGCGGCTGGTGCCGGGTTTGCGACGATCGAGGTCACGCTGCAGGTCTGCCACGGACAGCTCGAGGCCAGGCGGGCAGCCGTCGACAATGGCGACCAACGCCGGGCCATGGCTTTCGCCCGCGGTGGTGACAGTGAACAACTTGCCGAAGGTATTGCCGGACATGCAGGGCGCTCCGTGAAATCAGTTGAATCAAGTCAACTGTAATAACTTAAGGCCGCCAGTATACGCAGGCCAACCGACTAGTTCATCCTCGAAACCTTACCGGTAGACCTTGGTCCAACCGGCACCTCTCTGATGATGGCGCGATGATGCTGCGAGTTCTACTGTTGACCCTCACCCTGTTTTCCAGCCTTGGCTTTGCCGCCTCCCCCATTGTGTTGCAACGCCCCATAAGCCTGGACACCGGTAGCGGCGAGCTGTTTGGCTCACTCCTACTGCCCAAATCCGACGAGCCAGTACCGGTGGTGCTGATCATTGCCGGCTCCGGCCCCACCGACCGCAACGGCAACAGTGCCGACGGGGCGCGCAACGACAGCCTCAAGCGCCTGGCCTGGGTGCTGGCGCGGCATAACATCGCCAGCGTGCGCTACGACAAGCGTGGCGTGGCCGCCAGCCTGGCCGCCACGCCGGATGAGCGCAACCTGACCCTGGACGCTTACGTCGCGGACGCCGTGGCGTGGGGCAAACTGCTCAAAGCCGACAAACGCATGGGCCCGCTGATTGTGCTCGGCCATAGTGAAGGCGCCCTGGTAGCAGCCCTCGCCGCGCCGCAACTGGACCCCGCCGGGGTGATTTCCCTGTCCGGCAGCGCACGCCCGGTTGATCAGGTGATCCGCCAACAGTTGGCCGATCACCTGCCGCCTGCCCTGCTGCTGCGCAGCAATCAAATCCTCGATCACCTCAAGGCCGGCCAAGTGGATATGGATGTGCCTGGCCCACTGGAAGGCATTTTCCGACCCAGTGTGCAGCCGTATCTGATCAGTTTGTTTCGCGCCGACCCGTCGGCCGCCTTCGCAAAGCTGCGCATGCCAGCGCTGATCATCCAGGGCACCAACGACATCCAGGTCGGAGTGGGCGATGCCCAGCAACTGAAAAAGGCCAAGCCAGACGCTCAGCTTGCGGTGATCGGGGGCATGAACCACGTGATGCGCATCGTGCCCAACGACGTGAAACAGCAATTGGCCTCTTACAACGACCCGCAATTGCCCCTCGCCGCCGAGCTGGGCAGTCGTCTGGTGCGCTTTATCGACGGACTTCAACCCCATTAAGCGGCAATTTGCCTCCAGTCTTGGAAAAAACGGCCGATAAGCCCAGGGTCGACAGTAAACAGACTGTCGGTTTGCTGGGCTTGGACAGGATAGCGCCGCATGACAACCACTGAAGCAACACCGGAACCTACCGCCGAAACCCCGGCTGAAAAAACCGAGGCCGTCGACGCGGCGACCCTGCCATGGGCGGATGTTCAGGCCGAGCATTTCAAGATGCTGCGCCTGGCCCCCTTGGCAACCGACCGGGCCACGGGCGTGCGGCCATTGCGGTTCGTGCAATTCGGTTATGCCGAGCGCAATGACAAGCACCACAGCCTGCTGCGCATGGTCATCCAACTGCCGGGCCAGCGCGTGCGCCGTGAGCAGAATCACCTGGATATCTGGGTCGACCACGACAAGCACCGCGTGCATTTCGGCCCGGGCAACAGCCTGGAGATCGAACCGGCCAACCGCGGTATCGGCCGCTTCCTGGTCGCCCAAGCCGCCGCGTGGGCGAAGAGGAAGTGGTCGCACTATCGTGTCGACGGCGTGGACCTGTCCAACAAGGACGCATTGAACGAAGCGACACGCCTGCGCCGCGATCACTTCTTGCGCATCCAGGGTTTTGATGTGGCCTACGCCGATGTGCAGCACCTCAAAGGCAATGTGCAACCGGGCAAGGTCAGCGACGTGCTGGACAGCTGGAACACCGAGAAGGTGCAGTTCGTGGAGATTCTTGAAGCGGCGCAGATGCTGCAACAGGCCGAGCAGAATCTGATGGAACACGAAGTGAAGCTGCGCAAGGAAGAGGAAAAAGTCACCAAGTTCAAGCGTGAGGACAGCGGGTTGCGCTTTACCATCACGTGCCTGGTGGCGTTTACGGTGTTTCAGGCGGGGTTGTTGATCTGGATTGCGACACACCGCTGAAACAGGTTCGCACTAGGAAATAAGATCAAAATGTGGGAGCGGGCGTGCTCGTTCCCACATTTGCACCGTATTCCTATGGCTAGGACAAGTTAAACTCTGGCGGCAAACACTGCTTGATGCGCCAGGCACTGTTCCGCCGTCAACATAAACACCCCATGCCCACCGCGCTGGAAATCCAGCCAGGCAAAATCCACTTCCGGGTACAACGCTTCGACGTGGACCTGGCTGTTGCCCACTTCAACCATCAGCAAACCCTTCTCGGTCAAGTGGTCCGCCGCCTCGGCCAGCATACGCCGCACGAGATTCAAGCCATCATCGCCGCACGCCAGGCCCAGCTCCGGCTCGTGCTGGTATTCGTCAGGCATGTCGGCAAAGTCTTCGGCATCCACGTACGGCGGGTTGGACACGATCAGGTCAAAGCGCTGGCCCGGCAGGCCGTCGAAACCGTCGCCCTGTACGGTATACACGCGCTCATCAACGCCATGACGCTCGATGTTCTGGTTAGCCACTTCCAGGGCTTCGAAGGACAAGTCCCCCAGCACCACCTCGGCGTCCTGGAACTCGTAGGCACAGGCGATGCCGATGCAGCCGGAGCCGGTGCACAGGTCTAGGATGCGTGCCGGTGGCTGGGCCAACCAAGGCGCGAAGCGGTTTTCAATCAGCTCGCCGATCGGCGAACGCGGGATCAGCACACGCTCATCAACGATAAATGACATGCCACAGAACCAGGCCTCGCCAATCAGATAAGGTGTCGGCACGCGTTCGTGGATCCGGCGGTGCAGCAACCGTTGCAGGTGCGCGACTTCCTCTTCTTCCAGGTTGCAATCCAGGTAACTGTCGGCAATTTCCCATGGCAGGTGCAAGGCGCCGAGCACCAGTTGCCGGGCATCGTCCCAGGCATTGTCGGTGCCATGGCCAAAAAACAGGTCTTCCCCATGAAAACGGCTGACAGCCCAACGGATATGGTCGCGCAAGGTGCGCAGGGAAGAAGAAGTGGTCACGGGGGCAAGCTCCTGGAAAAAACGACTGGCGATTCTAACAGCCTTAGCCCCTATCGACGATGTACGAACACCTGTCGCCACACGTCGGAATTCATCCAAATTGCCATCATTGTGTTAAACAAGCCCACCTATTGACATGGCTGCACGTCAACAACGGCGTACCTTACGATCGTAGCGATTCACAGAACCGCTCAGCCAGTGGACAATGTCGCAAAAGCCCCCCTCACAGGAGCCCCAGAATGTCCGTTCCAAAGACGATGTTTCAACTCAGCGGTCGTGGTTACGCAGCAGCGAACCTTGCCCATGCGACTCTCGTGATCATCGACGCCCAGAAGGAATACCTCAGCGGTCCACTCGCCCTCTCGGGCATGGACGCAGCTGTCGAAAACATCAAACAACTCGTTGCAGCGGCACGCAATGCAGGGCGACCGATCGTGCATGTACGCCATCTGGGCACCGTGGGTGGCCTGTTTGACCCCCAGGGCGAGCGCGGTGAGTTCATTCCCGGCCTCGAGCCTCTTGGCGACGAAACCATCATCGGCAAGCTGCTGCCCAGTGCCTTTCACGGCACGGGCCTGGAAAAACACCTGCAAGACCTCGGCCCTCTGGACTTGATCGTCTGCGGCTTCATGAGCCATTCCAGTGTCAGCACCACCGTGCGTGCCGCCAAGAACCTGGGCTTTCGCTGCACCCTGGTGGAAGACGCCTGCACCACCCGTGACCTGCCTTACAAAGGCGGCATCTTGAGCGCCGAGCATGTGCAGCAGACTGAAATGGCGATCATGGCCGACAACTTTGCCACTCTCGCGCAGACCAAAGACCTGATCTGATCGACCTTTTGATGAGCGGCGCGGCAGTGTTTATTGCCCCGCTCATCCGCAGAGCCCTTTCATTTGGCGCATTTACCCCTCCCCCCGGAACAACCTGTGTATTGTCCGGTCGAAGGGCCGATACCCTGGAGGAAAGGTCGGAATGAAGATATCCGATGGTTTTGATGCTCGTCGCTTGCGCCCCAAGGGCCCGAGCAACTGGCGTCTGCGCCTGGTGGCCGGCATTGCCGCGCTGCTGGCGATTATTGGTGTGCTGTTGGCTGGCGCTGGTGGCGCCGGTCTATTTGGTCACTCGCCGGCCCTTGGCGAGCTGAATGCCAGCCCTGGCGGTTCGGCGATTCTGTTGGCGATCGGGCTGTTGGTGCTGTGGCTGGGCGTGTGGTTGTGGCGGCGCAGCCGTCGGAAAATGCGCCAGCCGTTGTCGCTGAACATCGCTTCGCATCTGATGAAAAAGCACGACTGATGGCGCTTGGATAGCGTTTCCTGCGCCCTGGCCGCCGCGATTTAGGTAAACTGCCCGCCCTTCGCGGAGGCCAACATGCACGACGACGACTTTTCCCTGTTCAAAAACGAGCTGCGCGGCGTCAAGCCGATCAAGCACGATCGCGCCGATACCGGCAAACCCAAGGCCGACCGGGCGCAGATCGCCAAGCTGCGCCAGGCCGCGACCGTGCGCACCGACGCCACCACCGTGGACGGCCTGTCGGACCAATTCGTAATCGATGTCGGCCCCGAAGACGAGCTGATGTGGACCCGCGACGGCGTGCAGGAAAGCCAGATGCGCAAGCTCAAGGCCGGCCAGATCCCCTTCGAAGGCAGCCTCGACCTGCACGGCATGACCGTGGAAAAAGCCCGCGAAACCCTGTGGGCCTTCCTGGCCGAAGCCACCAAGTTCGAAATCCGCTGCGTGCGCGTTACCCATGGCAAGGCCGTGCGGCTGGACGGCAAGCGGCCCATGATCAAGAGCCACGTCAACACCTGGCTACGCCAGCACGCCCAGGTACTCGGCTTTACCTCGTGCCAGGCCCGCCACGGCGGCGCGGGAGCGGTGTATGTGATGCTCAAGCGCACCATGATGGAAGGGCGTGACGAGTAACAAGTGCCCTCGTCAGGCTTGCAGCGATGTGTCCGCCACCGTAACCTTGCGCTTTGCGAAAATCCCACAGGTAGTTTCATGTCCCTGGAACAGAATTACACCGAGATCCTCGGCCAACTCGGCGAGGACGTTTCCCGCGAGGGCCTGCTCGACACGCCAAAACGTGCCGCCAAGGCGATGCAGTACCTTTGCCGCGGCTATGAGCAGACGCTCGAAGAAGTCACCAACGGTGCCTTGTTCAGCTCCGACAACAGCGAAATGGTGCTGGTCAAGGACATCGAGTTGTACTCGCTGTGCGAACACCACCTGCTGCCGTTTATCGGTAAGGCCCACGTGGCGTATATCCCGAGCGGCAAAGTGCTGGGCCTGTCAAAGGTTGCGCGGATCGTCGACATGTACGCCCGCCGCCTGCAGATCCAGGAGAACCTCAGCCGCCAGATCGCCGATGCCGTGATGCAAGTGACAGGCGCCCTGGGCGTGGCCGTGGTGATTGAAGCCAAGCACATGTGCATGATGATGCGCGGTGTCGAGAAGCAGAATTCGTCGATGATCACCTCGGTGATGCTGGGTGAGTTCCGCGAAAACGCGGCCACCCGCAGCGAATTCCTCAGCCTGATCAAGTAACAGGCTGCATACGAAAAAGCCGGCGTTCATCGCCGGTTTTTTTTCGCCTGCCAAATTGAGGTAAGCTGCGGCCCCTTCTGTATCGGGCAAGAGGTTTTAGCCATGTTCGTCAAAGCACTTCGAGTGGGCCTCGGCCACGTCATCATCGCGGGCGACTTCCTTACCCGCCCGCGCAAAAAGCAGCGGCCTGCCGAACAGCAGGCGTTGGTGAATGCGGCAGCCAAGGAGCTGACGCTCTATCAATTCCATGCCTGCCCGTTCTGCGTGAAGACTCGCCGCACCCTGCATCGTCTGAATGTGCCAGTGGCGTTGAAGGATGCGAAGAACAACGAGCAGGACCGCCAGACCCTGCTGGAGCAAGGCGGCAAGATCAAAGTGCCGTGCCTGCGCATTGAAGAAAATGGCCAGACCACCTGGATGTATGACTCCAAGGTGATCATTGATTACCTGGACAAGCGGTTTGCTGCGGTCTGACAGGTTTAAAAAATCAAAATGTGGGCGCTGGCTTGCCTGTGCCCGCCTTAACGCCGTATTACCAGACCCAGCAGCGCGGAACCCAGGCACTTGCCATGCGCATCCAGCGCCAGCGAACGGGTGACGCCACCGCGCAGGATCCCCGGCAGCACGAAATTCAGCGCCTGCACATTGCGCAACTCATAACGCCGCACAGGTGCCGCCCCCGGTTCGCGCAAGCCAGCGAAAAACTCAGCCACGCGCTCGGCCGTGAGCTGTTCGCACAGCAGCGGATAATCCTCGGCACGGTAGGCAATGATCGAGATATTCGACGTGTCGCCCTTATCCCCGGTGCGGGAGTGGGCCAGCGTGTGCAACTTCATGCTTCGATCCTCGGGTTGACCGCATTGCGCGGCAGCAGCAACGACGCCACGGCCACCACTTGGCGCACGCTTTTGCTCGCGCCGCCGCCTTCGGACGGGCCATTGGTGTAGAGGGTTTCAACTTCATTGCCAACGCGCACCGCTTCGCCGCGATCCTCACAGCGGGCCGCCACGCGCAGGCGCACTTCCCAGGGTTCGACTGTGCTGCGTGTGCCGTGAAGCGAGTCCATGCCGATCAGCTCCGCGCGCAGGTCTTGCATCTTCACGCCCATCAACTCAAGACGCTTGAGGACTACATCCCGCGCCAGCTGCGCCCGTGCGACAGCACCGGGGCCGCCGTAGGACATCTGCCCTTCACCGATCCAGCCATCCAGATAGCCGACGCTGATCTTCAATTGTTCGGGCCGCGCGCGGCCGTCGGCACCGCTGGCGCGCACGCGATCAACGCTTTCTTCGACAAACCCCACCTGGGAAAAATCGGCCGTCACATCCGGCGTGAGGTACGCCGCCGGGTCGTGCACTTCGTAGATCAGTTGCTCAGTACAGGTGGCGCGGCTGACCCGCCCACCTGAGCCGGCAACCTTGGTGATCAAGGCGTCGCCGTCGGCATCGATCTCAGCCAAGGGGAAGCCCAGGCGCGCGAGGTCATCCACGTCCTTGAAGCCGGGATCGGCAAAATACCCACCGCTGACTTGCCCGGCGCATTCGAGCAAATGCCCCACCAACGTGCCGCGCCCCAGACGCAGCCAATCGTCCGGCGCCCAGCCAAATTCAAACATCTGCGGCGCGAGGAACAGCGATGGGTCGGCCACGCGCCCGGTGATCACCCCATCTGCTTCGGCACGCAACGCCTCCAGAATACCGTCGACGCCCAGGTAGGCATTTGCGGAAATCAGCCGTTCACCCAATGAGCCGACAGTCTGGCCATTATCCAACAGAAACTCGGGCTGCAACACGTTCAACACGTCGTCGCCGACGACCGCAACCACCTTAAGATCAAGGCCCAACTCACCGGCAATCCGCCGCACTTCAATAGCCGCGGATACCGGATTGGCGGCGCCCATGTTGGTGATCACCCGCAGGCGGCGGCGACCTTCAGGCCGGCCAACAAAAGGCAACACCCGGCGCATGCGCTCACTCAGCAAGGGGTCGTACCCACCCTGTGGATCACTGATCCGCGCCTGTTGCGCCAGGGCAATGGTGCGTTCAGCCAGGCACTCGAACACCAGGTAATCCAGGTCGCCCCGCTCGGCCAGCTCCACGGCAGGTTCGATACGGTCGCCGGAATAGCCGGCGCCGGAACCGATGCGCAAGGTTTTCATCTCAAATTACTCCCAGGAGCAACGCCGTCAGGCTCATCAACACCGACGCTGCGAACAGAAACGGAATGGTGAAGCGCTGGTGATCGGCCAATTCGATCTTGCACAGGCCCACCAACAGGAAGGTCGCGGGGTCAGCGGGCTGACCGGGAAACCGGTGGTGTGCACGCCGAGCAATGAGGCTTGGGCCACTTGCAACGGGTCGACGCCCAAGGCCTTACCCACTTCGGCGATCACCGGCATTACGCCGCAATAGTAGGAGTCGGGGTCGAACAGCATGCTCAACGGCATGGAAATAAAGCCCACCACCGCCGGGATCAACTTGCCGTGGCCGGCCGGAATCTGCGCCACCGCCACTTCGGCAATCGCCTTGAGCATGCCGGTGCCTTGCATGATCCCGGTGAACACCCCGGCGGCGAGCAGGATACTGGCCATGGTCAGCGCGGTCTTGGCGTGGGCATCGATGCGGGCGCGCTGGGCGTCCACATTGGGATAGTTGATACACAAAGCCATCACGGTGCCGAGCATAAACATCACCACCGGGTCGACCCAGCCGGCAATCATCACCACCATCACCAGCACGGTCAGGATCAAGTTGACCCAGAACAGACCTGGGCGACGCAGCTTGATGTCGTCGTCACTGAGCACCCGTTGCGGCATCGCATCGACGACCGAGCCGGCGCCGAGGCCCAGGCGTTTTTCTTCGCGATGACCCAGCCACCAGGCGCAGGCGAATACGAAGATCAGACCAACGATCTGCACCGGGATCAGCGGCTGGAACAGGTCCGCCACCGGCACATGCAACGCCGCGGAGGAGCGCAGCACCGGGCCGGTCCACGGTAAGAAGTTGACCCCTGCCGCCATCGCGCAGACACACGCGAGGATGCGCTTATCAATGCCCAGCCGCGTGTACAGCGGCAGCATCGCCGGCACCGTCACCAGAAAGGTCACCGCGCCGGAGCCGTCCAGGTGCACCAGTAACGCCAAGGTCGCCGTACCCACGACAATTCGTGTAGGACGCGTCCCTACCGTGCGCAGGATGCGATCAATGATGGGGTCAAGCATGCCGGCGTCGGTCATGATCCCGAAAAACAGGATCGCGAACACAAACATACCCACCACGGGGGCGACGTTCTTGATACCGGTGATGATGAAGGCGCTGGTTTGCAGGCCGAACCCGCCGAGCAGCAATGAAGAACAGCATCCAACACATCCAGGCATTCCTTGCCGTGGCCCGCACCGGCAGTTTCACCAAGGCCGCCAATGAGCTGCACCTATCGCCTTCTGCGCTGACCGTGCAAGTGCAGCAGCTGGAAGACTGGCTCGGCGTCGCCCTGCTCGACCGCAGCCCACGTCACGTCAGTATCACCGCCGCCGGCCTGGATGCGCGCGGGCCCATGGAAAAACTGCTGCTGGACCTGGACAACATCGTCACCGGTTCCCGCGACCTCGCCGCCTTACGCCGAGGCGTGGTCACCATCGCCGCCCTGCCCTCGGTCTGTGCCGGTTCGCTGCCGCCTGTTCTGCGCCTGTTTCGCGAGCGTTTTGCCGGGATCGAAGTACGCCTGCATGACCTGGTGGCCCATCGCATTCACGCTCAAGTACGTTCCGGCGAAGTGGATTTCGGCATCGGCGTGCGCGCACGGCTCAGCCACGGCCTGGAATTCGTACCGGTGCTGAATGATCGTTTGTGCGCGTTTGTACCGCTGGATCATCCCCTCACCCGCCATCAACAACTGACCCTGGAACAATTGGCGGACCAGCCGATCATCCTCACCGGCCGCGACAGCAGTGTGCGCGAGCACGTGGATGCGCTGTTCGACGAGACACGACTGACGATGAACGCCGGGATGGAGGCCAACTACATGTCGACCGTGTTGGCGCTGGTGCGCCAAGGGCTGGGGATCAGTGTGCTGCCAGAGTCGGCGGCGGACAGTCTGGAGGGGTTGAAGCGAATCAATATCGATCATCCTGGCGTGAACAGGGAGATCGGGTTGATCAGTCGCAGCGGGATGGGGCTGAGTCCCGCAGCACAACGCTGCTTTGATCTGCTGAACGACGAACTATCTGACACACTCTAGCGCCCACATTTCGGCCTCGTTGTCAGTCCAGCATCGGCACGTGCTTGGGATGGCTGGCCACCCGCACCAGCCACGCCTGCACGGCCGGATAAGCGTCCAGGTCAAACCCACCTTCATTCGCCACATGGGTGTAGGCATACAGCGCCACATCGGCGATGGAGAACTGGTCGCCCACCAAGTAAGGCGTCAACTGCAGCTGGCGCTCCATCACCTTGAGTGCCTTGTAGCCGCCTTTGTGCAGTTTTTTGTATTCCTCCAGACGATCCTCGGGAAGTCCCAGGTAAAACTGGATAAACCGCGCCACTGCAATGTACGGCTCGTGGCTGTATTGCTCGAAGAACTGCCACTGCAGCACTTGCGTGCGCAGGCGCGGCTCGGTGGGCAGGAACTCACTGCCATCGGCGAGGAAGTTGAGAATCGCGTTGGACTCCCACAGGCAGGTGCCGTCTTCCAGTTCCAGCACCGGGATCTTACCGTTGGGGTTCTTGGTCAGGAACTCGGGGGTCTCGGTATCGCCGTTAAGGATATCGACATCGATCCATTGATACGGGATGCCCAGCAGGCTGAGCATCAATTTGACCTTGTAGCAGTTGCCCGACTTGTAATCGCCATAAACCTTGTACATGGGGCTCCCCTTATGCCGCTTGCGCGTGCTGTGCGTGACGGACCACCGCGGCCAGGCACTTAAGACCTTCGTCGAGGCGGGCCGGGTCGATATGGCTGAAATTGAGTCGCAGCGAACCGTGGTGCTGGTCCGGCTCGGAAAAGAACGGTTCACCGGGCATGAACGCGACGTTCTGATCGAGCGCTTGAGCCAACAAGGTGCGGGTGTCGAGCGGCTGTTTCAAGGTCAGCCAGAAGAATAATCCACCCTGGGGCACTTGCCAGTCGGCCAGATCGGCGAAGTGACGTTCCAATGCGGCTTGGAACGCATCGCGACGCTCGCGGTAAAAGCTGCGAAGTTCCACCAGGTGATGCTGGTATTTCTCCGTGCCGATCCACTGCATCGCTTGCCACTGGCCGACGCGGTTGGTGTGCAAATCCGCCGACTGCTTGAGCTTGAGCAGGTGCGGGAACAGGTCCGGGCTGGCAATCAGGTAGCCAACGCGCAGGCCCGGCAACAGGGTCTTGGACACGGTGCCGGTGTAGATCCAACTGGCTTTTTTCAGGCGTCCGACAATCGGTGTGGCGCTGCCGCCGTCGAACGTCAGTTCGCGGTAGGGCTCATCTTCGATCAGGGTCACGCCAAACTCATCGAGCAAGGCGGCGACGGCGGCGCGCTTGGCGTCGCTGTAGCGCACGGCCGACGGGTTCTGGAACGTCGGGATCAGGTAGATGAACGCCGGACGATGGCGTTCAAGGTTGACCCGCAGAGCGGCCAGGTCGGGGCCATCGGCTTCCAATGACACGGTGAGGCAATCGGCGCCGAACAGCTGGAAGATCTGCAAGGCAGCCAGGTAGGTCGGGCCTTCCAACAGGATCTGCGTGCCTTTGTCGATATACAGCTTCGCCGCCAGGTCCAGGGTTTGCTGGGAACCGCTGACCACCAGCACCTGGCTGGCCTGGCACGGCACGCCAAGGGCTCGGGCCTCGGCGGCGAGCAACTCGCGCAATTGTGGCTCGCCTTCGCTCATGCCGTATTGGCCGATGTTCAGCGGCATGTCATCCCAGTTCAATGCTGGCAGCATGGCCTCGGCCGGCAGCCCCCCGGCGAAAGACATCACTTCCGGGCGCTGGGCTGCCGCGAGGATTTCACGGATCAGGGAGCTTTTAAGGCGCGTAACACGTTCAGAGAAGGCCATGGGGTCACCGGTAGCGAAGATCGCGTTAAATACGTCAAACTGGTTGACCGAAATTACGACAACTTCAGTGGATACGTCAACATGCTTGACCTTAAAAACCAGGCCCGCCAACAAGAGGCCATGGAGGCGTTCTTTTTCGGCTACCAGGCCTTCACCGCCAAAGCCGACGAAATGCTCGAACGTCGAGGCCTGAGCCGCGTGCACCAGCGCATTGTGTTTTTTATCGCGCGCTACCCCGCCTTGAGCGTGAAGGAACTGCTGGAATTGCTCGGTGTGAGCAAGCAGGCGCTGAACATGCCCCTGCGCCAATTGCAGGAAATGCATCTGGTCAACAGCGTCGCGTCAGAAACCGACAAGCGCAAACGCCTGCTGGAGCTCACTGAAGAAGGCCTGCGTTTTGAGCAATCACTGCGCCGCGAACAGGTGAAGTTGTTGCAACGCGCCTTCAGTGACGCGGGGGCTGAAGCCGTGGCCGGATGGCTAGCGGTGAACCAGGCGCTGAGTGCCTTGAACTAGCCTTTCATCCACTTTTACCCAACCGCTCGAAAACATTATTTGCTTTATTTGTATACAAAAGCATAATTCGCTTCGTGCGAGTTCCTGACCTATTGGTCAACAAACCCGCCAGTACCTCACAGCGCCTAAGCGCTGGCCATAACAATAAAATGCTTGAGGAGTACTCGCTGTGGATAGCCGCAAATCCGAAGCCTCACCCCTGGACCTCCAACCCACCCGCACCGGCTGGCTGGAACGCCTGTTTAAGCTGCGCTTGCATGGCACCACAGTGAAGACCGAGCTGATCGCCGGTCTCACCACCTTTATCACCATGGCCTACATCATTTTCGTCAACCCGAACATCATGGCCGACGCCGGCATCGATCACGGCGCGGCATTCGTCGCCACCTGCATCGCCGCCGCGCTGGGCTGCCTGTTAATGGGCCTCTACGCCAACTGGCCGGTCGGCCTGGCGCCGGGCATGGGCTTGAACGCGTTTTTCACCTACACCGTGGTCGGCACCATGGGCTACACCTGGGAAACTGCGCTGGGCGCAGTGTTTATTTCCGGCGTTCTGTTCATGGGCCTGACCCTGTCCCGCGTGCGCGAATGGCTGCTCAACAGCATCCCCGTCAGCTTGCGCCATGCGATGGGCGCGGGTGTAGGCCTGTTCCTCGGGGTGATCGGCCTGAAGACGGCGGGCATCATCGTCGACAGTCCCGCGACCTTGATCAAACTCGGTTCGTTGCACGAGCCCGCGCCACTGCTGGCAGCCGTGTGCTTCCTGCTGATCGCGATCCTCAGCTACCACCGCGTGTTCGGCGCGATCCTGATCAGCATCATCGCTGTGACGCTGGCGGGTGGAGGGCTGGGCCTGGTGCACTACAACGGCATTCTTGCCACACCTCCGAGCCTGGCGCCGACCTGGATGGCCATGGACGTAAAAGGTGTATTCAATATCAGCATGATCAGCGTGGTATTTGCATTTCTTTTTGTACACATGTTCGACACTGCCGGTACACTGATGGGCGTCGCGCAGCGGGCCGGCCTCGTCAATGCCGATGGCAAGATCGATAACCTGTCACGTGCGTTGAAAGCCGACAGTGCTTCCAGCGTATTCGGTGCCATGGTGGGTGTTCCACCGGTGACCAGCTACGTGGAAAGTGCTGCCGGCGTGGCCGCTGGCGGGCGTACCGGGCTGACCGCCGTGACCGTGGGCATCCTGTTTGTGGCGGCGATGTTTTTTGCACCACTGGCGGGGATGATTCCAGCGTATGCCACGGCGGGTGCGCTGATTTATGTCGCGATGCTGATGATGGCGAGCATGGCCCATATCAATTGGGATGAAGCCACTGACAGCATCCCGGCGATTGTCACCGCAATCATGATGCCGCTGACCTTCTCGGTCGCCGACGGTATCGCCTTGGGCTTTATCACGTATGTGGCGCTCAAGGCCGGCACCGGTAAGTACCGCGAGATTTCTGTCAGCCTGTGGGTGCTGTGCGCGATCTTTATCGCCAAATTCATATTTCTATAAAGGAGCAATGGATGAACCTGGAAACCTGGCTACTGTTCAGCGGCGCAGCATTGGTGGTGATCCTCATACCAGGGCCACTGTCCCTGCTGATGATCAGCAACAGCCTCAACTATGGGCTGCGCCGCTCGTATCCAGCGTTTCTTGGCGGGGTACTTGCCTCGATCTGCCTGCTCAGCGCCTCGGCGCTGGGTTTGGGGGCGTTGTTACTGGCGTCCGAGCAACTGTTCAGTGCCTTGAAGATTGTTGGCGCGTTGTACCTGTTTTATCTCGCCTGGCAGAGCTGGCAGCAATCGCGGCAACCGGCCCATGGCGCCGAAGTTGCGCAGTCGGCTGCCACGCCCCGCTTTCGCACACTGTTTGGCCGCGCCTTTGTCCTCGGCGCCAGCAACCCAAAGGACATTCTGTTTTTCGCCGCCTTTCTGCCCCAGTTTCTCAACGGCGAGCAGCCGTTCCTGCCACAACTACTGGTAATGATCGCCACCTGGACCGTGCTCGACCTGTTCTGCAAACTGGCCTATGGCTTGAGCGCCCATGGTGCGGCCCGCTACCTGCGCAGCGGCAAAGGCCAAAGCTGGTTCAACCGTGTCAGTGCGGGATTGTTTGGCGGTGCGGGCATGATGTCGTTGATGAAGGTCAGAATGGACTCACTTTGACGAAATAAACACTGGGAGGAACCGTACCCCGGACGGGCCATTGAATGCCTGCTGCGATCCGGATCAATCGCCCCTCCTCCATGGCACTTTTGACTTGCACGAGCGCGCTTAATTTTGGAGATCGGCTAATGGCTCGATTAAACCAACCATCCGTCAACCGTTCATGCAACGTGACAACCCCTTTTTCGGCCCACTGGACTGTCACGTAGTACAGCAGGTTCTGATCGGAGGACGTATGGGTCGCGATAAAATCGCGCGTGAACCGGCGACCTCGCTTTTTGCGCAGCTCATTGACACTGAAACCCTGTCGCTCCAGCACCTGCCTGACGGCCGCATACTGCGCATCGTTTCGCTCAACCCAGCGCCCCCCGCGACTGGGCCGCAACGAAGGATCCAATCCCGTCGCCTGAAAGTCGACACGAGTAAAGCCGGGCGCTTTACCATCGAAACCGATGAACACCGTGCCGTTCTTCCTATGGGAATACCGCAACATCCTCAGCAAGTCATCCGTTTGACCGGGGCTGGCAGGCAGTGCTGGTAACCAACCGTCCAACGTCGCACGAACGTTGAGCAGATGAGTCGCCGTTGCAGAGCGACTCGAATCCGCCCGTTCAATCATCCTTGCGACAGTGAAATCCCGGCTTTTGATGGTCATGGCAGGAAATGCATCCCCCACAGACTCCGCCAATGGCTTGTTGAATAGAGGTGTATGGAACACCCAGTCGTTCGTCGAAGTGCGTGAGGCCGCAATAGGCTGTTCGAGCCGCGCGGTGCTTGTCCAACGCTCGAGATCAACGCTGGCCAATGACACCAACGGTTCATCCTTCATGATAAATACAATGCCGTCCAAAGGCGCTTGATTACCTTGAGGGAGCAACCTGTAATAAGCACTTGACGGATCAGCCAAACTCGCGCCAGCCGGGGCGTCTCGCAGTACATTACAGGCAAAACCTCGGGAATCCATCGGAATGTGATACACATCAGGCGCGAGCAAGATCATTTGGTCAACATTCGGAGTTTGCATACGCCACTGCAGCCCATCAGAGGGTGCCGTGACGGTTTTCTTAATCCAGTCTTCCGTCGCCGTGCGCACTAAGGGAGGCGACCAGTCCGGCGACGGTGGTACCGGAGCTGTCCACGGGCCTGGCATGCTTGAACTCGTTCCCGCCACCGGTTGCGGCGCGTCTGCGCCGAGTAACCACTCCCTGGACTGGTGGATATCCAGAATCAATTCGTCCTGACCCGGCGACTGCTGGTTTTTCAGACGAAACCCTTGCTCACTGCCCCGTTTGTAAACCGGATAATGGTGTGTGTCATCCGCCACAAATAGCCCTCCATTTTTGACGTAGACACCTTCCCGACCCGGCCCCTTCAACGCCACAGCCCCCTCCGGCACCGATGCAGTCTTGAAACGCTCCAGGGCCGGAAGTTGCCTCACGGATGACGCCGAACGGGGACCACCGCTCGGTTCCACCCGCCAGCGGCGTATCCGCCCCAAAGCCGGGGGCAGCGCAGACCGTATAGCGGAAGCCCCCGCAACACCCGCCACCTTGGGGCCGGGTACGAACGTCATCACCAGATTGACCATTAACAATTTAATCGTATCGGCCAACACGCGCTTATCACTGGGATCGCCATAACGCTTGTAACGGCGCGCTGCAACGTACAACTCGTAGATGTCACTGAACACTCCGAGTACGGGAATGAAGAGACTTAACACCATCCGTGTTTTGGCCAAGCTGCCGTCGCGAAGGCGGCGGATTCGATATTCCTTCAGCGCTTTATTAGAGTAACTGGCGGCCTGTGCCTGGCGTTGCAACTCGTGCACTTTGCCGTGGTACAGCAACGCCTGGGCATTGCAGTTGGACGTGGCAACAATCGCCAGCCAATCCCGTGGATCACTGGCAATCTGCTCGAGCGCCTGTTCTTCAATCTCATCAAGTAACAGCGACGGTTCCAGATGCTTGACGCGCAGCAGGCGGGTCAACCGCCAAATCCCTCTCACGAGGAAACTGCCAGGAAGCACATCAAGTATGTTGAAGGCCGTTGGTTCGAACGGGGACTGGTGCTTTGCCTGAAAGGCCCAGCCGGGTGCGACCTGGCGTGCCAGCGTCTTAAGGTTATCGGGCAATGCGCACAGACGGTTCAATTCAGCCCCTGCCTTTTCAAGGTTGCTGTACTCAGTGAGCACCAAGGCGAGGGGCGCCTGGGGCCAATAGACCACGCAAAGCTGCGAACGCTTGTCTTGCACGACCACTATCCCTGCGACATAGCGATCATGCTGCATCGTATGGCCCACCAAATGAACCACGTGCAGGTTTAACTCATGCGGGTTCGTCATCAGGTCCTGCGGCGTCCGTGCGGCCATTGCAGTACTGAATACGCTTTGCGCGTTCGCCGACAGCCCGTGTTGAATCGCTGAAAACAGATGATGCTCAACCCCCGCACGCAGCGCGCGATTCAATAACTCGGGAATACGTCCTTTGCTGAGCGAGTTACTGGGATTAACAGAGGGATAAAACACCTTATTGATCAATGCGTCGTACCGGCCGCCTACATCCAGCGAAGATACGATTTGCCTCAAACGGCCAGTCGAAAGACTGTCTGGCCACGTCCATCGCAGAGGGCAAGCACGGTTTAACTTATAGTGCGTCCAAGGTGCCAGCGGGTCCAGGTTGTGCAGCGCCAGCTCCAATAGACTGAAGGCCCTGCACGACGACGAGGGGGGCAGTATCTTTTGCGGATCTTTCAAGAGGCAAGCCTCTTTATAATCACAATACGTGCCATGGATATCACCGGACATCGCCATAAAGGGCTCGTCTATCTGCACCCCCAAGGAGATCCGCTCGTCACGCAACCGGGCGGTCAACGCCTGGCGGGCATAGGTGTTCAAGTCCGGTAGACGTTGTTCCAGCCGGCTTAAAAATGCCCAGGTGCTGCTCATGTAAAGCTTCTTCGAGCGCCTGAAGTGTTTGCGCTGCGCACGCGTGGCCCCCGCTAACCATGCCGGCAGTTTTTTCGCCTCAAGTGCGACGTTGCGCAGCAACTCAATATTCGCCTGCGCGCGGCTCAGGGCGCTATTGAAGGGAACCTGCAGGTGTTGTTCCAGCTCAGTCAACAGCAGCGCACGGCTCATGTCGGCATCCTTGACCTCACTGAAAATACGCGTGATGTGATCGGTGCTTTTGTACAAGCGATCACAGCTCCCAAGGCGCTTTTTGAGGGAGGCCAATGCCGGTTTACCTGGGATGGGCACGTAGCGCACCTCTAAGGTTTCACGCACCGCATGTGTGCGTAAGTTGTTGCGCTTATCGCGCGCGACACAGCCCCACAGCACGGAATCGTCCCGACTGACGAGACTGGCTTTGACACTTCGGGTGAGGGCGTCCAGCCCGGCAAAAGCCATCACCCCGCCCTCTTCTCCGAAGGCGTACAGCACCACGGGTAGCTGGCGAAGCGGGACTCTCACCGCCGCGGCGGTCGTAACCACCCAAATGTTATGGAGCGAGTAAAAGGCATCCAGCTCGCTGCCGATGGCAATCGACAGCACCTGGGTTTGACTGTCCGGACGCCGGGCGGGCAAAGGCTGCTCCACCACTTCAATCATCAAGTCACGATGCGCCGTACTCAGCAGCTTAAGCCTGTGTTGCAACTGCACTTCGCAGCGCAAGGCCTCGGTTTGGGCGTGCATAAACGACACAACCCGCCTGGGTGTCCCCTCCCCACCTGGGCGCTCAGACCAAAAATCAACGTGAAGCAAGCGTTGCCCGGCACCCTGCGACAATGCATTCAAGGTTTGGGCGTGAACCTTGAGTTGACCCACCCATGCGACGACCTCCTGATGCGCCGGTGTCTCGGCGCTTGGATCATCCGGATCCAGCAGCGCGACCATGCCTTTTTCGTAACGCTTGATCTGCTGCTCTGCCGTGCGCAGCGCCAAGCCGGGCGCGACACTGGCAAAGATAATTTCTGTGCTCCGTCGCTGGTGGTCCCAATCGAGCAATTCGTCACGCAGCTCGCCGAGCCGAGCCCACCCGACCAGTTGTTTCCTGTTGCCCTCCACGTACTTGAGAAACGAACCTGCATCAAGTGGCTGCGGCCGCTCTTTGGCAAATACGTGCTGGTGATAAATCACCGAAACGCAGGCCAACTCGTTATTCCATTGCTGGCTCAGCAACTCCTGCGCCCCCAGCGCCAACGCATCCTCCAGAATCTCCTGACCACGCACAACGCTGGACGCCGGGGACAAGTCCGCAGGACGGCATAACATGTGGCGACGATTTAAAGGCAAGCATTGCCAGAGCTCGTCAAACCGCGACTTGCTCAGCTCCAGCACACCGCACTGAAGCGCAACGAAGGAAGGGTACTCATAGAGATTGCGGGCCACACCCGGCAGGTAAATGATATGCGGCACACCACTGGGGTCACCCTCGCGATAGATATGCAGGGCACCTGGAATCACCATCGCAGGTGTACCCGGCCAGAGTAACTGGCCCACTCGCACGCAGGCCCAATCACCACCCGCGGCCTGACGCGCCGGCGCGCCAGGCGCATCAATCACAGCCTGAACCATGGCCATTCCGGTACTCGACAGCTCATCCAGTTGCCGCGCGATCAAGGCACGGGCGGCGAAGAGCTCCTCGTGCAACGCTACCCAGCGCTCCCGGCGCGTGCGCCAGGAACCGTATGCCAAGGTGTCCCAATAGTTAGCGGCCGCGTGGATTAATCGCTCATAAAGCCGCATCGCGACCACCCGTTGAAGGGCTTCCAACGGCGTCAATGTCAATCGAGAGCCGGGCTTTCCTTTGATGGTCAGCGTGGTTGACGCACAAACACTGGCAGCCGCCCAGGGCTCAAAAAGCAACGACAATGCACGACTTGTCAGGCTGTCGACTTTCTCGGGCTCACCGTCCTTCGCAGGCACGGTAAACAGCAGATCATCCGGTTCCTCCTTGAACGCCTTGTAGAGCTCGGCGCGAATCACCTTCAATATTTTGGGCGAGCGCCCCAGCAGATGTGTCAGCGTCTGCGCCGACTCGCTGCAGCGCATGTCGGCCAGGCAGATCTGATTGATCAGGCGGCTGGGATGGGTAGAGGTGCGAACCCGCGCCTTCAACGAGTTACGAATGGCCCGTAACTCAGCGTCGGGGGCCTCTTCAGCATCGCTGGCGTCGTCAATCTCGTCGGTGTCGGACGCAGCGCTGGAAACGGGAGGAGCGGACTGACTTTCGGTGGCCGAGGTCATGGTGTTTTTTCTCGTGGAGGAAAACACCCAGCCTAAGCAACGCAGGCGGTCAGAACGCGCTAGATAATTGAGCCCACTGCAGGCAAAAAAAGCCCGCAGTGTGGGCGGGCGAAAAACCAACGAAGAGCTTTGGGGGTGTGAAGCGAGGTGACGCTCAGCTACCGCGGTAGGTGGAATAGCTGTAAGGCGAAATCAACAGTGGGACATGGTAGTGATCCTGTTCGGCGCTGATGCCAAAGCGCAACACCACCACATCGAGAAACGCCGGTTCAGGCAATTGCACGCCACGGGCACGGTAGTAATCACCGGCGCTGAATTGCAGCTGGTAGACACCGCTGCGGTAGTCGTCGCCTTGCAGCAATGGTGCTTCGCAGCGCCCGTCGCTGTTGGTCACGGCGGTAGCGACCCACTCAAGCTGAGTGCCTTCGACGCGATACAGTTCAACCTTGATCGCGCTGCCGGGGCAGCCGTGTGCGGCGTCCAAAATGTGTGTGGTCAAGCGTCCCATGGCGTCTACGCGCCTCCCGTGGTCAGTAGAAGAGTGATCCGCACTTTTTCAGGGCATCGAAAAAGCCGGCGATGGCTGATTAAGACACTTTTAAAAAAAATTGTACACAATAAAAAACATAACGCTTTGGATCAGCATGCTGCTGATGCTCGACAGACTGATCGATGAGTAATCCTTGCTTTTAAACAACCTTTTGTCCATTAGCTGACCAGTCAGGCAAGTTTCTTGCTACACCCTTTACACAGAGCTCTGCGGAAAAAATGCAGAAATGCAGGCTTACAAAGTTGCCGATAAGTTGTATACAATCACTCATCGCTGTGACGCCACCCAGTCTTTTCACTGCCCGGCCGCCACATGAATGATCACGCACAAGAAGGAAGACTGCAGTGAGCGCTGACTACCCACGCGACCTGATCGGTTACGGCAGTAACCCTCCTCACCCCCACTGGCCGGGCAAGGCGCGCATCGCGTTGTCTTTCGTACTCAATTACGAAGAAGGCGGCGAGCGCAATATTTTGCACGGTGATAAAGAGTCTGAAGCCTTCCTGTCGGAAATGGTTTCGGCGCAGCCGCTGCAAGGCGCGCGCAACATGAGCATGGAGTCGCTGTACGAATACGGCAGCCGCGCCGGCGTGTGGCGCATCCTCAAGCTGTTTAAAGCATTCGATATTCCACTGACCGTCTTCGCCGTGGCCATGGCCGCCCAGCGTCACCCGGACGTGATCCGCGCGATGGTCGAGGCCGGTCACGAAATCTGCAGCCACGGCTACCGCTGGATCGACTACCAATACATGGACGAGGCCCAGGAGCGCGAGCACATGCTCGAAGCCATCCGCATCCTCACCGAACTCACCGGCGAGCGCCCATTGGGCTGGTACACCGGGCGCACCGGCCCGAATACCCGCCGGCTGGTGATGGAGGAAGGCGGTTTCCTGTATGACTGCGACACCTACGACGACGACCTGCCCTACTGGGAGCCTAACAACCCTACCGACAAGCCGCACTTGGTGATCCCCTACACCCTGGACACCAATGACATGCGCTTCACCCAGGTGCAGGGTTTCAACAAGGGCGATGACTTTTTCGAATACCTCAAGGACGCCTTCGACGTGCTCTACGCCGAAGGGGACGAGGCGCCGAAGATGCTTTCCATCGGCCTGCATTGCCGCCTGATCGGCCGCCCTGCGCGCCTGGCTTCGTTGAAGCGGTTTCTCGAGTACGCCAAAGGTCACGAACACGTGTGGTTCACCCGTCGCGTGGACATTGCCCGTCACTGGCACGAAACCCACCCGTACACGGGAGCAGCGAAATGACCGCGTTCCAAACCCTTAAGCCGTCGACCCTGAGCCGCGATGAATTCGTCGCCGCCTTCGCCGACATCTACGAACATTCGCCATGGGTAGCCGAGAAGGCCTTCGACCTGGGCCAGGACGCTTCGATCGACGAGATCGAAACCCTGCACCAGCGCATGAGCGATATCCTGTTGAGCGCCGATCATGCCAGTCAACTGGCCCTGATCAACGCTCACCCGGACCTGGCCGGCAAAGCCGCCGTCCAGGGCCAACTGACCCAAGCCAGCACCGATGAACAAGCCGGCGCGGGTATTCACCAATGCACGGCCGAAGAGTTCTCACGCTTCACCGAGCTGAACGACACCTACAAGGCCACGTTCAAGTTTCCCTTCATCATGGCGGTAAAAGGCAGCAACCGGCATCAGATCCTGGCCGCGTTCGAAACACGCATCCACAATTCGGCAGACGCCGAGTTCAACTGCGCACTGGCCGAGATCAACAAGATCGCGTTGTTCCGATTACTGACCCTCTAAACGACCATCCCCAGCCACTCTATCTAAGGCAGACAAGAAGAATGAAAGCTTACGCCGTACCTTTCGAGAAGTTCGTCAACCTGGCCGACGCCCGTCTGGGCACCAAGATCCTTTCGGTGACCGATGACTGGTTCGCTGACGCCAACCGTCTGTTCCAGCCGACGCCGGCCGTGTGGAAGGAGGGCGTTTTCGATGACAACGGCAAGTGGATGGACGGCTGGGAGTCACGCCGCAAGCGCTTCGAAGGCTACGACAGTGCGGTCATTCGCCTGGGCGTACCTGGCTCGATCAAGGGCGTGGACATCGACACCTCATTCTTCACCGGCAACTACCCGCCGTCGGCGTCGCTGGAAGCCTGCTTCCTGGCCTCGGGCGACCCGGACGAAAACACCCAGTGGGTGGAAGTGCTGTCGGCCGTCGAGCTGCAAGGCAACAGCCACCACTACCACGAGATCAACAACGACCAGGCCTACAGCCACCTGCGCTTCAACATCTACCCGGATGGCGGCGTGGCGCGTCTACGTGTGTACGGCATTCCATTCCGCGACTGGTCCTCGGTCGGCGACAACGAACAAGTCGACCTGGCCTCGGCGCTCAACGGAGGTCGCGCGCTGGCGTGCTCCGATGAACACTTCGGCCGCATGAGCAACATCCTCAACCCAGGCCGTGGCATCAACATGGGCGACGGCTGGGAAACCGCACGTCGTCGTACACCGGGCAATGACTGGGTGATCGTCGCCCTGGGCCACCCAGGCGCGATCGAGAAGATCATCGTCGACACCCTGCACTTCAAGGGCAACTACCCGGACACCTGCTCGATCCAGGGCGCGTTCGTGAAGGGCGGCACCGACAGCCAGATCGAAACCCAGTCACTGTTCTGGCGCGAACTGCTGCCGGCGCAGAAGCTGGAAATGCACGCCGAACACACCTTCGCCGAGCAGATCAAGGCACTGGGGCCGATTACCCACATCCGCCTGAATGTGTTCCCGGATGGTGGTGTGAGTCGCTTGCGCGTGCTCGGTAAAGTTTCGAAGTAAACGCTGAAACCTGCAGTGAGCGGGCTTGCCCCGCTCACTACAAAAGCAAGCAGAACCAACAACACAGCATTCGGATAAGAGACAGCCATGCGCACACTGATGATCGAACCCCTGACCAAAGAAGCCTTCGCCCCTTTCGGAGACGTTATCGAAACCGATGGCAGCGATCACTTCATGATCAACAACGGGTCGACCATGCGCTTTCACAAGCTGGCGACGGTCGAAACCGCACAGCCTGAGGACAACGCGATCATCAGCATCTTCCGCGCCGACGCGCAGGACATGCCGCTGACCGTGTGCATGCTGGAACGACACCCGCTGGGCAGCCAGGCGTTCATACCGCTGCTCGGCAACCCTTTTCTGATCGTGGTCGCGCCACTTGGCGATGCACCTGTATCAGGTTTGGTCCGCGCCTTCGTCACCAACGGCAGGCAGGGCATTAATTACCATCGCGGCGTCTGGCACCACCCGGTGCTGACGATCGAAAAGCGGGATGACTTCCTGGTGGTTGATCGCAGTGGCACAGGCAATAACTGCGATGAGCATTTTTTTGAAGAGGATGAGCGGTTGATCCTCGCCCCCCACCAATAAGAGAAGGCCGGATCACCCGACAACAAGGGTGACAGGCGAGAGGTAAAGACTGTGGAAGCACATCTGTTGGAATGGCTGAACCTGAGCGTGCGCTGGGTTCATATGATCACTGGCGTCGCGTGGATCGGCGCTTCTTTCTACTTCGTCTGGCTGGAAAACAACCTCAACCGCGTCAACCCCAAGAACGGCCTGGCCGGTGACTTGTGGGCGATCCATGGTGGCGGTATCTACCACTTGGAAAAATACAAACTGGCCCCACCGACCATGCCGGACAATCTGCACTGGTTCAAATGGGAAGCCTATTTCACCTGGATGTCGGGCGTCGCGCTGCTGTGCGTGGTGTTCTACCTCAACCCGACGCTGTACCTGCTCGCCCCCGGCAGCACGCTCAGCGGCACCGAAGGCGTATTGCTGGGCCTTGGCTCACTGTTCGCCGGCTGGTTCATCTACTCCTTCCTCTGCGACTCGGCCCTGGGCAAACGCCCTGCCCTGCTTGGTTTTATCCTGTTTGTGCTGTTGATTGCGGCAGCCTATGGCTTCAGCAAGGTGTTCAGCGGGCGCGGTGCGTACCTGCACGTTGGCGCGATAATCGGCACCATCATGGTCGGTAACGTGTTCCGCATCATCATGCCGGCGCAACGCGCGCTGGTGGCGGCTATCGCGCAAAACCGCACGCCGGATCCGGCACTGCCCGCCAAAGGGTTGCTGCGTTCGCGTCACAACAACTACTTCACCTTGCCAGTGCTGTTCATCATGATCAGCAACCACTTCCCGAGCACCTACGGCAGCCAATACAACTGGCTGATCCTGGCGGGCATCGCGGTGGCGGCGGTGTTGGTGCGGCACTACTTCAACACCCGGCATAACAGCCAGAAGTACGCGTGGACCTTGCCGGTGGGTGCGTTGGCGATGATTTGCCTGGCGTATGTGACCGGTCCCAAGCCCGTCGCCGAAGTGGTCAAGGCACCGGCGGCCATTGAGTACCAGCCGCTGCCGGAAACGGCATTAGGTGGCGGCTTGAAGCCCGCCGTGCCCGCCGCGCCTGCTGCTCCGGCTGCTGAGCCCGCGCCCGCCCAGGCCACCACGGATTTTGGCCAGGTTCACCATGTGATCGAACAGCGCTGCACCGTGTGCCATTCGGCCAAGCCCACCAGCCCGCTGTTCAGCACTGCTCCGGCCGGGGTGATGTTTGATACACCGGCGCAGATCCAGCAGCAGGCTGCGCGTATTCAAGCGCAAGCCGTGGCGAGCCAGATCATGCCCCTGGGCAACATCACCCAGATGACCCAGCAGGAGCGGGATTTGATTGGTACCTGGATCAACCAGGGGGCGCGTACCAATTAGCTCACTGATTCACACAGCTCCAAATGCGGGAGCGGGCTTGCTCGCGAAGGCGCCGGATCAGTCAGCACATTCAGCGACTGACACACCGTATTCGCGAGCAAGCCCGCTCCCACAGGGGATTAGTGATGATGTAGAGATTGCGTTTCACACAACACAAAAATAAAAAAGATCCGAGGTGTTGCATGACCGAGTTAGTCGAACCGCAGATTCCTGCCGTGCCCGCGATGGTGCGGCTGCCCCTCTTGCAACTGATTCTGGTAGGCCTGCAACACGTCTTGCTGATGTACGGCGGCGCCGTCGCCGTGCCCCTGATCATTGGCCAGGCCGCCGGTTTGAGCCGTGAAGACATCGCTTTCCTGATTAACGCCGACCTGCTGGTAGCCGGCATTGCCACGCTGGTGCAGTCGTTCGGTATCGGCCCGGTGGGCATCCGCATGCCGGTGATGATGGGCGCCAGTTTCGCCGCCGTCGGCAGCATGGTCGCCATGGCCGGCATGCCCGGTATCGGCTTGCAGGGTATCTTCGGCGCGACCATCGCCGCCGGGTTCTTCGGTATGTTGATCGCGCCGTTCATGTCCAAGATCGTGCGCTTTTTCCCGCCCTTGGTGACCGGCACCGTGATCACCGCGATTGGCCTCTCACTCTTTCCGGTCGCCGTGAACTGGGCCGGTGGCGGCAGTGGCGCTGCAACATTTGGTTCGCCGATCTACCTGGCGATTGCTGCGCTGGTACTGGGCACCATCTTGTTGATCAACCGCTTCATGTGCGGTTTCTGGGTGAACATTTCGGTACTGGTCGGCATGGGCCTGGGTTACGCCTTGTGCGGCCTGCTTGGCATGGTCGACCTCAGCGGCCTGGCCCAGGCACCGTGGGTGCAAGTGGTGACACCGCTGCACTTCGGCATGCCTACGTTCGAGTTGGCGCCTATCCTGTCGATGTGCTTGGTGGTGGTGATCATCTTTGTTGAATCCACCGGGATGTTCCTCGCGCTGGGCAAGATCACCGGCCAGGACGTCACGCCGAAGATGCTGCGCCGTGGTTTGTTGTGCGATGCCGGCGCGTCGTTCTTTGCCGGGTTCTTCAACACGTTCACCCACTCTTCGTTCGCACAAAACATCGGCCTGGTGCAGATGACCGGCGTGCGTTGCCGCTCGGTGACGATCATGGCCGGGGCCTTCCTTATTGTGCTCAGCCTGCTGCCCAAAGCCGCTTACCTGGTGGCGTCGATTCCTGCGGCGGTGCTGGGTGGTGCGGCGATTGCCATGTTCGGCATGGTCGCGGCCACCGGGATCAAAATCCTGCAGGACGCCGATATCGCCGACCGTCGCAACCAACTGCTGGTGGCGGTGAGTATCGGCATGGGCCTTATCCCGGTGGTGCGCCCGGAATTCTTCGCGCAACTACCGCTGTGGATGAGCCCGATTACCCACAGTGGCATCGCCATGGCCACCCTCAGCGCGCTGTCGCTGAATATCCTGTTCAACATCCTCGGCGGGTCTGAACGACCTGCCGTCGCCCCTACCCATTGATTCCTTCGTTCTTACAAAAACAATAACGAAACTGGGAACCACGACATGCACGCCATTCACCCGGGGCCGGCCACAAGCCGTGCCCCATTCTCGCCCCACGCGCTCTGTTACAGCGCACTTGAGCCCAGGCATAAGAGCCAGTATTCTCCGCGCCCGCTCGAATCGACTCAAAAAAAAACAGCGACTGTAAAAGCTGACTGCAAGGCCAACTTATCCCGGCCTTATGTCTTCGGCCTGCGTGCGCAAAAGTCCCCTGAATTCGACTGCATCCCCTGCAGCCGACGCGGATTTTTTGGCTTTTTAAACACCTTGGCGCAGCTCTTGCTAAATGCACTAAAGCTGACCGAACAGACGATTTTTGCAGCTGACCAAAAGGCGCCACACCAGAGCGCCTGCGTAGAAGAAACACCATAAAACTTTAACTCGGGAGCAACCGAATGAAACCTATGTTCAAAGGCCTGATGCTGGCGGGATCCCTGCTGGCCGGTGGCCAAGCCGTGGCCGGTGACCTGTTGCAGTGGCAGAACAACAGCCTGACTTACTTGTGGGGCAAGCGCTTCACCGTCAACCCGCAGGTCCAGCAAACCGTCACGTTCGAACATGCCGATGCCTGGAAGTACGGCGACAACTTCTTCTTCCTCGACCGCATCTTTTATAACGGCAAGGAAGATGGCAACGTCGGCCCGAATACTTATTACGGCGAGTTCAGCCCGCGTTTGTCGTTTGGCAAGATTCTCGACAAGGACCTGTCCTTTGGTCCGATCAAGGATGTATTGCTGGCGATGACTTACGAGTTTGGTGAAGGCGATAATGAATCGTACCTGGTCGGTCCTGGCTTCGATTTGAACATCCCCGGTTTCGACTACTTCCAGCTGAACTTCTACCAGCGCCAGACCGAAGGCAATCGCCCAGGCGATGGCGTTTGGCAGATCACGCCGGTCTGGTCGTACACCATTCCGGTGGGCAACTCCGACGTGTTGATCGACGGCTTCATGGACTGGGTCGTGGACAACGACAAGAATGCCCGTGGCACTTACCACGCCAACCTGCACTTCAACCCACAGGTCAAATATGACTTGGGCAAGGCACTGCACTGGGGCGACAAGCAGTTGTATGTCGGTTTTGAATACGACTACTGGAAGAACAAGTACGGGATTGAAGATTCGGGTGCGTT
This sequence comes from Pseudomonas sp. EA_15y_Pfl1_P101, assembly GCF_963970835.1. NCBI lineage: Bacteria > Pseudomonadati > Pseudomonadota > Gammaproteobacteria > Pseudomonadales > Pseudomonadaceae > Pseudomonas > Pseudomonas sp. EA_15y_Pfl1_P101. Next base: position 195,894 of record NZ_CAXAPA010000005.1, on the reverse strand, counting down.
CAAGACGACGCAGGATACGGCGAGCTTCTTGGTCAAGTATCACTTCTGATCGTTAACCGCATAACCTATGTGGGAGCAAGCCCGCTCCCACATTCAGACCGGGGGCAACCCGAGGAACCGGGTGATTTCCTCACGCTTGGCCAACGCATCCCGCCGCCCCAGTTCAATCAACTCGCTGCAATACCCCGCCTCGAACAGCAAGTAACTCAACACCCCTGCCCCGCTGGTCTTGGTCGCCCCCGGCCCACGTAAAAACAAGCGCAACGCCGCCGGCAATTCCTGGCGATGCCGCGCGGCGATCTCATCAATGGGCTGGCTGGGCGCAATCACCAGCACTTCAACCGGCGCCAGGCCCTGAGCCGCGCTGTCGGCCGGCTGGAAATGGCTGAACTGATTCAAGCGCTCCAGCAATTCGATATCGCTTTCCAGGCTGTCAATGAACGTGCTGTTGAGCATGTGCCCGCCGATCTGCGCCAGGGTCGGCTCCTGGCCGGTGTAGGTGCGTTGCACGGCCGGTTCATTGCCACGCGGGTTGCCGCTGACCCCGACTACCAGCACGCGATTGGCGCCCAAATGCAGGGCCGGGCTGATGGGCGCCGATTGCCGCACTGCACCGTCGCCAAAGAACTCGTGGTCGAGTTTGACCGGCGCAAACAGCAAAGGGATCGCCGAACTGGCCAGCAGGTGTTCAACGGTCAACTGAGTGGGCATGCCGATACGGCGATGGCGCAACCAGGCGTCGATGGTGCCGCCGCCTTGATAAAAGGTCACCGCTTGCCCGGACTCATAACCAAAGGCCGTCACGGCTACCGCGTGCAGATGTTTATGCTGGATGGCCTCGTCGATGCCGTCCAGGTTCAAGCGCTCTTGCAACAGGTCGCGTAACGGTGAGCTGTTGAGCAAGGCCACCGGCACCCGGGCCCCCAGGCCCAGCAGACTGTGGATAAAGAAGCGGCTCGCTTGGCGAATCACCCCCGGCCAATCACTGCGCAACACCAGGTGGCTACGAAAGCCCTGCCAGAAGGCGGTAAGACGTTGGATCGCGGCCCTGAAGTCCATGGCGCCGCTGGCCAGGCTCACCGCATTGATCGCGCCGGCCGAGGTGCCGACGATCACCGGAAAAGGATTCGGCGCCCCCGGCGGCAACAACTCTGCAATCGCCGCCAGCACCCCCACCTGATAAGCCGCTCGCGCCCCGCCGCCGGAAAGAATCAAGCCTGTAACCGGTTCAGTTGGGCGCATTGCGTCACTCCATGTGGGGAAAAAACAGTCTTATCAGCGGCGTTTTTCGTACAGCTTGGGTTCACCCGGTGGCCGGCTCTTGAAGCGGCGATGGGTCCACAGGTATTGCTCAGGGCATTCACGCACCGAGGCTTCGACCCACTGGTTGATACGCAGGCAGTCGACTTCATCGCTTTCGCCAGGGAAGTCAGTCAGCGGCGGGTGGATCACCAGGCGGTAACCGCTGCCATCGACGAGGCGCTCTTGAGTGAACGGCACGACCAACGCCTTGCCCAGCTTGGCGAACTTACTGGTGGCGGGCACTGTGGCAGCCTGGATGCCGAACAGCGGCACAAAGATGCTTTGCTTCGCGCCGTAGTCCTGGTCCGGTGCGTACCAGATGGCGCGGCCAGCGCGCAGCAGCTTAAGCATACCGCGCACGTCTTCACGCTCCACGGCCAGGGAATCGAGGTTATGACGTTCACGGCCACGGCGCTGGATGTAGTCGAACAACGGGTTGCCGTGCTCGCGGTACATGCCATCAATGGTGTGCTTCTGGCCAAGCAGCGCCGCGCCGATTTCCAGGGTGGTGAAATGCAGGGCCATGAGGATCACGCCCTTGCCATCCAGTTGGGCCTGCTTGAGGTGTTCCAGGCCTTCGACATGGGCCAGGCGCGCTAAGCGCTGGCGCGACCACCACCAACTCATCGCCATCTCAAAGAAGGCGATGCCGGTGGAGGCAAAGTTTTCCTTGAGCAAATGTTTACGCTCTTTAGCGGATTTTTCCGGGAAGCACAGTTCCAGGTTTCGCGCGGCGATACGGCGACGCTCGCCCGCCACGCGGTACATGCCAGCACCCAGCAGGCGACCAATGGTCAGCAGCGCGCGGTATGGCAGTTGGGTAATCAGCCACAGCAGGCCGAGCCCCAGCCATAACAGCCAAAAGCGCGGGTGAAAAAAAACAGCTCGAAAACGCGGGCGATCCATTACAGATTCCGGTAAAGACAAGGGCCGCGCATTCTACAACGGTTCGACTCGGCTTGCGGCGGGTGAGTGTTCTCGTTATAAGTCTCGACACTTTTCGTGACAAGCCGCTTTGCCGACCATGAGCCAAACCGAACCGCTAGACCAAGATCCCGTGTTCCAGCTGAAAGGCAGCATGCTCGCCATCACCGTGCTGGAACTCGCCCGTAACGACCTCGAGGCCCTGGACCGCCAGCTGGCCGCCAAGGTCGCCCTGGCGCCGAATTTTTTCAACAACGCCCCGCTGGTGCTGGCGCTGGACAAACTGCCCGCCGGCCAAGGCAGTATCGATCTGCCCGGCCTGATGCGCGTCTGTCGCTCCCATGGCCTGCGCACGTTGGCGATTCGCGCCAGCCGCATTGAAGACATTGCTGCGGCTATCGCCATTGAACTGCCAGTACTGCCACCGTCCGGCGCGCGCGAGCGACCGCTTGAACCATTGGTCGGTGAAGAGAAGAAAAAACCGGAAAAACCACCGGAGCCGACGATCAAGCCGACAAAGATCATCACCTCGCCCGTACGTGGCGGGCAGCAGATTTACGCCCAGGGAGGTGACCTTGTAGTGATCTCCTCGGTCAGCCCGGGGGCGGAACTTCTTGCCGATGGCAACATCCATGTATACGGCCCGATGCGCGGACGTGCCCTCGCCGGCATCAAGGGCGATACCAAGGCGCGTATTTTTTGCCAGCTGTTGACCGCAGAGCTTGTGTCAATCGCAGGCCAGTACAAGGTTTCAGAAGATTTGCGCCGTGATCCACTGTGGGGAGCTTCGGTGCAGATCAACCTGTCGGGCGATGTGTTGAACATCATCCGTCTTTAACGGATACTGCCGCATTTTCCAAGCATCTCTAGACTCTGATAGCACAGCGAAACCGGCAATACTTGCGTAGGAATAATTGGAAGTTGGCGTTTCCCCAGCGGAAACCACATCTTTTTCCTGCAAAGGCTGTCCGCCTGCGGCGAGTTCCAAGAGATGTTTTTCAGGGACCGAAAAGTCCTTTTTCCTTAGGGGTGAAACACCTTGGCCAAGATTCTCGTGGTTACATCCGGCAAGGGTGGTGTGGGTAAGACCACCACCAGCGCCGCTATCGGTACCGGCCTCGCCTTGCGCGGCCACAAGACAGTTATCGTCGACTTCGACGTCGGTTTGCGTAACCTCGACCTGATCATGGGCTGCGAACGCCGCGTGGTGTATGACTTTGTCAACGTGGTCAACGGCGAAGCCAACCTGCAACAGGCCCTGATCAAGGACAAGCGCCTTGAGAACCTGTACGTATTGGCCGCCAGCCAGACTCGCGACAAAGAAGCGCTGACTAAAGAAGGCGTAGGCAAAGTCCTTGCCGAGCTGAAGGAAACCTTCGAATACGTGGTCTGCGACTCGCCGGCCGGTATCGAAACCGGCGCTCACCTGGCGATGTACTTCGCGGATGAGGCCATCGTGGTGACCAACCCGGAAGTCTCCTCGGTACGTGACTCGGACCGCATGCTCGGCCTGCTGGCCAGCAAGTCCCAGCGCGCCGAAAAAGGCGAAGACCCGATCAAGGAACACTTGCTGCTCACCCGTTACAACCCTGAGCGCGTCAGCAACGGCGAAATGCTCGGTGTTGAAGACGTGAAGGACATCCTCGCAGTGACCCTGCTGGGTGTAATTCCAGAATCCCAGGCAGTCCTGAAGGCTTCCAACCAAGGTGTTCCGGTGATTCTTGACGACCAGAGCGACGCTGGCCAGGCGTACAGTGATGCCGTCGATCGCTTGCTGGGCAAGACCGTGGAACACCGCTTCCTCGATGTGAAGAAGAAGGGATTCTTCGAGCGTATCTTTGGAGGCAACTAAACAATGAAATTTCTCGACTTCTTTCGCGCCAACAAAAAGCCAAGTACCGCGTCGGTAGCGAAAGAGCGTCTACAGATCATCGTGGCGCACGAACGCGGCCAACGCAGCACGCCGGATTATCTGCCAGCCTTGCAGAAGGAACTGGTCGAGGTAATCCGCAAGTACGTCAATATCGGCAACGATGACGTGCATGTCGCCCTGGAAAATGACGGCAGCTGCTCAATTCTGGAACTCAATATCACCCTGCCTGATCGTTAATCGAAAAGGCGGCCGCCACGGCGGCTCGTTCACCCTGATCCCTTTTAAGGGGCGGGTGGGCGAGCCGCCGTTGGCGTTTGTTGCGAGGCTGTTTAATGCCGTTGTCTACTATCCACATCCTCCATCAGGACGACGCTGTCCTGGTGGTGAACAAGCCAACCCTGCTGCTCTCGGTGCCTGGCCGTGCCGATGACAACAAGGACTGCCTGATCACCCGCCTGCAGGAAAACGGCTACCCCGAAGCCCGCATCGTCCATCGACTGGACTGGGAAACCTCGGGGATCATTCTGCTGGCACGGGACGCCGATACCCACCGCGAACTGTCCCGCCAGTTTCACGACCGCGAAACCGAAAAGGCCTACACCGCACTGGCCTGGGGCCAACCGGAACTGGACAGCGGCAGCATCGACCTGCCCCTGCGCTACGACCCGCCGACCAAGCCGCGCCATGTGGTCGACCACGAGTTTGGCAAGCATGCATTGACCTTCTGGAAAGTGCTGGAACGTTGCGGCGATTGGTGCCGCGTCGAGCTGACGCCGATTACCGGGCGTTCGCACCAGTTGCGTGTGCACATGCTGTCGATTGGTCACCCGTTGCTCGGTGATGGTCTTTATGCCCACGAACAAGCCTTGGCTGCCTGGCCGCGCCTGTGCCTGCACGCGAGCATGCTGAGCTTCACGCATCCGCAAAGCGGCGAGCGTCTGCGCTTCGAGTGCCCCGCGCCGTTTTAGACTGCAAACCCAATCACATGTGCGGGCTTGCTCGCGAAAGCGGTAGGCCAGTCAACCTCAATATTTGCTGGGCCGACGTCTTCGCGAGCAAGCCCGCTCTCACATTCAGATCTGCATCAGTTCTCGCCACCGAGTTAAACCAATACGGTAAACTCCGCGCACTGCTGTCTGGAGCTACTTATGCGCGAAGCGTTGAATCAAGGCCTGATCGACTTCCTCAAGGCCTCCCCTACTCCTTTTCATGCCACTGCCGCCCTGGCCCAGCGCCTGGAAGCGGCCGGTTTCCAGCGTCTCGACGAGCGCGAGACCTGGACCACCGAAGCTAACGGGCGCTATTACGTGACCCGCAACGATTCCTCGATCATTGCCTTCAAGCTTGGCCGCCATTCGCCGCTACAGGGCGGTATTCGCCTGGTCGGCGCCCACACCGACAGCCCGTGCCTGCGCGTCAAGCCACAGCCGGAGCTGCAACGCCAGGGTTTCTGGCAGTTGGGTGTGGAAGTCTATGGTGGTGCACTGCTGGCGCCGTGGTTCGACCGTGATCTGTCCCTGGCTGGCCGCGTGACCTTCCGCCGCGACGGCAAGGTCGAAAGCCAGTTGATCGATTTCAAGCTGCCCATCGCCATCATCCCCAACCTGGCCATTCACCTGAACCGTGAAGCCAACCAAGGTTGGGCGATCAATGCCCAGACCGAGCTGCCGCCGGTCCTCGCGCAATTTGCCGGTGACGAGCGCGTGGACTTCCGTGCCGTGCTCACTGAGCAACTGGCACGGGAACACGGGCTGAACGCCGACGTAGTGCTGGATTACGAGTTGAGCTTCTACGACACCCAAAGTGCCGCCGTGATTGGCCTGAACGGTGACTTCATCGCCGGCGCGCGCCTCGACAACCTGCTGTCGTGCTACGCCGGCCTGCAAGCCTTGCTCACCAGCGAGACCGATGAAACCTGCGTGCTGGTGTGCAACGACCACGAAGAAGTCGGCTCCTGCTCGGCCTGCGGCGCGGATGGCCCGATGCTGGAACAGACCCTGCGTCGCCTGCTGCCAGAAGGTGATGAATTCGTACGCACCATTCAGAAATCTCTGTTGGTGTCTGCGGACAACGCCCACGGCGTGCACCCAAACTACGCCGAGAAGCACGACGCCAATCACGGCCCCAAGCTCAACGCGGGCCCAGTGATCAAGGTCAACAGCAACCAGCGCTACGCCACCAACAGCGAAACCGCGGGGTTCTTCCGTCACCTGTGCATGGCACAGGAAGTGCCGGTGCAGAGCTTTGTGGTGCGCAGCGACATGGGTTGCGGCTCCACCATCGGCCCGATCACCGCCAGCCACCTGGGCGTGCGCACCGTGGACATCGGCCTGCCGACGTTTGCCATGCATTCAATTCGTGAGCTGTGCGGCAGCCATGACCTGGCGCATTTGGTGAAGGTATTGGGTGCGTTTTACGCGAGTCGTGATTTGCCCTGATACCGAGGCGTGCCCATCGCAGGCAAGCCAGCCCACACTTGAAGGTATTCGCAAATCAAGTGTGGGAACTGGCTTACCTACGATGGCGACTTCAAACACTCCCAACGCTATCTGACACGCATCAACCCAACTTCCCATAATCCGACCTAGACTTGTCAGTGTTTCCACTCCGACAAGGCCGTCGCACCATGATCTCCATGTCCTCTTTCCACGCCATGCTTATCCCGATTCTGATCGGCATGATGATGCTGGCCGTGGGCTTCAATTTTCGCGAAAAACCCCTCGGCGTGTTTGGTATGTGGGTCGGCATGCTGCTGATCCTGGGCACCGTGGTGTACAAGATCCTCGCCAAACTGGCCGAATGACAAATGCACTCGCATCTGGCATAGCGGCCTCGTACACTCGGGTTTACTCGTCGTTTTCAAGGTTGACCGCTCGTGCTTTCCCGTCTGTTTGCCCTGCCCTGCTTTTGCCTGATCGCCCTGCTCACGCTGCTGCCGCTCACACCTGCCCACGCCGTGGGCTTGCCCGGCCTGCTGGGCAGCACCAACAAAGCCCAACCCCAGGCCGAAGTCCCCCTGGGCCAGTCGTTGGACGAGGTGATCAAAACACTCGAAAACGACCAGCAGCGCACCCAACTGCTCAGCGACCTGAAGAAGCTGCGCGCCGCTACGCAAAAAGCCCAACCCGCAGCCGAGCAAGGCGTGCTGGGTTTGATCGGCGGCACCCTGACAAACCTGGAAACACAGTTCTACGGCGCCGACAGCCCACTGGGGCGTTGGTCCAACGAAGTCGACCAGGCCAAGGATGAACTCGGTGCGCTGATCATGCCGGCCAATGAATGGCTGCCGATCATTTTCGGGTTCGCCGTGATCCTGGCCGTGTGGAGCCTGCTCGCCGCTGCGCTGATCTGGCTCAGCCACCGCGTACGCGAGCGCTTCGGCCTGCCCGAAGAGCTGCCGCAACACCCGCGTACCTGGGACATGGTGCGATTCGCCCTACGCAAATTGGGGCCATGGCTGATCGCCTTGATCATCACGGTTTACCTGAGCTACGCACTGCCTTCGTCACTGGGTAAATCCTTGGCGATGGTGCTGGCCTATGCGCTGGTGGTAGGCACCTGTTTCTCGGCGATCTGCGTGATTGCCTTCTCTGTACTGGACGGCCCGCACCGTCACCGCGCGCTGTATATCCTGCGCCACCAGGCTTTCCGACCGCTGTGGTTAATCGGCAGTTTCGCCGCCTTTGGCGAAGCCTTGAATGACCCCAGGCTGGTCACAGCGCTCGGCCAGCACCTGGCACACACGGCGGCGACCATCGCCAACGTGATGGCGGCACTGTCCACGGGTGTCTTTATCCTGCGTTTCCGCCGGCCGATCGCGCACTTGATCCGTAACCAACCCCTCTCGCGCCGGCTGACCCGCCGCGCGCTCAGCGACACCATCGAGATCGTCGGCACCTTCTGGTACATCCCGGCCTTGCTGCTGGTGGGGATCTCGCTGTTCGCCACCTTCGTCTCTGCCGGCGATACCAGCACGGCATTGCGCCAGTCGCTGCTGTGCACCGTTTTGTTGGTGTTGTGCATGGTGATCAATGGCCTTGTTCGCCGCCATGCGCTTAAGCCGCAACGCGGGCACAAACGCCATGCGTTGTACTCCGAGCGGCTGAAGAGCTTCGTCTATACCCTGGCCCACCTGGTGGTCTGGCTGGTGTTTATCGAACTGGGCCTGCGGGTCTGGGGCCTGTCGCTGATTCGCTTTACCGAAGGCGACGGGCATGAAATCAGCGTCAAGCTGTTCGGCCTCAGCGGCACGCTGCTGTTTGCCTGGCTGATCTGGATCCTCAGCGACACCGCGATCCACCACGCGCTCACCCGCTCGCGCAAAGGCCTGGCCAATGCCCGCGCGCAGACGATGATGCCGTTGATCCGCAACGTGCTGTTTGTGACCATCTTTATCATCGCTGCCATTGTTGCCCTGGCGAACATGGGCATGAACGTCACGCCGTTGCTGGCCGGTGCCGGTGTGATCGGCCTGGCCATTGGCTTTGGTGCACAATCGCTGGTGGCAGACTTGATCACCGGCCTGTTCATCATCATCGAAGACTCCCTGGCCATCGATGACTATGTAGATGTCGGTGGCCACCTCGGTACGGTGGAAGGCCTGACCATCCGCACCGTGCGCCTGCGCGATATCGACGGCATTGTGCACACCATCCCGTTCAGCGAGATCAAGAGCATCAAGAACTACTCGCGGGAGTTCGGCTACGCGATCTTCCGCGTGGCGATCCCCTACAACATGGAAGTCGACGACGCGATCAAGCTGATGCGCGATGTCGGCCAGAAAATGCGCAACGACCCACTGCAGCGCCGCAACATCTGGTCGCCGCTGGAGATTCAGGGCGTGGAGAGCTTCGAGTCGGGCAGTGCGATTCTACGTGCGCGCTTCAAGACGGCGCCGATCAAGCAGTGGGAAGTGTCGCGGGCGTTCAACCTGTCGCTCAAGCGTCATCTGGATGAAGCCGGGCTGGACCTGGCGACGCCGCGCTTGAGTGTGCAGGTGGTCACCGCCGGCACTGTGAAGGAGAAAGCGCTACAACAATAAACTCAGGAGAGGTCCTTATGCGTTTAACCGGTCTGACACACCCGTGGGTCTTCGGCATGCTTTGCGGGGTCGCCAGCAGTGCGGTGATTGCCGCCAGCAGCGGCCAGGACAGGGCCCGGGAGGAAATCGCCGCGCAGGCAAAAATCCTTGAGCCGGCGCTGCTGGAAACCCGCCGCGACATTCACGCCCACCCTGAATTGGGCAATACCGAAACCCGCACGGCCGAGCTGGTCGCCAAGCAGCTGCGCGACCTCGGCCTCGAGGTGAAAACCGGCGTAGCACGCACCGGCGTTGTTGCCGTGCTCAAAGGTGCCCTGCCCGGCCCGACCGTCGCCCTGCGCGCCGACATGGACGCGCTGCCCGTCAAGGAGGTCGCCGACCTGCCCTTCGCCTCGAAAGCCAAGGGCACCTACCTGGGCAAGGAAGTCGACGTGATGCACGCCTGCGGCCACGACGCCCACGTCGCCATTCTGCTGAGCACTGCGAAGATCCTGACCGGCATGCGCGAGCGCCTTCCCGGCACTGTGGTGTTCTACTTCCAACCGGCCGAGGAAGGCCCGAGTGATTTCATCCCCGACGGCAAAAACACCTGGGGCGCCAAAATGATGGTGCAGGAAGGCGTGATGAAGGCGCCCAAGCCGGACGCGGTGTTTGGCCTGCATGTGTGGGCAGGCGTGCCCGCCGGCCGGATTACGTACCGCCCGGGACCGACCCTGGCAAGCTCCGATGACTTGCGCATCAAAATCCTCGGCAAGCAAACCCACGCGGGTCGCCCTTGGGATGGCATCGACCCGATTACCGTGGGTGCGCAGACCATTGTCGGCCTGCAAACCGTGGTCAGCCGCCGCACCGACATCTCGTCGTTTCCGTCGGTGGTGAGCATTGGCACAATCAATGGCGGCACGCGCTATAACATCATTCCTGAGTCGGTAGACATGACCGGGACCATTCGCTCCTACGACTACGGCATCCGTCAGAAGCTGCACGCGGACGTGCGCCAGACCGTGGAAAAAATCGCCGAAAGCGGCGGTGCCAAGGCCGAGGTCACCATCATCGAGAAGTACGACCCCACCCTCAACAACCCGGCACTGACCGAGAAAATGCTGCCAAGCCTGCGCTGGGCGGCCCAGGATGACGTGGTGCTGGGGCCTTTGGTGGGCGGCGCGGAAGACTTCTCGTTTTATGCCAAGGAGGCGCCGGGGCTGTTTGTGTTCCTGGGGGTGACGCCGCGGGATCAGGACATGAGCAAGGCTGCGCCGAACCACAATCCGGGGTTCTTTGTGGATGAGTCGGCGTTGGTGGTGGGGGTGAGGACGTTGGCGTCGTTGGCGACGGATTACTTGTACGCCAACCAGGCACTCTAGGGCTTTTTTGTGGGGCCGGGCGTGCTCGCGAATGCGCTGGAACAGTCACACTATAGTTGACTGACACTGCGCATTCGCGAGCACGCCCGCTCCCACATTGGGTCACGGTGTATCAGTTGGTCAGCGTGGCACCCTCCATTTTCTGACGCAGGCTCAGCGGGCGCATGTCGGTCCAGACTTCTTCGATGTAGGCCAGGCACTCTTTCTTCATGCCGCTCTTACCTACCGTCCGCCAGCCTTCCGGCACGGCTTTGTAGTCGGGCCAGATGGAGTACTGTTCTTCATGGTTGACCACTACCTGAAACAGGATGTCGTCGCGGTCAAATACTGAGGTCATTGCTGTTCTCCATCGCTAAAAGGCTGGCTGCGCACTGCGCGCAGCACTGATATCTATAGAAACGTATCAAGTTGCAAAAAAATTAGAGGCTGGCGACCGCCGCCGCCAACGCGCGACCGAAGATATCCGCCACCCGATCAACTTCCGCGGCAGTGATCACCAGCGGCGGCAGGAAACGCACGACGCTGCCGTGTCGACCGCCCAGTTCCAGGATCAGCCCGCGCTTGAGGCATTCGCGCTGCACCAGCGGCGCCAGTTGGCGATGCACGGGTGGATGGCCTTGGATATCCAGTGCGCCATTCGGCTCAACCAGTTCCACGCCGAGCATCAGCCCGCGACCGCGAATATCCCCCAGGTGCGGGAAGTCGCGCTGCAGGATGCGCAGGTGTTCGCCCAAGCGCTCGCCCATAGCCGCTGCGTGGCTGGCCACGTCGTGGTCCTTGAGGTAGCGCATCACCGCCGATCCCGCCGCCATCGCCAGCTGATTGCCCCGGAACGTACCGGCATGCGCGCCCGGCAGCCAGGTGTCGAGCCAGTCGCGATAGACCACCACCGCCAGCGGCAGGCTGCCGCCGATGGCCTTGGACATCACCACCACATCCGGGATGATGCCGGCGTGCTCGAAGGCGAACATCTTGCCGGTGCGACCGAAACCGCTCTGGATTTCATCCACGATCAACGCCACACCCGCTTGCTCGGTGATGCGACGCAGGCCGCGCAGCCAGTCCAGATCAGCCGGAATCACCCCGCCCTCGCCTTGCACCACCTCGACAATCACCGCCGCTGGCAGCAACACACCAGCCTCTGGGTCATTCAGCAGGTTTTCCAGGTAATGCAGGTTGACCCGCACGCCTTCCGCGCCACCCAGGCCGAACGGGCAACGGTAGTCGTAGGGGTACGGTAGAAATTGCACGCCGTTGCCCAGCAAGGCGCCCAAAGGTTTCTTCGGCCCCAGGCTGCCCATCAGGCTCAAGGCGCCCTGGCTCATGCCGTGGTAACCGCCCTGGAAGGACAACACAGTGCTGCGACCGGTGGCGGTGCGCACCAGTTTCAACGCGGCTTCCACGGCATCGGTGCCGGTAGGGCCACAGAACTGGATCTTCGCTTCCCGCGCCAGCGCTGGCGGCAACAGGCCGAACAAGTCCTGCACGAACTGGTCTTTGACCGGCGTCGTCAGGTCCAGCGTGTGCAGCGGCAGCTCATCGGCCAGCACTCGCTGGATAGCTTCGATCACCACCGGGTGGTTGTGCCCCAGCGCCAGGGTGCCGGCGCCCGCCAGGCAATCGATGAAACTGCGGCCTTCCACGTCTTCCACGTAAATGCCCTTGGCGCGTTTGAGCGCCAGGGGAATGCGCCGTGGGTAGCTGCGGGCGTTGGACTCCTGCTGACGCTGGCGGGCGAGCAGCGGGGTTTCGTCGAACTGGTAGAGCGTTTCATGTACCTGGGTGTCTTCGATACGGCTGGTAGCGACTGACATTTCTCGATCCCTCAATACGCTGATGGTGGTGACCAAACTGCCGATCCGCTGGCGTCTGGCCCCGAGGGAGCGTGCGAACGGATTTACTGTTCTGGAAACGCACCAGCGCCGACGGGATTTAGGGCCGGCGATCGTTAACTGATGTATGAAAAACCAAATATGGGAGCGCGCTCGGAATCAGAGCCCGCGGTATTTTTCATTCAGCGCATACAAAATCGCGCAGGTCTCGCCATCCAGAAACCCACAACAATCCCGCGCCCTGAAGTGCATCTGAAATGCCCGCGTCCGCTGTTGAAACCCCTGCCGGTTTTTCGCAGGTGCGTACCCGAATCGCTGAAATGCCCGCTCCACCTCGGCTTCCCGTGGCAATCCGGCACAAAAGCGGCGCTGATACATCGCCCGCGTCGCTTCATCAAACCAGGCCCCCAGCCCCGCTTCATGCAGGCGCTGCCACGGCAGCCGGGGCCCTGGGTCACTCTTGCGCGCGTACGCCACGTCCGAATGCCCGAGGATGTCCGTGGGCCCAACCTGTGGGTAACGCCCGAGAATGTCGCGCACTAACGCAATCAACATCTCAATTTGTTCCTCACCGTACTCAGGGAACGTGAACACGCCGCCGTCATCGCGCGCTAGGTTGACGATCTCGATGCCAATCGAGCGGCTATTGAGGTTGTCGCGCCCTGCCCAATGGCTGGCCCCGGCATGCCAGGCGCGCTTGTCTTCCTCCACCAAGCGCAAGACACGCAACTCTTCATAGCCAGCCGCGCGGTAGCTGGGATCGTTTGGGTCGGGCAGCAGATAGTGCGCACTCACCCCATCCTGGGTGAGGGTGCGCAGGGAGGAGCCAAAAGGCGCCGCGGTGTAATGCAGGATGACCTGCCCCACAGGCTCGCCGTTGCGTTCGTTAAAGCCCGTAGCAGGAAAACTGGTATCGATGACCAACATAAGAACCGTCCTTTTCAATAAAGGCTGAGTCGTTCAGCCCGTTCAAGCGCAAAAAAATTACCGCCATCCTGAAGACTTGAGCGTCAGGAGGGCGGTAACTATTTGGCACGTGAAAGAAAAGTGGTCAGCGCCGCAGCGGCATGCCCAGGTCGACGCGCAGGCCATCCGGTTGGCTGTCGAATTTCAAGGAACAGGAACACCGCTGCACAATGGCTTGCACGATCGCCAGCCCCAAGCCGCAGCCTTCGCTGCTGCCATTGCGCCAGAAGCGTTGGGTCAGGTATTGCAGGTCATCGGCGCAAATCTGCGTGCCGTGGTCACGCACGCGGAACACCACGTTGTCGTTGTCGTTGTCGGTGTCGGTGTCGGTGAATACACTGAGTTCCACCCGCGTATCCGCCGGCGTGTGACGCAAGGCGTTGTCCAGCAGATTGCGCAGGGCTGCGACTGCCAGGCCCACGGGCATTTCCACCGGGGTGGCGCAAAGGTTGTCCGGCAGGATCAGGTCAATGCGCGAATTGTCGCCGGCATTCGCATCCTGGATCGCCAGGCGTGCCACTTCTTCGGCGCTGGACTGCAGCCCATCGTCGAATGACAGGCTGCCTTCCACGCGCGCCAGCAACAGCAACTGCTCCAGGGTGCGATGCAAACGGTCGGCGCCCGCCTCGGCATGGGCCAGGGACTGATCGCGGGCCGCGCCGTCGGTCATGCGCGCCACTTGCAGGTGGGTCTTGATCGCCGTCAATGGGCTGCGCAGTTCGTGGGCGGCGTCACCAGTGAGGCGGCGTTCGCGCTCGATGGTCTTGGCGATACGCTGCAACAGTTGATTCTGCGTGTCGAGCAGCGGTTTGAGTTCGCTGGGCAATGGGTGGATCCGCAGCGGCTCGAGAGAGTCGGCGCTGCGCCGCATCAAGGCGTCACGCATGCGGTTGAGCGGCAGCAGGCTCTGGCCGATGCCCAGCCACAACAAGCACAGGCAGCCGAGCATCGCCACACCCACCGGCACCGAAGCGGCCAGCAGGATCGACAGGTTCAGCGCCTCACGTTCCACTTGGCGGTCGGCGGTGGTGATCAACAGGTCGCCACGGGACAGGGTAAAACTGCGCCAGTTGACGCCCTCGATCAGTTGGTCACGAAAACCACTCTGGCGCGATTCCAGCCCTTCATCCGGCGTGGCGTGGCTACGCGCCAGTACTTCACCGCGCAAGGAGCTGACCTGGCACGCCATGCCCCCCGGAACATTCAGTTGCGCCCCATGGAAATGCGCGTCGCCACCCACACTGGCGAGGCCCGGCATCTGCTCGGTCAGCCCCGCCACCATGCGCGCCGACGCCACCAGGCGTTGGTCGAGGGAGAACATCATCTGGTTGCGCAGATCACTGAGCATCCAGGCCGCCGCCAGGGCCCAGATCAGCACAAAAGCGGCGCCCAGCTTGAACGTCAGTCGCAGGCGCAGGCTTTTCACGACGCGTCCTCGCCCCCGTCAGCCGAGCCCAGGCGATAGCCGAGGCCGCGCACGGTCTCGACAATGCCATTGCCCAATTTTCGCCGCAGGTGGTGGATGTGCACGTTGAGCGCGTTGCTTTCCAGCTCATCGCTGAAGCCGTAGACGCTGTCCTTGAGTTGCTCGCTGGAAAGCACACGGCCTTTGTTATGCAGCAGGGCTTGCAGCAGCGCCTGTTCACGGCGTGACAGGTCCACTGGCTGGCCGCCCAGGAAAGTTTCGCGGCTGCTCGGATCGTAGGCCAGGCGACCGTGCTCAATCAGGTTGACGCTGCGCCCCGCCATCCGCCGCAGCAGAGTCTGCAGGCGCGCGGCAAGTTCGCGCAGGTCGAAGGGCTTGAGCAGGTAGTCGTCGGCGCCGGCTTGGAGGCCGTCGACGCGGTTGGTCACCGAGTCCCGTGCGGTCAGGATCAGTACCGGGATTTCCAGGCCCTGGCTGCGTAGTTGTTGCAGCAGCTTGAGGCCATCTTCGTCCGGCAGGCCGAGGTCGAGCACCATGATGTCGAATGTCGCTGCCTTGAGCATGGCGCGCGCCGCGCCAGCCGAGGCCACGCGCTCGACGGTAAAACCCTGGGCGGTCAGGCCGGCCACGATGCCGCTGGCGATCAGTTCGTCGTCTTCACAGACCAGTACGTGCATGGTGAACCCTTCATGAAAGATGGGGGGATTAGAAGTCCAGCGGATTAAGCGCAGATTATGCCGCTAAATGATCCACACTCCCTCTAGAATAGCCCCGGTTAATCATCGGTTAATCAACGCCACACATTGTGTGCCTACTTGCATCGAACTAAGGCTTGACCATGCGGCATCTGTTTACCTTTCTGCTGGTGTTGTTCGCAGGGTTTGCCCAGGCCGCGCCAGGCAACCCGTTTGAGACCAAACCCGATTTCCTTCCGGTGGGCAAAGCCTTCACCTTTACCTCCGAACGTCTTGAAAGTGGCGAGACCCAGCTGTATTGGCAGATTGCCGACGGTTATTACCTGTACAAGCAGCGCATGAAGTTCGATGGCCTGACTGAAAAGCCCGCGCTGCCGCAAGGCGAGGCCCATAGCGATGAATTCTTCGGTGACCAAGAGGTGTATCGCCAAGGCCTTGAAGTGAAGATCCCGGCCGGCGCAACCGGCCAGATCAAGCTCGGCTGGCAGGGCTGTGCCGATGCGGGCCTGTGCTATCCGCCGCAGTCGATCACCGTGGACCTTGGCGGCAACCCGGCCGTCGCAGCGACTGCTGAAGCTCAGGACCAAAGCCTGGCCAGTGGTCTGCAACAACGCAGCCTGGGTTGGAGCCTGTTGCTGTTCTTCGGCCTAGGCCTGTTGCTGGCATTTGCCCCCTGTTCGCTGCCGATGCTACCGATCCTCGCCGGTCTGGTCGTCGGCAGTGGCGCCAGCCCGCGTCGCGGTTTTGCCTTGGCCAGCAGCTATGTGGTGTGCATGGCGCTGGTGTATGCCGCACTGGGCGTACTGGCCGCGCTGCTCGGCAGCAATCTAGCCGCGCTGCTGCAAACCCCGTGGATCCTCGGCAGCTTCGCCGCCTTGTTCGTCATCCTTGCCCTGCCGATGTTCGGCTTCTTTGAACTGCAACTGCCCGCCTTCCTGCGCGACCGCCTGGACAACGTCAGCCGCCAGCAAAGCGGTGGCAGCCTGGTCGGCGCCGGGGTGCTCGGCGCACTGTCCGGCCTGCTGGTGGGCCCATGCATGACCGCGCCACTGGCTGGCGCCCTGCTCTACATCGCCCAGAGCGGCAATGCGTTGCACGGCGGCCTGATCCTGTTCGCCATGGGCATCGGCATCGGCATCCCACTGTTGTTGCTGGTCACCGTGGGTAATCGCTTCCTGCCCAAGCCGGGCACCTGGATGAACGTGCTCAAGGGGGTCTTCGGGTTCCTGTTCCTCGGCACCGCCGTGCTGATGCTGCGCCCAGTGGTTGGCGAAAGCCTGTGGATCGGCCTGTGGGGCGCACTCGCGCTGGTGATGGCTTACTGCGGCTGGACGCTGGCCCGCGAATACGGCCTCGCGGCCAAGGTGTTTGGTGCCGGTTCCCTGGTGCTGGGCCTGTGGGGCGCCGTGCTGATCGTCGGTGCAGCTGGCGGCAGCGATGACCTGTGGCAACCGCTGAAAGTCTACGGCGGCTCGCAGACCGTCGCTGCACCGACCGCCCACGACGCGTTCATGACCATCAAAGAACCCGCCGTGCTGCAAAGCCAACTCGACAGCGCCAAGGCACAGGGCCAATGGGTGCTGGTGGACTACTACGCCGACTGGTGCGTGTCGTGCAAAATCATGGAAAAACAGGTCTTCGGCAAACCCGACGTCATGGACGCCCTGAAAGACGTGCGCCTATTGCGCCTCGACGTTACCGCCGACAACGCCGCCAGCCGCGCGCTGCTCGGCCGCTACAAAATACCTGGCCCACCGAGCTTCGTGTGGATCGGTCCGGACGGTGAAGAACGCCGCGCGCAACGCATCACCGGCGAAGTCGATGCCGCCACCTTCCTGCAACGCTGGACGCACACCCGGGACGCCCTTTGATGCTGACCCTGACCATCGGCACCTTCGCCATCGCCCTGAATCACTTGCTGCTGATCAGCGCGCTGATTCTCGCCACCCTGGTGGGCTGGCGCGTGGCCAAGCGTGGCGGTGAAAACCCGGAATCGGTGCTGTTCAGCCTGTTCCTGCTGGCGATGCTGGTAGCTCGCGTCACCTTTGTACTGATGTACTGGAGTGATTACCGCCACGACCCGTTGCAGATGGTCGACCTGCGCGACGGCGGTTTCCTCGCCTGGCCCGGCGTGATCGCTCTGGTACTCGGCGCCCTGGCCTACGGCTGGCGGCGCCCGGCCCTGCGCAAGCCATTGAGTGCTGGCGTGATCACCGGCCTGGTGTTCTGGGGCGTGACCAGTTTATCCCTGAGCCTCTACGACAAAGGCTCGCAACTCCCGGACATCACCCTGCGCAATGCCAACGGCGACGTGGTGCAACTGGCCGACTACAAGGGTGGCCCGCTGGTGATCAACCTGTGGGCCACCTGGTGCCCGCCATGCCGTCGCGAAATGCCGGTATTGGAACGCGCCCAACACCACCGTCCCGACGTGACCTTCCTGTTCGTCAACCAGGCCGAAAGCATGCAAAGCGTCAGCACCTACCTCGCGACACAGGGCCTGACCCTCGACAACGTGCTGTTCGACGCCAGCGGCCGCCTCGGCCAGGCCGTGGGCTCGATGGCCTTGCCCACCACCTTGTTCTACCAAGCCGACGGACGCCTGATCAACAGCCACTTGGGTGAACTGTCCCAAGCCAGCCTGGCCCGCGCCATGGAACCCTTCGACTTCGCTCCCGCTGCCACAAGGAAACCAACATGCCACGCCTCCGCCACCTGCTGACCCTGCTGCCGCTGACGCTCGCCGCCGCCCTGGCACAGGCCGAAGACTGGCCGGCGCCGATCAAACAGATCGAGGCCAAGGGCGCCAAGATCCTCGGCAAATTCGACGCCCCCAGCGGCCTCACCGGCTACGCCGCGCAGTACCAGAACCGTGGCATGGCGTTGTACCTGACCGCTGACGGCAAAAGTGTGATAGCCGGCAACCTGTACGACGCCCAAGGCAACGACCTGAGCACCGCGCCCCTGGAAAAACTGGTGTACGCACCGATGGCCAAGGAAGTCTGGGCCAAGATGGAAAAAAGCAGTTGGATCCAGGACGGCGACGTCAGCGCGCCACGCACGGTCTACCTGTTCAGCGACCCCAACTGCCCGTACTGCAACATGTTCTGGGAACAGGCACGCCCATGGGTAAAAGCCGGCAAAGTGCAGTTGCGCCACATCATGGTCGGCATTATCCGCGAAGACAGCCCAGGCAAATCCGCCGCGCTGTTCGCCGCCAAAGACCCGCAAAAAGCCTTGGAAGAACATGAAGGCGCCGGCAAAGGCAGCAAGTTACAGGCACTGGACAAGATCCCCGCCAATATCGAGGCCAAGCTTGATGCCAATATGAAGTTGATGGAGGAGCTCGAGTTATCGGCGACGCCAGCGATTTTCTATCTGGATGACAAGGGGGGGTTGCAGCAGCAGCAAGGGGCGCCTTCGCCGGAGAAGTTGGGGAAAATTATGGGGCCTAAGTAGTTCACTAAATACGGACCTGATAAGGCCTCCAAGAATCGGAGGCCTTATGTTTGTCTAGCTTGACAAACCTTATCAAACCTCCCGAACGGTTATTCCGGTTACATCAAAATCGTTACCCGGCCCCATCCCCATCTGGAGATTATCGAGGCTCAGACGCGCGCTTGTTGAGCTGGCGATGAACACACCTTTGAGCAGTTGCCAAGTAATGCCAGGCAACGTTCGTGGCGTAACTTCCACACCTTGGGCTACCAGCACTAAATTTGGCTTATTCGGCACCCCACTGTTATCACGAACATACGCCGAGAACTCGTACTTATGCCCAATTTCCAGTGCTGTGAAGTCCTTGAACAACTTCACACGCTGGGTGTTAACGTTGCTTGTGTTGGTATAGCCCCAGTCAAACAAAAAGTATCCGGCCGATGATCCAGGAATAGGCCCTTTATTAAGCGCAAGGTCTCTCGAGTCCGTAGCCCCCGGCCCTTTTACCCAGCCATTCCAGCCGCGGTCGGCTGGATTGAAACTGGTGTGGTCATAGAACGCTACGCGCACGTTCAACACCCGCGAAGGACATACCACATTCGCAGTCGAGCTACCGTCGGTTGCTACGCTGAAAGTAAAGCGCGAGTCGGCTTTATCTTTTGACCTATCCAAATCGGATCGCAGTACCGGAGCCGAAACACCCGCTGTCACCTCTGCCACGGTAATGGTTCGGGCCGCGTACACATTGAACGCGTAAGGATTGCCGTTTTTATCCGTCCCGGCTGCCTGCAGCCAGCACTTCTGCCCTGCCCGCAAGAACCACATCGGATCTTCGAGAGCACTGGCATTCCCAATAAATGTTCTCAGGTCCAGAACGGCATTCTGAGTCCTGGGCGGCGTCGCCTCCAGCACGTTTGGCGTTTCCAGTCGCACAGGCAAACTGATGTTTAAGTTCAAAGGCGGTGAGGTCTGCACCTTGCAGGCTGTGGTGACGATGGAAGTGATCTCCACTACTTTACCCATGCTCTCGATCACGGCTTCCGGTGGCAGAGGAAAGATGACCGGCCCCGAAACACTGCCGGATTGGGATGCCAACGGCCAGCAAGTACCATCAGGCTTTTTCCAGCAGACGCTGATGGTGTGCTTGGGGTTATTGCCGACATAATTTACTTCAACCTGTACGCCATTGCGCCCGTTGTAAGCGGTCAATTGGTCAAGCACCGCTTCCCTCACGGAGGGTTCGATCAGCACCAAGGGCTCCTGCTCGATTTTGAAGGTTTGAACAGGGAATGCGTGCGCGCTCGCCACATCACACTTATCACAAAAACTCGCCGCAAAGTGCAGGTCGAATTCGCTGCAATCCGCCAGATTTTGCAGCTCAGCCCTGAGGATGGGGGCATCAACGCCCTTAGCCTTCCAAGCGTCTGTAACAGGCGCATCCATCAAAATATCAAAACGCAAAGCAGTGCCGTCTTCACGCTTACCCGTAATCCACATCCAACAACATTTCGCACACTCGGCATAGGCCCAGACAGGCGTAAAACCAATCGCGTCCATTGGGAATGTATTGAGATCCACGACGTCGCCCGTTGCCTGTTCGACCTCAGCGTGAGGAAAGTGGGGCAGCGACACATTAATCACTCGCTCAGGTGATTGTTGTGATCCATTGCTGTTGGGGAATTGCACGGTGTAGGTCAGGGTCATCGCCTTGTTAAAAAAACAGGCAATGACACAGGGCGATAGCTCGATGGTTGCCAAGTCCCCGTCGTTTGCAATTGTCACGCATCCAAGTGGCTTACTCGCATAACCCAGCCCGCTCACATAAAAACAGATTTGGTCGTCTGCATAGGTGTCCAAGCCGGGAGTGTCCACGTTCCCTCCCTGCTTGGTGAGTTCCGGGTTAAGGCACCAGTCATCGTTGAAAAATGCGGACTGCCGCAGATGCGCAGGCTGAAGATCAAGGCCTTGATCCCCGATGAAAGCAGCCGTGCGGCGATGTTGGATTTGAAGGGCATTTCTCGGAAGACGCGTCTCTTCATCAGGATTAGTCACGTCAGCTGGAGGCTGGGCCGTTTCGCCACTCGTGATGTAGGCGCATTGCAGGGTCATTGACTCATAGAGCGGTATTTGTCGCGCCAGCCAAGTACGTCTAACAGCGTGAGTGAGTTCGCCCGAAGCTATATCCTCAGCTGTTAACGCATATCCATCAGCCACTGTATAGAAAACGGGCTTTCCACTGAATTGCTGAGTCACAAGGGTGCAGTAAAATCTATCATTTACTTGGGCAAGATAAGGAATCTCCGTCTTGACGATGCCGTCCCCTTTGAAATCGTGCATGTCAATGACAGGTGAGTTTTGATAGATTTTTTCGTGAAGAAAATAAGGTGCGTACTTTTTACTTTCGTTGGCTTGGTAAAACTCGATCAAGACTTCTTTGTTCAAAGAAGCGGCTACCTGCCCTTGCACTTTCCCGGTATACGAAATGACGAGCGTTTTCCCCATTGCCGCCGTCATGTAACGCAGTGGAATTTCAGTTTCGTCGGCGCCAGACTCACCGCCTGAATACACAATATCCTCGAACGCCAGCCCAGGTGTTTCCTTGGTGCGGAAGCTGGCGATAATGGGTTCATCCTTGTCCATTCGTGAATCAAATGTCAGGTATGAACCCACCATGCGAGAGGTCGCAACCGTTCCGTTCTGCTCACTGGAAACCAACGGACTGTCTACTTCAAGAGCTTTGGGTTTTGGCCGCTTGGGCGTTGGCGCTCTGATAACGTTAGAGGGTGCGTTCGACGCCGGGACTTTCTTAGCCATGGTAAGGACTCCTTGTTCCAGGGGCTGTTCCCTTGGCTCGATCTGAAGCCAAGGGTCTCCCTTAAGTGAGCGCTGTTGGCATCCGCTCGCCTACTGTCAGAATTAACAGTTCTGACAAACGGCCCCCTCACAACCCCTCCAACTCCGCCATCAAATCACTCAACCGCTCCACCTTCTGCGCACTGATCTCATTCCCCGCCAGCCCTTCGATATATCCAGCCAACTCCGCCACTGTGCTGCACTCGAACATCGCCCTTAGCGGTACATCCCGCTGCAAGGTTTTCTGCACCCGCGAGGCAATCTGCGTCGCCAGCAACGAATGCCCGCCCAGTTCGAAGAAGTTGTCCTGCACCCCGACCCGTTCGACTTTCAGCACCTCGGCCCAGATCGCGGCCAAGGTGGTTTCCAGTTCGTTGCGTGGCGCCAGGTAGTCCTGGCTGTGCAACTGGCCGATCTCCAGGGCCGGCAGGGCGTTGCGGTCAAGTTTGCCGTTGGCGTTGTGCGGCAGGCGGTCGAGCCACAGCCAGTGCAGCGGCACCATGTATTCCGGCAACTCGGCGCGCAGGCGTTGCTTGATGCGGTCGAGGCGTTCGCTTGGGTTGAGCGCTTCGTCTGCGGCAACGAGGTAGCCAACCAGATGCTTGCCGTTGACGCTCTCCTGCACGCCGACCGCCGCGTCGCGCACTTGCGGTTGCTCGTGCAGGCGCGCTTCGATTTCGCCCAGTTCGATACGGTAGCCGCGAATCTTCACTTGGTGGTCGATACGCCCGACGTATTCCAGCACGCCATCGCTGCGACGCCGCGCCAGGTCGCCGGTGCGGTAGAGGCGTTCGCCCGGTGCGCCGAAGGGGTTGGGCACAAAAACCGTGGCGGTGCGCAGCGGGTCGCCGACGTAACCGCGACCGACGCCCGTACCGGCGACGCACAACTCGCCCACAGCGCCTTGGGCCACCAACTCCAGTGCACCGTCCAACAGGTACAAACGGTTGTTGTCGGTGGGCGTACCAATCGGCAGGTAAGTGCCACGGGTAGACGCCAGGTCGACACGGTAGAACGCCACATCGTCCGAGCATTCCGCTGGGCCGTAGGCGTTCACCAAACCAATCTGCGGGTAACGCAGCAGCCATTGGTGCGCCAGCTCCGGCGGCATGGCTTCCCCGGTGGGTAGCATCCAGCGCAGGCCGTCCAGGCTGATAAGGTCCTGGGCCAGCATGCCCTGGATCAGGGACGGCACGCTTTCCAGCACGGTGATGCCTTGGGCCTGCACATGGGCGAGCAAGCCTTGGGGATCATGGGCAATCGTATTCGGCACGATATCCACCCGTGCGCCGAACAGCGGTGCAGCGAGGAATTGCCACACGGAAATATCGAAGCTCTGCGACGCAGTTTGCGCAATCACATCGGCATCGCTCAAGGCCAGGTACGGCACCTTGCTCAACTGGTTATTGAGCATGCCGCGCTGTTCGACCATCACGCCTTTGGGCAGGCCGGTCGAGCCCGAGGTGTAGATCACGTAGGCGAGGTTGTCCGGGGCGCTGTAGACACCTGGGTTTTCGCCACGCGCAGGGATTTCCTCCCACACCAGCAACTGGCAGTCGAAGCCTTCGAGCAACTCGATGGCCTGCTCGCGACTGGCCTCGGTGCACACCAGCAACGGTGTGCGGCTCAGGTCAAGAATGCGGCTCAGCCGCTGGCGCGGCAGGCCGGGGTCCAGCGGCAGGTAGCCGGCCCCCGCCTTGAAGCTGCCGATGATCATGCCGAGCAAATCAAGGTTACGCTCGGCCAGCAACGCCACCGGTTGATCAGCGCCCACGCCCGCCGCAATCAGCGCGTGGCCCAGGCAGTTACTGCGCCGGTTCAACTCGTCGTAGGTCCATTGCTGACCAAGGCAACTGGCGGCGACGCGCTGCGGATGCGCGGCCACCTGCGTTTCGAACAGCTCGACGTAGCTGCGCTCCAGCGGGTAGTCGTGTTCGCTCTGGTTGCAGCCCTCCACCAGGAACTCGCGCTCCTGCTCGCCAATCAGCGGCAGTTCAGCCATGTCGCCATGGAAGCCCTGCACCAGCGCCAGCAGCAGGCGCTTGAACTCGCCAAGCATGCCTTGCACGGTGGTTTCGTCGAAGTAACGCTGGTCATAGGACAGATGCAAACCGAGGTCGTCGCCCGGATAACACACGGCCGTCAGCGGGAAGTTGGTGTGGGTACGGCCGGAATCCGAGGTGGCATTCAGGCCTTGCGCGCGGTCCAGCACCGAGACGTCCACCGGGGCGTTTTCGAACACGAACAGGCTGTCGAACAGCGGCTGGCCCTTGGGCAATTCGCTGTGTTCCTGGATCGTCACCAGCGGCAGGTATTCGTACTCGCGCAGCTGCATATTGCTGTCGAGCAGGCCGCTCAACCACTGGCGCACGCTGCAACGCTGGTCATCCTCGGGCAGTTTCACCCGCAGCGCGATGCTGTTGATGAACAGGCCAACGGTGCGTTGCATCTCTGGCATTTCCACCGGGCGGCCGGCCACAGTAACGCCAAACAGCACGTCACGATCCCCGCTCAAACGGCGCAGTACCAGGGCCCAGGCAGCCTGGGCGAAGGTATTGACGGTCAGTTGATGCGCCTGCGCCAGTTCGCGCAGTTGCGCACCGTCGCGGGCGTCGAGGCGAGTGTAGCAGTCGCCCACCACCATGGCGCCGCTGCGGCCCGCGTGCTCACGCAGGAACGGCCGGTCGCTCGGGATCGGCGTGGTGCGTTCGAAGCCTTGCAGGTTCTGCTGCCACCACTGGCGTGCCTCATTCAGGTTCTGGCGTTGCAGCCAGGCGATGTAGTCGCGGTAGCGCGGTGGCGTGGCCAGTTGCGCGTCGCGGCCTTCGCCGAGGGCCATGTAGATCTCGAAGAAGTCATTCATCAGCAACGAACGGCACCAGGCATCGATGAGGATGTGGTGGTTGCTCATCATGAACCAGTAACGCGCTTCGCCGACGCGGATCAGGCGCAGGTGGAACGGCGGCTGGTTGAGCAGATCGAAACCGGCTTCGCGCTCATGCTTGAGCAAGGCTTGCAGGCGCGGCTCCTGTTCGCTTTCCGGATCGCTGCTCCAGTCCAGGTACTCGACCGGCGTACTGCCCGGTTTGTGGATCACTTGCAGCATGTCTTCGCCAACGTTCCAGCAGAATGAGGCGCGCAAGGCTTCGTGGCGGGCGATCACCGCTTGCCAGGCCTGGGCAAAACGCTCCGGGTCCAACGCGCTGTTGATGCGGTAGCGGTCTTGCATGTAGTAAAGGCCGGTGCCCGGCTCCAGCAGGGTGTGCAGCAGCAGGCCCTCCTGCATCGGGGTCAGCGGGTAAACGTCTTCGATGGCACTGGCCGGTACCGGCAAGCTGTCGAGTTGTGACTGGGTCAGGTGCGCCAGCGGGAAGTCGGACGGCGTGAGGCCGCCGGCGGTGTCCTCAAGGCAATGCGCGACCAGGCTGTGCAGTTCGGCCAGATACGCATCGGCCAATTCGCGAATGGTGTGCTGATCAAAGCGCTCACGGCTGAAAGTCCAGCGCAGCACCAGTTCGCCGCCGTACACCTGGCTGTCGACGCTCAACTCGTTGGGCAACGGCGCATCCGGATCATGGGCCAGGCCCGCGGACTCATCCAGCGGGTGGAACAGTGCATCAGCGCCAAAGCTCTGGTCGAACTGGCCGAGGTAGTTGAACGTGATCGACGCGCTCGGCAGTGCGGCCATGATCTGCTTGCACAGGTCATCCGCCAGGTAACGCAGCACGCCATAACCCAAGCCTTTATGCGGCACGGCACGCAGTTGTTCCTTGATCGCCTTGATGGAATCGCCCTGCCCGGCTTGCGGGGTGAGGCGCAATGGATAGGCACTGGTGAACCAGCCGACACTGCGGGTCAGGTCGACCTCATCGAACAGGGTTTCGCGGCCGTGGCCTTCCAGCTGGATCAGCGCCGAAGCGTGACCACTCCAGCGGCACAACACTCGCGCCAACGCGGTCAGCAGCAAGTCGTTGACCTGGGTGCGGTAGGTGCTCGGGGCCTGTTGCAGCAGTTGTCGGGTGTGTTCGGCATCCAGGCGCACGCTGACGGTGTCGGCGTCGCGGTTGCGCAGCAAACCTTGCGGGCGTGCCACCGGCAGTGCGGCCTGCGGGCCGGCCAGTTGGTGCTGCCAGACGCTCAGCTCTTCGCGCAGGGATTCGCTGCCGGCGTAGGCCTGCAAACGCGCGGCCCAGTCACGTAGCGCACTGGTCTTGGCTGGCAGGCTGACGGATTGGCCGTCGCTCAGTTGGCGGTAAACGCTTTGCAAGTCTTCGAGCAATACACGCCATGACACGCCGTCCACCACCAAGTGATGGATAGCGATCAACAGGCGCTGCTGGCCCTCGGGACCCTCCACGAGCAAGGCGCGCAGCAACGGGCCGTGTGCCAGGTCGAGGCTGCGCTGGGTGTCGCTGAACAGCGCAATGCACGCGTCCATGTCGCGCACTTGCGCCTGCATCAACACACCACCCTGCGGTACGGCGAGGTGTTCGGCGTGCCATTGCGCGTCGCGTCGGGTGAAGCTCAGGCGCAGGGCGTCGTGGTGTTCCAGTACCGCCAGCAGCGCTTGCTCAAGGCGGTGCGGGTCAAGCAGTTGCAGCGGTTTGAGCAGCAGCGCCTGGTTCCAGTGCTGACGCTGCGGGATCTCGGTGTCGAAGAACCAGTGCTGGATCGGCGTCAGGCCCGAGCTGCCCGTCAGCACGCCTTGCTCAGCGCTGATGTGCTCAGCGCGCGTGGCGACAGCGGCCAGGGTTTGCACGGTCTGGTGCTGGAACACGTCGCGCGGGCTGAAGTGAATGCCCGCTTGCCGCGCACGGCTGACCACCTGGATCGACAGGATCGAGTCGCCGCCCAGTTCAAAGAAGTTATCGTCCAGACCGACTTGCTGCACATTCAGCACTGCGCACCAGATCGCCGCCAATGTGCTTTGCAGCTCATTGCGGGGCGCCACGTACTGTTGGCGATTGGCCTCAGGGTCGGGTTGCGGCAAGGCACGGCGGTCGAGTTTGCCGTTGGCGGTCAGCGGCATACTGTCCAGCACGATCAAGTGCGCGGGCACCATGTAGTCCGGCAGCTGCGCCTTGAGGTGGGCCTTGAGCGCGTCGCGCAACGCGCCGTGGTCTGCGTCGCTGACCAGGTACGCCACCAACTGTTTGCCGCTTGGCGAATCCAGCGCGAGCACCACCGCTTCGCGCACGCCGTCGTGCTCCAGCAGGCGGGTTTCGATCTCGCCCAGTTCAATACGGAAACCGCGAATCTTCACCTGATGGTCGATACGCCCCAGGTACTCCACCAGGCCATCAGCGCGCTGGCGCACCAGGTCGCCGGTGCGGTATAGCCGCCCACCGTGCGTAGCAAACGGATCCGCAACGAAGCGCTCCGCCGTCATGCCCGGGCGCTGGTGATACCCCTGGGCCAAACCGGCGCCGCCGACGTACAGCTCGCCGGTCGCACCTTGCGGCACCAACGCCAGATCGGCGTCGAGAATATAGGCCACGCGGTCACCGATGATGCTGCCGATTGGCACGCTTGCAGCGCCCTCCTCCAACTGTTCGGGCGCGAGGCTCGCCAGCGGCATCACTACGGTTTCGGTCGGGCCGTAGGCGTTGAAGAACATCTCGGGCTGGAACGCTGCGCGGATGCGCTGCAAATGCTCACCCGTCAGCGCTTCGCCGCCAGTGATGCACATGCGCACCGGCAAGGTCTGCTGCTGGGTCGCCAGCCACTGCGCCAGCTGGCTGCCGTAGCTCGGCGTGAAGCCCAGGACAGTGATGCGATGGGTGCGGATCAGCGCGCAGATTTCTTGCGCGTCCCACTGGCCCTGGGCACGCAATACCACCTGGGCCCCGCTGAGCAGCGGCACCAGCAAACGCTCGGTGGCGGCGTCGAAGTTGATCGAATAGAAGTGCAGTTCACAGTCGTCGGCGCGCATGCCGAAACGCGCGATCACCGCCGTGCAATGCATGGCGATTTCACCGTGGCACACCACCACGCCCTTGGGCTTGCCGGTGGAGCCGGAGGTGTAGATAAGGTACGCCTGGTGTTGCGGCAGGCTGATAAACGGCAACGCGTCGGACGGGTAGTTGGCAAGCAGCGGCGCGTCATCTTCCAGGCACCAGCGCGCCACGGTTGCAGGCAACTCGCCGAGGGCTTCAAACATCGCCGCATCGCTGAGCAGCAGGCCGATGCCGCTGTCTTCGATCATGTAGTGCAAGCGGTCCAGCGGGTATTCCGGGTCCAACGGCACGTAGGCGCCTCCGGCCTTGAGGATCGCCAGCAGGGCGATGACCATTTCCAGGGAACGCGGCAGCGCCAGGCCGACGCGCACCTGCGGGCCGACGCCACGCTCGCGCAGCATCCAGGCCAGGCGGTTAGCGCGGGCATCGAGCTCACGATAGCTGAGGCTAACGCCGGCAAAGGTCAGCGCCGGTGCATCGCCACGGGCTGCCGCTTGCTGGCTGAACAGTTGATGAATGCACTGATCAAGGCGGTGCTCGCCTGCTTCGGCGCCCAGGCTGTCCTGCAACGCGTGCTGTTCGGCGGCCGTCAGTAACGGCAACTCGCTGAGGCGCCGCTGCGGATTGGCGATCAAGGCTTCCAGCAGGTTGCGCCAATGTCCGGCCATACGCGCAATACGCGGTTCGTCGAACAGGTCGGTGCTGTAGGTCAGGCAGCAACCCAGGCGATGGTCGAGGTCGGTGACTTCCAGATTGAGGTCGAACTTGGTCGCGCGGGCATCGTTGGCCAGGTACTCGACAGTCATGCCGGCCAGTTGGCGGCTTTGCTGGAACTCCCAGCGCTGCACGTTGCACATCACCTGGAACAGCGGGTTGTACGCCGCACTGCGCGGTGGTTGCAGGGCTTCCACCAGGTGGTCGAACGGCAGGTCTTGATGGGACTGGCCTTCGATCACCGTATGGCGCACGTGCTCAAACAGTTCAGCGACGTTCACCTGCCCATTGAGCTGGCAACGCAGCACCTGGGTGTTGAGGAACGCGCCGATCAGCCCTTCGCTTTCCGGGCGAATACGGTTGGCGACGGGGGCGCCGATGCGCAGGTCGGTCTGGCCGCTGTAGCGGTAGAGCAACACGGCCAGGGTGGCGGTCATGGTCATGAACAGGGTCAGGCCGCGCTCGGCATTGAAGGCACGCACGCGGGCGGCCAGGTCATCGCTGAGGTCGAAGCGATACAGTTCACCCTGGTGGCTTTGCACCGGTGGGCGTGGGCGGTCGCCGGGCAGTTCCAGCAGCGGATGTTCAGTGCCCAGTTGCGCGGTCCAGTAGTCGAGTTGGCGCTGACGCTCGCCGGACTCCAGCCACTGACGCTGCCACACGCTGTAATCCAGGTATTGAACCGGCAACGGCGCCAGCGGCGATTCGCGCTCGTCGATAAAGGCTTCGTACAACGCGCTGAGTTCACGGGCAAAGATGTCCATGGCCCAGCCTTCGGTGACGATGTGGTGCAGGGTCAGCACCAGGTAGTGTTCCTGCTCGCCAGCCTTGACCAGGCAGGCACGCAGCAACGGCCCGGTTTCCAGGTTGAACGGCGTGTGCGCTTCATGATCAGCCAACTGCTGCAGACGCTGCTGGCGCTCGGTTTCGTTCAGGCCTGAGAAATCCCGCCAATCCATGCGCAAGCCGGTCTGCGGCGAGACCTTTTGATAGGCCACGCCGTCGACGCTCGGGAAGGTGGTGCGCAAAGTTTCGTGACGCATGATCAAGGCCTGCAACGCCGCTTCGAAACGCCCCACATCGAGCACGCCACGCAAGCGCGCCATGCCGCCGACGTTGTAGGCCGGGCTGTCTGGCTCCATCTGCCACAGGAACCACATGCGCTGCTGGGAATAGGACAACGGCACCGGTTGGCTGCGGTCGACCTTAGCAATAGCCGTCTGCTGGTTGCGTAGGCCCGACGCCTGGATCAGCCCGACCTGCTCGGCAAACGCGCCCAGCTCGCTGGCTTCAAACAAGGTGCGCAACGGCAACTCGACGTCACACGCCTGGCGGGTGCGCGAGATGATTTGCGTGGCCAGCAACGAGTGGCCGCCGAGGGCGAAGAAGTCATCGCCCAGGCCGATTTTCGGCCGTCCGAGGACTTCGCGCCAGATAGCTGCGATCTGCTGCTGCAAGGGGGTTTCGGGTTCAATGTGCTCACGGGTTTGCCACACCGGCTCCGGCAACGCGCGACGGTCCAGCTTGCCGCTGGGGCTCAGGGGCATGGCGTCGAGGCGCATCAACAGCGCGGGCACCATGTACTCCGGCAGCTCGGCGGCCAGGGCGGTTTTCACCTGCTGTTCGTCCAGCGCGACATGGGCGGTGTAGTAGCCGATCAACTGCGTGTCACGCACCAGCACCACGGCTTGGGCGATGCCGTTCAGGGCCAGCATGCGCGCTTCGATTTCTTCCGGCTCCACGCGGAAACCGCGCAGCTTGACCTGCTGGTCGAGACGGCCCAGGTACTCAAGCACACCCTCGGCGCTCCAACGGACGCGGTCGCCGGTGCGATAAAGGCGCGCCCCCGAGTGGTCGGCGACAAAACGCTCAGCCGTCAACCCGGCGCGCCCCAGGTAACCCCGGGCCAGGCCGATACCGCCGATGCACAGTTCACCCGGCACACCCAGCGGCACGGGGTTGAGCTGATCGTCCAGCACGCGGCAAATCACATTGCCCAGCGGGCGGCCAATCGGCGAGCGCTCGCCGTCCTCCGCGCGGCAGTGCCAGTGGGTCACGTTGATCGCGGTTTCGGTGGGGCCATAACGGTTGTGCAATTGCACCGCCGGTAGCTGCGCCAGGACGCGGTTGCGCAGCTCGGCGGGCAAGGCTTCGCCACCGGAGAACAGGCGACGCAGGCTGGTGCATTCGGCGGCCAGCGGTTCGTCGATAAACAGCTGCAGCAGCGGCGGCACAAAGTGCAACGTGGTCACGCCGTGTTCCCGCACCAACTGCGCGATACGGTGCGGGTCGCGATGCTCGCCAGGGCCGGCCAGCACCAGGCGGCAACCGGTGATCAGCGGCCAGAAGCATTCCCACACCGACACGTCAAAACTGATCGGTGCCTTTTGCATCAGCACATCGGTGTCATTCAGTTGATAGGTGGCCTGCATCCACTGCAAGCGTTCGGCCAGGGCCGCATGGGTATTGCCCACGCCTTTGGGCTGGCCGGTGGAGCCAGAGGTGTAGATCACGTAGGCGAGGTTATCGCCGTGCAGGTGCAGGCCAGGCGGCTGGGTCGGCCAGCTGTCGAGGTGCAGGCTGTCCATTGCAATCACGCAGACGCCGCAGGCAACTGGCACGTGGTCCAGCAACGTGGTCTGGGTCAGCAGCAGATGCACGCCGCTGTCCTCCAGCATGTAGGCCAGGCGCTCGGCGGGGTAATCCGGGTCCAGCGGCACATAGGCGCCGCCGGCCTTGATGATCGCCAGCAGGCCGATCAGCAGTTGCGGCGAACGCTCGGCGGCGATCGCCACGCACACGTCCGGGCCGACACCCTTGTCACGCAGGTAGTGAGCCAGGCGATTGGCCTGAGTGTGCAATTGGGCGAAGGTCAGGCTGCTGCCCTGCCAGACCAGCGCGGTGCTGTCCGAGGTGTGTCTGTTGAGCAGCTCCGGCAGCCATTGCTGGGCGGGCGCGCACGGCGTTTCACTCCACGGTTGCTGCTCGTCTTCCGGCATCAGCTTGAGGTCGCCGATGGCTTGCTGCGGCTGGTCACACGCGGCTTGCAACAGGTTGATGAAGTGCTCGGCCAGGCGCTGGATGGTCGCGCTGTCAAACACTTCGTCGGCGTAGTCGAACGACAGGCTCAGGCGCCCGTTACGGTCTTCTTCGCTGTGCAGTTGCAGGTCGAACTTGGCTTCGCGGCTGTGCCATGGCAGCTCGTCGGCGAGCATGCCCGGCAGACGGCGCAAGGCGCTGAGGTCGCGTTGCTGGTGGTTGAACATGACCTGGAACAGACCCTGCCCGCGCGCTTGCGGGAAGGCTTCCAGCAGTTGTTCGAACGGCAGGTCCTGATGGGCCTGGGCGCTCAACGCAGCTTGGCGAGTCGCGGCCAACAGTTCGTTGAACGGCAAACAAGCGTCCAGCTCGGCACGCATGACCTGCGTGTTGATGAAAAAGCCGACCAGGCCTTGGGTTTCCTGGCGCGGACGGTTGGCGTTGGGCACGCCGATGCGGATGTCACGCTGACCGCTGTAGCGGTAGAGCAGGCTCTGGAATGCTGCCAGTAACACCATGAACGGGGTGGATTGGTTGGCCTGGGCGGTCTGGCGAATCGCCTCGCTGAGGTGCACGCTAGTTCGTACGGTATGACGCGAAGCGCTGTTCCGGTGTTGCGCCGAGCGCGGGTGGTCGGTAGCCAGGCTCAAGGTTGGATGTTCTTCACCGAGTTGCGCTTTCCAATACGCCAATTGGCGCTGACCTTCGCCTTCGGCCAGCCACTGGCGCTGCCAGCGGCCGTAGTCGGCGTATTGCAGGGCCAGCGGCGGCAGCTCAAGGGTTTCGCCCTGGGTTGCGGCGGCGTACAGGCGTGAAAATTCGTCGATGAGGATATTCAGCGACCAGCCATCCGCGATGATGTGGTGCAGCGTCACCAGCAACTGGTGATCTGCATCGTCCAGGCGTACCAGGGTCACCCACAGCAGCGGGCCTTTTTCCAGGTCGAACTGGGTGCGCGCTTCGTCTTCGCGAATCCGTTGCGCGCGGGTGTCGCGCTCGGCCACGGGCAGGTCGCTGAGGTCGATGACTTGCAACTCGAAATCCGCTTTGGCATCGATGCGCTGGAAGGCCTGGCCGTCGCGTTCGTAGAAGCGGGTGCGCAGGGTTTCGTGGCGCTGGACCAGTTGTTGGAAGCTCAAGCGCACGGCGTCTTCATCCAGCTCGCCGCGCAGGCGCAGAGCGCCGGGGATGGTGTAGGCGCTGCTGTGCGGGTCCAGTTGCCAAGTGATCCACAGGCGGTTTTGCGCAAGGGATTGGGGCAGGTCTTCCTGGCGTGACAGGGGTTGGATGGCGCCTTGGGCGACGCCGCCATCCTGTTGCAACTGCGCAACGTTGGCGGCAAAGCCTTCCAGGGTTGTCGCTTCGAACAGCATGCGCAGGTTCAGCTCCAGGCCCAGTGTTTCACGCAGGCGCGCGACCACCTGGGTGGCGGTGATGGAGTTGCCGCCGAGCAGGAAGAAATGGTCATCGGCCGCGACCGTCGCGACGTGCAGTTGTTCGCACCAGATCGCGGCGATCTGGTTTTGCAGTTCGGAGTCCAACGCTGCCTCGCTGACCTGCACGTGCAGATCAGGAAACTGCGCATAGCTGTCGAGGCTGCCATCGACATACCGCAGCGCACACGCCGCACGTTGCACCTTGCCGCTGGAGGTCTTCGGCAAGGCACCCGGGTTGAGCAGCACCACCACGCTCGGCGCCTCCTGATACGCCTCGGCGACGGCTTGGCGGATCGCCTTGATCAGCGCGTCGGACGGCAGGATTTTCTGCACGCTGCGGCTGATTTCGGCGGCAATGCCGATGCCTTCCAGGCCTTGGTCATTCACTGCAAATGCCGCGACCCGGCCTTTGCGTACGACTTCCACTTCGCGCTCGATGGTCTGTTCGATGTCCTGCGGGTACAGGTTATGGCCGCGCACGATCAGCAAGTCTTTCAGGCGGCCGGTGATGTACACCTCGCCTTCGCGGATAAAACCCAGGTCGCCGGTACGCAACCAGGTACGGCCGGCGTGTTGCACGAAGGCAGTGGCGGTGGCCACGGGGTTGCGCCAGTAGCCGTGGGCGATGCTCGGGCCGGTGGCCCAGAGCTCACCGACGTTATTCTCGGCCAGTTCGGTAAGGGTGTGCGGGTCGGCGATCAGCACCGCGTGTTCGGGTTGGCTGGTGCCGCAACTCATGATCGCACTGCCCTGCCCCGGCTCGGCACGGTTGGCAGCCAATGCCTGCTCGTCGACGCGCAGCGCCGGGATGCCATGGCCGCGAATGCCACCCGCGACAAACAGGGTCGCTTCGGCCAGGCCGTAGGACGCGAAGAAATTATTCGGGGTAAAACCGCAGGCCGCGAACTTCTCGGCGAAACGTTCCAGGGTGTCGAGGCGGATCGGTTCGGAGCCGGAATAGGCCACGCGCCACTGGCGCAAGTCCAGGCGTTCCAATGCCGACTCGCTGACCCGCTCGCTGCACAGGCGGTAGGCGAAATCCGGGCCGCCGCTGATAGTGCCGCCGTATTCACTGATCGCTTCCAGCCAGCGCAATGGCCGACCGAGGAAGTACGCCGGCGACATCAACACGCAGGGCACGCCGCTGAAGATCGGTTGCAGGAGGCCGCCGATCAGGCCCATGTCGTGGTACAGCGGCAGCCAGCTGACGATCACGTCATCCGGGTTGAGGTCGATGCCAAAGCCGCGACGGATCAGCACTTCGTTGGCCACCAGGTTGCCATGGCTGACTTGCACGCCCTTGGGCAATGCGGTGGAGCCGGAGGTGTATTGCAGGAACGCGATGTCGTCGGGGTGCAGGTCGGGGGCGATCCAAGTGCCGGCACTCTGCAAGGTATCGACGCTCAATACCATTGGCGCGTTTTCGATCTGTGCCAGGCCATCGGCGAGGCTGGCGATGGTCAGCAGCAGGCGCGGCTCGGCATCGCTGATGATCGAGAGCAGGCGTTCCTGATGGTGGCGACGGGTCGACTCCGGCGGGTAAGCCGGCACCGCAATGACGCCGGCGTACAGGCAACCAAAGAACGCCGCGACGTAATCCGGGCCGCTGGGGAACAACAGCACCGCACGGTCGCCCAGGTCCGCATTGGCTTGCAAGGCTGCGGCGATGGTGCGGGCGCGCAGGTCCAGGTCGCGGTAACTGAGCACAACGCTGTGCTCGGCCGACTCAGCGAGGAAGCGCAGAGCGACCTGGTCCGGCGTCTGCACGGCGCGACGTTGAAGGGACTGGACCAGCGTTAGGGGAAGTTCGAAGGCGTCCATCATGGGGTTCCTGCCTGAAATCGGCTTGCGGGAAATTCGGGAATGGGGGGGGGGGCTTTTAGCCGGTGGCCAGTTGCCGCGCCGCGCCATTGCGCCAGCGGGCCAGGTGTTCGTCGGCGTAGCGCCGCACGCAGCGCAGCACGGCGCTTTCATGTTGGATGAGGAAGAAGTGGTGGCCGTCGAACATGTCCAGGGAAAAGCCACTGGCGGCGTCGAGTTGCCAGTCGAGCAACTGGTCGGCGCGCACGCTGTCCTGTTTGCCGCCAAACACATGAATCGGCATGCCCAGCGGCGCCCGCTCGCCATAGGTAAAACTGCCGCACAAGAGAAAATCGGCGCGCAGGATTGGCAGCATCAACTGCATCAACTCGGGGTTGGCCAGGGCTTCTTCGGCGGTGCCTTGCAGCTCGCGCAGGCGGGCGATCAGTTGTTCGTCGGTCTTTTCGATGGCGTATTCGCTGACGTCGCGGCGTGCCGGCCCGGCTGTACCGGAGGCGAACAGCGCCAACGGCGCAGGCACATCGCGTGCATTCAGCGCGTGGGCCAGTTCGAAGGCGAGCAGGCCGCCGAGGCTGTGGCCGAACAAGGCATAAGGGCCATTCAAGTCGCGGCTGATTTCATCCGCAAGCTGTGCGGCCAAGGCTTTGATATCGCGCTGCAAAGGTTCATCCATGCGCATGCCACGCCCGGGTAACTCCAGCGGGCACACGTGCAACCAGTCCGGCAGGGCCCGGCGCCAGCGCGCGTAAACCATGGCGCTGGCGCCCGAATGAGGCAGGCAGAACAGGCGCAGTCGAGCCGGCGTACTCATCAGGCGACGACTCCAAACTGAAACACGCTGTGCACACGATGCAAACCCATCTCGTCCTCCTGCGGGTGTTGATCCCTGGTCGTTTTACTAACGGACCTGTCACCCAGAAGAACGGACGGCGCCGGCAAATAATTAGTCGTCGGGTACAAGCGAGACGCGGTTCACACCTAACAAGAACGCATAAGATTAGTTCGCCTTCTCATTTGACAATCATTATCATTCATCATAATTTGTTGCCCGATGTGTAGGAGGCCTCAGCAAGGACGCCCTCCCCTAACCTCTTTTGCGACAAGGTGATTTCCATGACGGAACAAGTATCCACAGGCAGGTGCAACTCACCGCTTCTCCAGGCGTTCGTCGATAATCGACTGATTCTGGTGAAGATTGCGGCACGTATTACCGGGTGCCGCTCCCGGGCCGAAGACGTAGTGCAGGATGCCTACTTCCGCCTGCAGTCGGCGCCGACGATCACCTCATCGTTCAAGGCCCAGCTCAGCTATCTGTTCCAGATCGTGCGCAACCTGGCGATAGATCACTACCGCAAGCAGGCCCTGGAGCTCAAATACTCAGGCACCGAAGAGGAAGGCTTGAATGTGGTCATTCACGGCGCTTCAACGGAAACCTCGCACATCAATTTCAACACCCTGGAAAACATCGCCGACGCCCTGACGGAGTTGCCGCAGCGCACCCGCTACGCGTTCGAGATGTACCGCCTGCATGGCGTGCCGCAAAAGGATATCGCCAAGGAACTCGGCGTATCGCCGACCTTGGTGAATTTCATGATTCGGGATGCGCTGGTGCATTGCCGCAAGGTGTCGGGCAACCACAGCGATACGTTTGCGCGGCGGGCCTGACAGCGCCGCTGTAAACAATGTGGGAGCTGGCAAGCCAGCTCCCACAGTTTTGATCTGCGTTGCGCCTGTCAGGGTATCGGCATGACATCAATCCGATACGGCTCGAAAATCTTCAACATCTCGCCATTTTCGCGCAAGCGCTTGAGCAACGCGGAAAACGCTTCCCCCGTGATCGGCGCTTTGGGGCGCAGCAACGCGTAGTGGTGATAGACCTGGTCGATACGCTCTGACACCAGGAACTGCCCGGCCATGTCCGCATTGCGCACCATGAAATCACTCAGGTACGAACGGGTCACCAAGGCGATGTCGGCCCGCCCGCGCGCGACCATCAACAGGTTGCTGTCATGGGAGTAGGTCAACGTGGCGTTGAAGTGCTCTGCCATGTACTTGGGATCGGGGTTGAAGTTTGCGAAGGCGTAGTGGTAACCGCTGAAGACCGCCAAATGCTTGCCGTTCAGGTCAGCGAAATAGGCCTGATCGCGACCGGGCTCACGTTGGGCGACGAAAATTTCCGCGTCTTCCAGGCCCATGTCGACTGTTGTGTGGGTGATCTCCTGCCAGCCCCAGTCGGGGTTTTCGAAGATGGCCATATCAATCCGACCCTGCTCGAAATCGCGAAAACGTCGCGGAATTGAGGTGGGCACCAGCACAAATTGATAGTCGGTCTGCGAGGCGTTCAAGGCCTCGACCAGTTGCGGCAGCAAACCGGTGTCAGCGCCCTGCTCCGGACGCACGGTGTACGGCGGGAAATGCGCCGCGCCAATCCTTACCAATTGGGCAGCCGAAGCCGGCATACACCACGCGGTGCCCACTGCCCAAAAAGTTAGTCCTGCAGCCAGCCGCCATGGCGAAAACATCAAGGCACACACCGTTCAACACTCTGATGGCGATAAGCTAGGCGTTTTTGTCTGGCGAGACAACTTTTCACCGGCAAATTAATGCCTTGCACCTTAATCGGCTTTCAAAACCATCAGCATGGCTTCTTCGGCCAATTGCTCGAGCGTCATGCTGCCCTCGGCGCGGAACCAAGTGGTGGTCCAGGACAAAGCGCCGGTCAGAAAGCGCCGGGTGATAAACACATCGCCACGGATATAGCCGGCGTCCTTGGCCTCGCCCAGTACTTGCAGCCACAGCGCCTCGTACACATCGCGCAGGGCCAACACCTCAGCCTGGCCTTCAGCCGACAGCGAGCGCCATTCATATACCAGCACCGCCATCGCCTCGCCGCTGCCGCCCATGATCGACTGCAATTCGCAGCGGATCAGCGCCAACACACGTTCGCGTACGTCGGTAGCTTCCTCAAGAGAAGCGCGCATCATCGCGGTGTTGTAGTGGATGGTTTCTTCCATCACTGCGCGCAGGATCTCGTCCTTGCTCTTGAAGTGATGAAAGATGCTGCCGGACTGGATGCCCACTGCGCTGGCCAGGTCGCGCACGGTGGTGCGCTCGAAACCCTTGTTGCGAAACAGGTGGGCCGCCGTTTGCAGCAGCTTGCCACGAGCGCTTTCGGGGTCGGTCAATTGGCCGCCGTCGATCATGGTGCGCATCACCCGCAGGGCTTTATGCTCATCCATGCCTCTCTCCTCTACTTCCACGGACGTCTTGGCCGGCAATTTAGGCCGTGACGGCCACCCAAGCAAGCGCTTGGCTAAAACTTGTGAACGGAGTTTACAAACCAAGCGCTTGCTTGGTAGGCTCGCTAGCAGCCATTCGAGGAAGGATTTCTCATGAGCAAGACGGTTCGTATCGGCTGCGCCAGCGCCTTCTGGGGCGACACCTGTACCGCTGCCGCGCAGTTGGTGCACGGCGGTGAGCTGGATTACCTGGTCTTCGACTACCTGGCGGAAGTCACGATGTCGATCCTGGCCGGTGCGCGGATGAAAGATCCCCAGGCCGGCTACGCGACGGATTTTGTCGAGGTGCTCACGCCGTTGCTGGGCGATATCCAACGCCAGGGCGTCCGTGTGATCAGCAACGCTGGCGGCATCAACCCCCAGGCCTGCGCCGCCGCTCTGCAAGCAGCCTGTGACAAGGCGGGCGTTGAACTGAACATCGCCGTGCTACTGGGCGATGACCTGCAACCCCAGCTCAAGCAGCTGCACGGCATCACCGATATGTTCAATGGCGCACCGCTACCGCCGATGTGCCTGTCCGCCAATGCCTACCTCGGCGCACCGGGCATTGCACAGGCGCTGGCATTGGGCGCGGACATCGTCATTACCGGCCGCGTGGTGGACAGCGCGGTGGTCAGCGCGGCGTTGGTGCATGAGTTCAACTGGTCCTGGCAGGATTACGACCGCCTCGCCCAGGCCGCACTGGCCGGGCATATCATCGAATGCGGCGCGCAGTGCACCGGCGGCAATTTTACCGATTGGCGCGCGGTACCGGACTACGAGCACATCGGTTTTCCTATCGTAGACGTCAGCGACGACGGCCAGTTT
Organism: Pseudomonas sp. EA_15y_Pfl1_P101; assembly: GCF_963970835.1. Lineage (NCBI taxonomy): Bacteria > Pseudomonadati > Pseudomonadota > Gammaproteobacteria > Pseudomonadales > Pseudomonadaceae > Pseudomonas > Pseudomonas sp. EA_15y_Pfl1_P101. The sequence continues at coordinate 157,107 of NZ_CAXAPA010000005.1, read as the reverse complement.
ATTGTGAGTAAAGTCGACGGCAGCGGTGGGCTGATCAGCGAACTCAGCGTGGCCGAACAGTTGCTGTATGAAATCGGCGATCCGCATGCCTACCTGCTACCGGATGTAATCTGCGATTTCAGCCAGGTCAAATTGCAGCAGCAAGGTAAGAACCAGGTACGCCTGCATGGCGCCAAGGGCTCGCCCCCAACCGCCCAGTACAAAGTCAGCGCCACCTACCCGGAGGGTTTTCGCTGCACCGCCAGTTGCCTGATCGCCGGGATCGATGCGGTGGCCAAGGCCGAACGGGTCGGCCAGGCGATCATCAACAAAACCTCGGAGCTGTTCAGCCAACGCGGCTGGGCGCCCTATACCGAGGTGAATATCGAACTGCTGGGCAGCGAAGCGACTTATGGCGCCCATGCGATGCGCCAGGACTGCCGCGAAGTGGTGGTGAAATTGGCGGTGCGACACCCCAGTAAACAGGCGCTGGTGCTGTTCGCCCGCGAGATTGCCCAGGCAGCCACCGGCATGGCGCCAGGGCTGACCGGCATCGTCGGCGGGCGGCCAACGGTGTATCCGCTGATTCGGCTGTTTTCGTTCTTGATCGACAAATCCGTTTGCGAACTGGAAATCGACCTCCGGAGCGGACGCCACACCTGCGCACTGCCGATTGCCAACGCCCCTACCCTGCCCGCTGCGCCGGTCGCCCCACCCAAACCCCAAGGCCTTGCCGACGCCAGCGTGCCCTTGGTGAAACTGGCCGTGGCGCGCTCCGGCGACAAGGGTAACCACAGCAATATCGGCGTGATCGCCCGCGATCCCGACTACCTGCCGTGGATCGCCGAAGCGCTGACCCCGCAGGTGATTGTCGATTGGATGGGCCACGTACTGGATCCCGTTCATGGCCGCGTCGAGCGCTGGTATTTGCCCGGCAGCCACAGCCTCAACTTTTTGCTGGAAAACGCACTCGGTGGTGGCGGCATCGCCAGCCTGCGCATTGACCCGCAAGGTAAAGCCTTCGCCCAGCAACTGCTGGAAATCCCGATTGCGGTGCCGCAGCACATAGCCGATCAACTTGTATAACAGGAGCGTTGCCGTGGCCTTCGACTCGATCTTCAAAGCCGACCTGTTCCAGGGGCAGACCGTGATTGTCACCGGCGGTGGCAGCGGGATTGGCCGTTGCACTGCACACGAATTGGCAGCCTTGGGCGCCCAGGTGATTATGGTGGGACGCAAGCCGGAAAAGCTGCAAGCGGTCGCAGCGGAAATCGCTGAAGACGGTGGCATCGCTCATTGGCAGGCCTGCGACATTCGTGATGAAGAAGCCGTGAAGACGCTGGTCAGCCAGATCCTGAACGAACACGGCGAGGTCCACGGCTTGGTAAACAACGCCGGCGGCCAGTACCCGTCACCGTTGGCCTCGATCAACCAGAAAGGCTTTGAAACCGTGCTGCGCACCAACCTGGTCGGCGGTTTCCTGATGGCCCGTGAAGTGTTCAACCAATCCATGAGCAAGCATGGTGGTGCCATCGTCAACATGCTCGCGGACATGTGGGGCGGCATGCCCGGCATGGGCCACTCGGGCGCGGCGCGCGCCGGCATGGACAACTTCACCAAGACCGCCGCCGTTGAGTGGGGTTGTGCCGGCGTGCGAGTCAACGCCGTCGCGCCGGGCTGGATCGCTTCCAGCGGCATGGACACCTACGAAGGCGCCTTCAAGGCAGTGATTCCAACCCTGCGCGAACATGTGCCGCTCAAGCGCATCGGCACCGAGTCGGAAGTCAGCGCGGCCATTGTCTTCCTGCTCAGCCCCGCCGCCGCCTTTATCAGCGGTAGCACCCTGCGCATCGACGGCGCCGCCAGCCTCGGCAGCCGCGCCTGGCCGTTGCACAAGGCGCAACCGCCGAGCGAACCGTTCAACGGCTTCCACCGCGCCTACCTGCCGGATGTGCTCAAGGCGGAGAAATAAGCCATGCCAGTGATTGAATCCCTGATCGATACCCACAGCCCACCGTTCGCGCAGAACCGCGAAGCCATGCTCGCCGCCATCGCTCACGTGCGCGAACTGGAACACACCCTGCTGAGCAAGGCACAGGACGCCAAGCCCAAGTTCGACAAGCGCAGCCAACTGCTGCCCCGCGAGCGCCTCAACCTTTTGCTGGACCCCGGCGCGCCGTTTCTGGAGCTGGCCAGCCTGGCCGGCTACAAGCTGCACGACGACAAGGACGGCAGCGCCGCCGGCGGTGGGTTGATCGCCGGGATCGGCTACGTCAGCGGCGTGCGCATGCTGGTGGTGGCCAATAACAGCGCGATCAAGGGCGGCACCATCTCCCCCACGGGCTTGAAGAAATCCCTGCGCCTGCAACAGATCGCCATGGAGAACAAACTGCCGGTGGTGACCCTCGCCGAGAGCGGCGGTGCCAACCTCAACTATGCCGCCGAGATTTTCGTCGAGGGCGCGCGCAGCTTTGCCAATCAGGCGCGCATGTCGGCCATGGGCTTGCCGCAGATCACCGTGGTGCATGGCTCGGCCACGGCGGGCGGTGCGTATCAGCCGGGGCTGTCGGATTACGTGGTGGTGGTGCGCGGCCGGGCCAAACTGTTCCTCGCCGGCCCGCCGCTGCTTAAAGCCGCGACCGGCGAAGTGGCGACCGATGAAGAACTGGGCGGCGCCGAGATGCACGCACAAACGGCCGGCACCGCCGAATACTTGGCGGAAAATGACGCCGATGGCGTTCGCATCGCACGTGAGATTGTCAGCCTGTTGCCTTGGGACGATCGCCTGCCGCTGGCGCCGAAACGCGCCTTCGCAGACCCGCTGTACCCCATCGAAGAACTGCTGGGCCTGATCCCCGATGACCCGAAAAAACCCTACGACGTGCGCGAAATCCTCGCGCGCCTGGCAGACGGCTCGCAGTTCCTCGAATTCAAAGGCGAGTTCGACGCCCACACCCTCTGCGGCCACCTGCACATCCAGGGCCGCGCCGTCGGTGTGATCGGCAACAACGGCCCCATCACGCCGAAGGGCGCGAGCAAGGCCGCGCAATTCATCCAGCTCTGCGACCAAAGCCGCACACCGCTGCTGTTCCTTCACAACACCACCGGTTTCATGGTGGGCACCGAGTCGGAACAACAAGGTGTGATCAAACACGGCGCAAAGATGATCCAGGCGGTGGCCAATGCCCGCGTGCCTAAACTCACGGTGGTGGTGGGCGGCTCTTATGGCGCCGGCAACTACGCGATGTGCGGCCGCGGCCTGGACCCGCGCTTTATCTTCGCCTGGCCCAACAGCCGCACGGCGGTCATGGGTGGCGCGCAGGCAGGCAAGGTGCTGCGGATTGTCACCGAGGCCAAGCAGTTGAAGGACGGCCTGGTGCCGGACCCCAAGGTGCTGGATATGTTGGAGCAGGTCACCGCGCAGAAGCTCGACAGCCAGTCCACCGCGCTGTACGGCAGCGCCAACCTGTGGGACGACGGGCTGATTGATCCACGGGATACGCGGACCTTGCTGGGCTTTTTGCTGGATACCTGCCACGAGGCCGAGGTGCGTGAGTTGCAAGCCAATACTTTCGGTGTAGCGCGTCTCTAAATTTCGCCGGGACGCTGCGCGTCGCGATCAGGAGAACAAGAAAAATGATCTTCACCCAGGAACACCAGGAACTGCGCCGCACCGTGCGTGCCTTCGTCGACCGCGAGATCAACCCCCATGTGGATGAATGGGAAAAAGCCGGCCGCTTTCCCATCCACGAGATCTTCCGCAAGGCTGGCGACCTCGGCCTGCTGGGCATTTCCAAACCGGAGACATTCGGCGGCATGGGCCTGGACTACAGCTACTCTATCGTCGCCGCCGAAGAGTTCGGCACCATCTGTTGCGGCGGTATCCCCATGTCCATCGGCGTGCAAACCGACATGTGCACCCCCGCCCTCGCCCGCTTCGGCTCCGATGAACTGCGCGACGAATTCCTCCGCCCGGCCATCAGCGGCGAACAGGTCGGCTGCATCGGCGTCTCGGAAACCGGCGCCGGTTCCGACGTGGCCGGGCTCAAGACCCATGCGCGCAAAGACGGCGACGACTACGTGATCAACGGCAGCAAAATGTGGATCACCAACTCGCCCAGCGCCGATTTCATCTGCCTGCTGGCCAACACCTCCGACGACAAACCGCACATCAACAAATCACTGATCATGCTGGCGATGAACACCCCCGGCATCAGCGTCAGCCCGCCCCTGGAAAAACTCGGCATGCACAGCTCCGAGACCGCGCAGGTGTTTTTCGACAACGTGCGCGTACCCCAGCGCAACCGCATCGGCCACGAAGGCGCAGGCTTCATGATGCAGATGCTGCAGTTCCAGGAAGAGCGCCTGTTTGGCGCGGCCAATATGATCAAGGGCCTGGAACATTGCATCGACAGCACCATCGACTACTGCAAAGAACGCCAGACCTTCGGCAAGGCGCTGATCGACAACCAAGTCATCCACTTTCGCCTGGCCGAACTGTCCACCGAAATCGAATGCTTGCGCGCGTTGGTCTACCAGGCCACCGAGCAATACATCAAAGGCCAGGACGTAACGCGCCTGGCCTCCATGGCCAAGCTCAAGGCCGGGCGTCTGGGCCGCGAAGTCAGCGACAGTTGCCTGCAATACTGGGGCGGCATGGGCTTTATGTGGGACAACCCGGTAGCGCGCGCATACCGCGATGTGCGGCTGGTGTCGATTGGCGGCGGCGCCGACGAAATCATGCTGGGCATCATCTGCAAACTGATGGGCACCCTGCCGGGCAAAAAATCATGAATACCTTGCTGCTGGAACCGCACAACGGCGTGCTGCACATCACCCTCAACCGACCGGAAAGCCGCAATGCGATGAGCCTGGAGATGGTCAACGAACTGCGCGCCGTAGTGGCACAACTGGACGGCCAGGTGCGCGCGCTGGTAATCAGCGGCGCGGGCGGACATTTCTGCGCCGGGGCCGATGTGAAGGACCTAGTCACTGCGGACAACCAACTACAGGCGCTGAATCGAGCGTTTGGCACGTTACTGCAAGAAGTGGAAGCGGTGCCGCAAGTAGTGATCGTGGTGCTGCAAGGCGCGGTGCTGGGCGGTGGGTTCGGGCTGGCGTGTGTGAGTGATATTGCGATTGCGGACCACCAGGCGCAATTCGGATTGCCGGAGACCAGCCTGGGATTGTTGCCGGCGCAAATCGCACCGTTTGTGGTCAAGCGCATTGGCCTGACCCAAGCGCGGCGACTGGCGCTGACGGCGGCGCGGTTTGATGGTGTGGAAGCGCAGCGGCTGGGCGTCGTGCACTTCACCGAGCGCGACCCGCAGGCGTTGGCAGAGCGCTTGGATGAGGTATTGGGGCAAGTGCTGCGGTGCGCGCCGGGGGCGAATGGGCGGACCAAATCCCTGATGCTGGCCAGTGTCGATGAGCCGCTTGAGGCTGTGCTGGATCGAGGCGCGCAGTGGTTTGCCGAGGCGGTGAGGAGCGAGGAAGGGATTGAGGGGACGCAGGCGTTTGTGCAGAAGCGCAAGCCGGGGTGGTGCAGATAACGCCTTCGCAGCGGTGCGGCGATCCGACAAGCCAGCTCCCACAGGGGAATGCATTCCAAATGTGGGAGCCTGGTTCAACCCAGCCCCCACAACTGCGCTTTTGATCTACACCACTCAGGCCGGCTGTCAGGCCGCCGTGCTTTTGATTTTGATCTCAGGCGCCCCGTCAAACACGCTGGCCGAACGCAGGCTTTGGAGCGTGGGTAACCCGGCAGGACGCCGGGTTAGCCGCGCTGGGCCAAGGAGGGCCCATCGCGGCGGCCCACGCTCCAAAGCCTTCGTTCGGGCACACCGAGCCTAGGCGAGGTGCCGAGTGTTGGGGCGAAGGCCTTTTGGTTACTTTTGGGCCTTTCCAAAAGTGACCCGCTGTAAGAGCGGAACCAATTGTGGCCGTTACCTAAATAACGGATATGTACCCGGAGCAGAAAATGCCAAAGTTCACCAAAATCCTGATCGCCAACCGCGGCGAAATCGCCTGCCGCATCCAACGCACCGCCCAAGCCCTGGGCTACCGCACGGTCGCGGTCTACAGCGACGCCGACACCCAAGCCCTACACGTCCAAATGGCCGACGAAGCCGTCCACATCGGCCCCTCCCCAGTCCACCAGTCGTACCTGAACATAGAAACCATCATAAACGCCGCCAAACGCACAGGCGCCGACGCCATCCACCCCGGCTACGGCTTCCTCTCCGAAAACCCCCATTTCGCCCGCGCCTGCCAACACGCCAACCTGACCTTCATCGGCCCCAGCGTCGAGGCCATCGAACTGATGGGCAGCAAACGCCAATCCAAACTCGCCATGCTCGAAGCCGGCGTCCCGTGCATCGCCGGCTACCAAGGCAGCGCACAGGACGACACCACCCTGCAGCAACAAGCCGAGCGCATCGGTTACCCTCTCATGATCAAAGCCAGCGCCGGCGGCGGCGGTCGCGGCATGCGCCTGGTGCACCACCCAAAAGACCTGTTGAACAACCTGCACAGCGCCCGCTCCGAAGCCAAAAATGCCTTCGGCAGTGACGAACTGATCCTCGAACAAGCCCTGATCGACCCACGGCACGTCGAAATCCAACTGTTCGGCGACAGCCACGGCAACCTGATCTACCTCGGCGAACGCGACTGCTCGATCCAACGCCGCCACCAGAAAGTCATCGAAGAAGCCCCCTGCCCCGTCATGACCCAAGCACTGCGCCAAGCCATGGGCGAAGCCGCCCTGAAGGCCGGGCGTGCGGTGAATTACGTCGGTGCGGGCACCGTGGAATTCCTGCTTGACCGCCACGGCCAGTTCTACTTCTTGGAGATGAACACCCGTCTGCAGGTGGAGCACCCGGTGACCGAGCTGATCACCGGGCTGGACCTGGTGGATTGGCAATTGCAGATCGCCGCCGGCCAAACGCTGCCGCTGACACAAGCCGACGTCACCCTGGGTGGCCACGCCATGGAAGTGCGCCTGTACGCCGAAGACCCGGCGCAGGGCTTCCTGCCGCAAACCGGCGAAGTGCTGCGCTGGGAACCGGCCGTGGGCGTGCGCATCGATCATGGCGTGGTGGAAGGCCAGCGCATCAGCCCGTTCTACGACCCGATGCTGGGCAAGATCATCGCCCATGGCGCCACACGTGAAGAGGCGCGGCGCAAACTGCTGCGGGCGGTTGAAGACACCCTGTTGCTAGGGGTCGCGACCAATCGGCAACTGTTGGCCGATATGCTCAAGCACCCGGACTTTATCGCAGGGAATTTCAGCACCGGATTTATCGCAGAACACTTCAACGAAGTCCTGCCCCAGTCCGCATCAATAGACCAACTCGCCCTGGCCGCCGCGCTGTTTTACACACACAGCGCCGACCAGCATGCTCAAGCCCTGGCGGGATGGCGCAACACCGCCAGCGCCCCCTGCACCTATCGCCTTGAAATCAATGGCGAAATCCACACCGTCAGCGCTGACCCGCTGCCACTCACCACCGACGGACGCTACGCCACCGTGGTACTCAACGGCATCCGCCGCCGCGTTGCCTATCACCTTGACGGCAACCAACTGTGGCTACCCGGCCTCACGGTGACTAACCGCAGCCAGCAAGTCGCCGGCCGCCAGGCCGACGCCAGCAGTGGCACAGTCAAGGCACCGATGGACGGCGCCATCGTCGATGTGCGGGTTTGCGCTGGCGACAACGTGACCAAAGGCCAACTGCTGCTGGTGCTCGAAGCCATGAAAATGGAGCATCCACTGACCGCCGGCATCGACGGCGTGATCAAGGGCGTGCAGGTAATTGCCGGAGATCAAGTGCGCAATCGTCAGGTTTTACTGGAGATCGAATAGCCCCTAGGCGGAACTACACGGCCGGGCTACGCTCTATCCCCAACAGAAAAGGAAGAGTACGGGAACCTGCGCGATGCCTCATTGGCTGATTATTGACCTTGAAGCCACAACGGATGAAGGCGGCTGGCCCGTGACGGAGATGGAAGTCATCGAGATCGGCGCGAGCCTGGTCAACCGCCAGGGGCGCGAGCTGGATCATTTCCAGCGCTTTGTACGCCCGCTGCGCCGGCCATTGCTGACGCCATTCTGTCGCCAGCTGACGCACATTACCCAGGCAAACATCGATGGCGCGGCGCCGTTCACCGAGGTGTGGCCGCTGTTCGAACGCTGGCTCGGCCAGCATCAGCCGCGCCTGGAAGGCTGGGCCAGTTGGGGCGATTACGATCGCAAGCAGCTGGAGCTGGAGTGGCAGCGCCATGGCTTGGCCAGCGCGCTCGCCAACACGCCCCATGTAAACCTCAAGCAGCGCTTCGCCAAGGCCCGACGCCTGGACAAGCCGCCGGGCCTCAACGGCGCCCTGCAATTGGCGGGCATGCAGTTCCATGGCCAGCAGCATCGGGCGTTGGAGGATGCGCGCAATACGGCGCGCCTGTTACCGCTGATTCTGCCGGCCTAGGCAGCTCCCCTGCCCTTGGGCATACTGGCCGACCTTTCCAGACCCTTTTCCGAGGAATCGCCCATGTTTAAAGTCAACGAGTACTTCGACGGCACCGTCAAGTCGATCGCTTTCGGCACTGCAGAAGGTCCGGCGACCATCGGCGTAATGGCCCCGGGTGAATACGAGTTCGGTACGGCGCAGCGTGAAATCATGCACGTGGTCTCTGGCGCCCTGACCGTCAAACTGCATGACGCCAACGGCTGGGAAACCTTTGCTGCCGGCAGCCAGTTCAACGTACCGGCCAACAGCAAGTTCCAGCTCAAGGTCGCCGTGGACACCGCTTATCTGTGCGAATACCGCGGGTAAGGGTTTTCCAAGGCTCAAAAAAATGCCCGTCTCCTGCGAGACGGGCATTTTTTATGGGCGGGTGAATCACTCGAGAAGGGTCACCGGCATTCCAATCTCGAGCCGCCCAATGCCGTCATTGACTAGGTTCTGGCCGAAAATCGCGCCATCCTCAGTCTTGCGATAAGTCTCCAGCGTTGCAAAAGGCTCGCGGTCGGCGCTGCGTTCGCCGGTGTGCGGGTCGATGGTGGTAAGAATGCAGCGCGAGCACGGCTTGACCGCACGGAACTCCACATCGCCAATACGCAGGCGTTTCCAGCCGTCTTCGGCGAAGGCTTCGCTGCCTTCGATCACGAGGTTGGGACGAAAGCGCAGCATTTCCATGGGGCGGCCGATGCGTTGCGAGAGGTCGTCCAGGGAGGCCTGGCTGATCACGAGCAAGGGGTAACCGTCGGCAAACGCGACCTGGTCATCGTCCTTGCCGTAACCGGCCTGGGTGGTACGGGCGCGTTCCAGGGGGATGTGTACCAGTCGCGTCGGTTTGCCGATAAAGTCACTGACCCAGGCAGCCGCCGCGTCGCCTGCGTCCGGCACACGCAGGGTGTCCCGCCAGATGGTCACACCACGCAACTCGTCGTCGCTGGCCGGCAGCGCCACGTCCAGCGGCGTGTAGCCAGGCGAACTCAGGGTGAGGCCACCGCGGCTGTTCCAGAGCGCCGACAGTTGGCTCATCTTAGCCACGGCGCGCTGTGTGAGGAAACGCCCACTGGCTTCATCCACCAGCATCCAGCGTCGATCCCCGTCCACACCGAGTTTATCCAGGCCGACCTGTTGCAGTATTTCGGCCTTGCCGGACTTCAAAGGGTAACGGTACAACGCGCTGAGACGAAGCATGGGCCTGCATTCCTTGACGAGCAAAGACCATACTATAACCGCTCACTACACGGCGGGCACTTCGTCCAGCATCAGACGTTGGCGCACCACATCCACCAGCTTGTCAGGCTGGAACTTGGACAGGAAGTTGTCACAGCCGACCTTCTTCACCATCGACTCGTTGAAGCTGCCCGACAACGAGGTGTGCAGCACCACGTAGAGGCTGCGCAGGCGTGGGTCATTGCGGATCTCGGTGGTGAGGCGGTAGCCGTCCATCTCGGGCATTTCGGCGTCGGTGAAGATCATCAACAGCTTGTCGGTCATCACCTGGCCGTTGTCGGCCCAGGCCTTGAGCATGTTCAATGCCTTGAGACCATCGCTGGCGATGTGCATCTTTACGCCCAGTTGGCCGAGGGTGTCGCGCAGTTGCGAGAGGGCCACGTTGGAGTCATCCACCAGCAGCACTTCACGGCCACGGGCGCGTTCCAGCACGGGGTCTTCGAGTTTTTCACGGGAGACCTTGGCGTTGTACGGCACGATCTCAGCCAGGACTTTTTCCACGTCGATGATTTCCACCAACTGGTCGTCGACCTTGCTGATGGCGGTGAGGTAATGCTGGCGCCCGGCGCTGGCTGGCGGCGGCAGGATGGCTTCCCAGTTCATATTGACGATGCGTTCCACGCCGCCCACCAGGAACGCCTGCACCGAACGGTTGTACTCGGTGACAATAATAGTGCTGTTGGGCCCCGGCACAAGCGGGCGCATGCCGATGGCCTGGGACAGGTCGATCACCGGCAGCGTCTGGCCCCGCAGGTTGACCACGCCGCATACGAACGGGTGGCGTTGCGGCATCAACGTCAGCTTGGGCAGTTGCAGGACTTCCTGCACCTTGAACACGTTGATCGCGAACAGCTGCCGCCCGGCCAGGCGGAACATAAGGATCTCAAGGCGATTCTCACCCACCAGTTGCGTGCGTTGATCTACCGTGTCGAGAATGCCGGCCATTAAAAGCTCCTGATGCGCTAGGGGATTGTGCAGTTCACATAACGGTTGTTATCGGCGGCGAGCGCCAGACCTTGACCCCTGTAAAATGCCACGTAAATGCATTGATGTCACACTGACATCATGGTTTACTGCTCGGGCTCTACAAATAGCGGTGCAGCGACGTTGCGCGACATTAAGTTCGACGCAAGGTTCCGCCATGTAAGGGATTCCCCTATGCACAATCAGGCCCAACCTGATATTCGCAATATCTAATAGCCATTAATGTGACGCCATTCTCAATGCATGAATGGAGTCAGGCTTTTGTTTGCCATCCCAAGCCCTCAGCACGCGGGTCTTTCAGACACTCAGATGTCGGCACTTGAAGGTGTGCAATTGACCCCGTTCACCAGGGCCGCGCACAGCCGTCGCTGTCACTCTAATAAACGTCCTACTAAAATCTCAGAACCAACCTACAGATTTCAGTCATATTTCAGCGCTACTTTTAAGCCATTCACCCGGTGCGACATCTCATCACCCGACCTTATGTTGTGGAGACTTGCATGATGAACGACGGTAGAGAGTGGCAACTTGCACTTCCCGAATTCCTGCACGAGGCGGAAAAGCTGCTGGCCAAATCGGAGGAATGCCTGAGCCACCTGCATTTGATCCGAAACGACAGTGACGCCATCGACTGCATAAAGGTCAGCCTGATCAAGCTCGCCGAGAGCGCCGATGACCTTGCACTGCAGGCGATCAGCGAGTTCTCGCGGCATATCCAGTACCTGATCGCCAACGCCGAGAGCCCCTTGCAGTTGCATGATCAAGCCTTGGACGCCTTGGAAGAGTGCTTGACATTGCTCGCCTGGCAGCTGGAGCTGATTGATGTAAGAACCGGCCAACTGGCATTGGATGAAGCGGAGCAAACGACGCTGATTGCTACGGTAACTCTGCATATTCCACAAAAGGATTTCAGCTTTAAACCTCAGCAGCGAATGCACAACATGTCTTGAGCGGATATCAGGTCGTGTATGAACCGGAAGTTATCTAAAAACGCCCCCCCACCCATCAAATGGAATTGAATCCCACTCACGCAATATCAATTAGCCAGTAACGGTAATAACGATACAAATTCACGGAAACAATATAACCCCTCACTTCATAAACTCCGGGAATACCGCCTGGAACATTTGCACGTTTAACAACCCATCCAGGCGACCAACGGCAATAGTGGTGGTATTATGCCCCGCTCGAAGTGCGCCCCCTTCATCATGCTTGAAAATGATTCGATAACGCATTCCAAACAGAGCCCTGTCAGCCGCCATGACCGGTCTTCCCGCAGCGAACCCTCATTGGCTCCATCCGCTATGTACGCCAGCCTCAAGACACTCATCGCAAGGTCCGCGTCCCGCAGCAATGCACGCCATTTGATCCTCGCCCTGTGCCTTGGCTCGCTGTTGCTGAGCCTCTGGACCTATACCCGTTCCGCGCCACTGCCGCTGCTGGTGATTGTGCTCAACCTGGCCATCCTGCTCGTGGTGGGCCTGCAACAGTGGCATTCGCGCAAATCCATCAAGTTCCAGCCCCAGGAACTGGCCGACCGCCTGCTGCAAGTCCAGGAAAACGAACGCCACCGCCTCAGCCGCGAGCTGCATGACGATATCGGCCAACTGCTCACCGCCGCCAAGCTGCAAAGCGAATGGCTCAAGCGCCGCCTGCCGGACGACCTGCAAAGCCAGTGCACGGTGCTGTGCAACACGCTGAATGAAACCCTGGCCAAGGTGCGCGACGTGTCTGCCATTCTCAACCCTCGCCAGCTGGCCAACCTGGGCCTGGAAGCCAGCCTGCGCGCGCACCTGCTCAAGACCCTGGAAAATACCCAGGTGTGCTGGAGCCTGGAATGCCAGCAACGGCTGACCGGTATCCCGGAAGAAATGGCGCTGGCGGCCTTTCGAATCACCCAGGAAGCGGTGACCAACATGCTACGCCACGCCCAGGCGGGTAACCTGCTGGTCCGCCTGCAACGCCTGCCCGAGGGCCTCTCGCTGAGTATCTGCGATGACGGCCAGGGTTTTTCGCCGGCCATCAACCCTGCCTTGGAAGGCCAACGGGGCATGGCCGGCATGTCCGAGCGGGTTGATCAGCTTGGCGGTTCATTATCCGTCAGCAGCCAGCCAGGCAAAGGGACACGGATCAACGCGCTTTTCCCCTGGGCGCCCCGCGCCCTCGATCGGGCCAGTTCCCCTAAGGTTATCGAGTGACCTGCAAATTACTCCTGGTGGATGACCACGCTTTGATCCGGGCCGGCGTACGCGCGCTGGTCCAGGACATTCCGGGCTACACCGTCATCGGCGAAGCCAGCGACGGTGCACAGCTACTTGAGCAGTTCAGCGCCTTGCTACCCGATATCGTGTTATTGGACCTGTCGATGAAGCACACCGGCGGCCTGGATGCCTTGCAGCAACTCAGGCGGGCCTACCCCAAGAGCCGCGTGCTGATCCTGTCGATGCACACCGACCCGGAATTGATCATGTGCGCGCTGGAATCCGGCGCCCATGGCTACCTGCTCAAGGACACCACCGCCAACGAGCTGGAACACGCGCTGCTGGCCTTGCGCAACAACGAACGTTACCTGAGCCCGGCGATTGCCCACACGGTGATCAACCAAGCGCTGGTGCGTAGCCAGGGGCCCGCCACGCCCGCCGCGCACAGCCATAACCTCACGGCGCGGCAGCTGGAAATCCTGCGCTTGATCGTGCGCGGCAAGTCCACCCGGGAAATCGCCCACGGCTTGGGCTTGAGCATCAAGACCGTGGAAGCGCACCGCTCGCAAATCATGAAACGCCTGCAGATTTTCGACGTGGCCGGCCTGGTGTTATTTGCCGTGCGCGAGCAGATCATCAGCCTGGACGACTAACGGCGAATCCACCGGCAGGTGCACGCGCAAGGCCTTGGGCAAGGCCTCGAAGTGCAGGTCGTCGCCCTTGAGCGGTTCACCGTCAAGGTTGATGTACAGGCCTTCAGCCCGTCTGATTTCAACCCATGGCAGGCGTGCCCGAACAAACATAGTGTCCAAGCCCCAACCATTGTTCATCAGCTCGCGAAGCGTGCCGACCACTTCCTGCGGCGCGGGCAGGATACTGACGTCCAGCAGACCATCATCCGCCATTGCACCGGGGCATAGCTCATGCCCACCACCCGCCTGGCGACCGTTGCCGATACCCAAAGCGAGCAACTCGCCCTTCCAGTGAAAATCGGGACCATCCAGCTCGGCGTAGGCGGCCTTCAACTCGCTGAAACGCGACAGGCCGGTGAACAGGTAAGCGGCACCGCCGAGCACCTTCTTCAAATCGTCGGAAGTATTGGCAGTGACCTGGCTGCCAAAACCGCCGGTGGCCATATTGAGGAAAATTTGCTCGCCCACCTGACCGAGGTCGATGGCCCGTGGCGGCACGTCCAGCAGCGCCAGGGCCTGGACGGGTTCCAGCGGCACACCGGCAGCCTTGGCGAAATCGTTGGCGGTGCCCAAGGGCATCAGCACCAGGCTGGCGTCGGTTTTGGCCCGGGCCATGGCTTCGGCCACATCACGCAAGGTACCGTCGCCGCCGCCAGCGATGATATGGGTGTAGCCGTCTGTGAGGGCTTCGCTGACCAGGCGCTGGGCGTCACCGCCCTCCCACGTCACCCGCACGGCGAGCTCGCCGCCCTGCTCGCGCCGGGCCTTCACCGCGTCGCGCACATCCTCGTTGAGGGCTTGCTTGCCGTGGAGGATCAACAGTGCCTTGGGGGTGGTCATGGGTGAGTTACTCCTGGCTTCAAAGGTGCTTGAAGGATGTGGACCTTTGGCGGGGAGAAAAAAGCCATGGAATGGGAAAATAATTGGATGACTGAGTACATATCCGTTTTTTAGGCAACGGATATGTACTCAAAACCCAATCAGCTCTTATGCAGCTTACTCATCAACTGCGCCTCAGCCTGAGTCAACCCACACGACTGCGTCAGCTCATCCACCGTAGCCCCCATCCCCACCAACTTGGCGGCCTGGGCAAACGACAGACTCGATGGATCCCGCTGCTCAATCTGCGCCAGCTTATCCGGCAACGGCGCAAGAATCGCGCGCAGTTCATGCACCTCATTCCCAACCTTCACCGCACTCTGCTGGAAATGATCGACCCGCTTTACCAACTCAAGCACGCGCCGGTCACGCACAGCATCGCGCTCGGCCTGCTGCAATAACAACTCGCGTTGCTGGCGCACATAGCGCAGCAGAAATGCCAACGTCCCGGCCCACAACAGGGCCAGGACAACTACCGCTGCTTCAAGAAACAATCAGATGTTCTCCAGATCCGACCATTCTTCTTCGCTCATCATCTTGTCCAGCTCAACCAGAATCAGCAGCTCGCCGTTCTTGTTGCACACGCCCTGGATGAACTTGGCGGACTCTTCGTTACCCACGTTCGGCGCGGTTTCAACTTCGGATTGGCGCAGGTAGACCACTTCGGCCACGCTATCGACCATGATCCCGACCACTTGCTTGTCGGCCTCGATGATGACGATACGCGTATTGTCATTGACTTCGGTGGACACCAAGCCGAAACGCTGGCGGGTGTCGATCACCGTCACCACGTTGCCGCGCAGGTTGATGATGCCCAGCACGTAGCTCGGTGCACCCGGTACCGGGGCGATCTCGGTGTAGCGCAGCACTTCCTGCACGCGCATCACGTTAATGCCATAGGACTCGTTGTCCAGTTTGAAGGTAACCCATTGCAGGATCGGATCATCCAAACCTTGTGCGGACGCTGACTTGTTCATACCACTGACCCCTTCAAATGCCGTTTTACACGGCGTGTGTGCTTCGCTGACCACATTCACATGCGGCCCTTATTGTTCAATCAACTACGTTTAGTTATTGGCATCGACTTGGCGGCGCCACTGGCGATCAACTCGGCCAGTTCGGAAACATCAAGCAACGCGCACATGTGTTCAATCACGGTGCCCGCCAGCCAAGGCCGTTGACCCCGATGGCTGCGCCATTTGATTTCGTTCGGGTCCAGGCGCAACGAGCGGCTGACTTGATGCACGGCCAGCCCCCACTCGTAGCCCTGCACCGAGATCACGTATTGCAAGCCTTGGCGGAAGTCATCACGGTAGCGGTCAGGCATGACCCAGCGCGCGGTATCGAGGACTTTCAAGTTGCCAGCCTGGCTGGGCAGGATGCCGAGGAACCACTCCGGTTGCCCGAACAGTGGCGTCAGTTCCTGGCCTTCCAGTGAATAAATCGAGCCCAGGCACACCAGCGGCACCGCCAGGGTCAACCCGGCGACGTCGAACAGCAGGCATTCAAACGGCTCTGCAGCCCAGCTCGGGCGGCCATCACCGGTCACCGGCGGCGGCGTGATGCTCGGCGGCAGGTGCACGTCCACCACCGGCTCGACCACGACGGGTGCGACCACCACAGGCGCGACCACAACCGACGTAATCGGCACCACGACCTGCGCATCTCGGGCTTGCTCTTCCAGTACCGCCAACTGGAATTCATCCAGCACGGCTAATGGCTCAACAGCCGGCTCCAGCACCAGGATAGGTTCCGGCAGTTCTTCCGCGGTCGCATCCTGCAGCAAGGCATCCAGGTAGGATTCCAGTGCCAGTTGCGGCCGGGTCTTGAGTTTGGTGGGCCGGTTCATCACGCCACCTGCGCCACAAGCTGCTGGGACAGCAGGTGCTTGAGCAATGCGCGGTAGGCAAGTACGCCACGGCTCTTGCCGTCGAACTGCGACGGTGTGAGGCCTGCACGGCTGGCGTCACGCAGGCGCGTGTCCACCGGGATGTAGCCGTTCCAGATGGTGTCCGGGTAGGCATCGCGCAATACGCGCAGGGTGCCGAGGGACGCCTGGGTACGACGGTCGAACAAGGTCGGCACGATGCTGTACGGCAGCGCCTGCTTGCGCGAGCGGTTGATCATCGCCAGGGTGCTGACCATGCGCTCCAGGCCTTTAACCGCCAGGTGTTCGGTCTGCACCGGGATCACCAGTTGTTGGCTGGCTGCCAGGGCGTTGACCATCAACACGCCAAGCAACGGCGGGCTGTCGATGATCGCGTAATCGAAGTCCTGCCACAGTTGCGCCAGGGTCTTGGCAATCACCAGGCCCAGCCCACTCTGCCCCGGCGACTGGCGCTCCAGGGTGGCCAGGGCGGTGCTGGAGGGCAACAAGGAAATGCTTTCGTTGCTGGTAGGCAGCAGCAGTTGGCCCGGCAAATCGGCCGGCACGCTGCCTTTGTGCAGGAACAGGTCGTAGTTGCTGTGTTCCAGCGCATCCGGGTCGTAGCCGAAATAGCTGGTCATGGAGCCGTGAGGGTCCAGGTCCACCACGACCACACGCTTACCCGCCTCAGCGAGCAAACCGGCTAAGGCGATGGAGGTGGTGGTCTTGCCGACTCCACCTTTTTGATTGGCAACTGCCCAGACTCTCATTCGGTTGGTTCCTCCCGGCGGGCACAGGCGCGACCGAGACATTGCATTGGGTTATTGAGCCGGCGACGGAGAATTGACGGCACTCTGACGAACCGGCGGCTTTGCAAGTGCCGGTGCAGTTTGTGTGCCAGCCCGCCTCAACGCGGCATCCGGAGTTGCATTGGCGGTGCCGGTACCGGTCAGGCTGCGGCGCACATCCAAGTTGCGCGACACCACCAGCACCACCCGACGATTGCGTGCGCGGCCTTCTACCGTGGCGTTATTGGCCACCGGCTGGAACTCGCCGTACCCTACCGACGCCAAGCGCCCGGGGTTCACTCCCTGCATCGCGAGCATGCGCACGATGCTCGACGCCCGTGCTGCCGAAAGCTCCCAGTTGGTCGGGTACTGCGCGGTGGCGATCGGAAAATTGTCGGTAAAGCCTTCAACGTGGATCGGATTTTCGAACGGCTTCAGAATCGCCGCTACCTTATCAATGATGGTGAATGCCTGGTCGCTGGGCATCGCATCGGCGCTGGCGAACAGCAGGCTGGAATTAAGCTCGATCTCCACCCACAACTCATTGCCACGCACGGTCATCTGATTGGAACGGATCAAGTCGCCAAACGCAGCACTGATGTCGTCGGCGATGCTTTTCAGCGGATCGCTGGTGCCACCCACGCCAGCAGCGGTTTCATCGCTGTCGTTGACCAGCGGCTTGGCCGGGGTCACGGTCTTGGGCCGTTCTTCGCCGATCGGGATCGGCTTGAGGGCGCGGTCGGCGTCGTTGAACACGCCAATCAGCGCCTGGGAAATGACTTTGTACTTGCCTTCGTTAATCGACGAGATCGAGTACATCACCACGAAAAACGCGAACAGCAAGGTGATGAAGTCCGCGTAGGACACCAGCCACCGTTCATGGTTGACGTGTTCTTCAGGCTCGCGACGGCGACGGCTCATAATCGATATCTCCCATCAATCCATGAAGCCCTGGAGCTTCAATTCGATGGAGCGCGGGTTCTCGCCCTCGGCAATCGACAGAATGCCTTCGAGCAACATTTCGCGGTAACGCGACTGGCGCATGGCAATCGACTTGAGCTTGCTGGCCACCGGCAACAGCACCAGGTTGGCACTCGCCACGCCGTAGATGGTGGCGACAAATGCCACGGCAATGCCGCTGCCCAGTTGCGATGGATCGGCCAGGTTGCCCATCACGTGGATCAAGCCCATCACCGCACCGATGATGCCGATGGTCGGCGCGTAACCGCCCATGCTTTCATAGACTTTGGCGGCGTTGATGTCACGGCTTTCCTGGGTGTAGAAATCCACTTCCAGGATGCTGCGGATCGCTTCCGGCTCGGCGCCGTCCACCAGCAACTGCAAGCCTTTGCGCGCGTAACTGTCGGGCTCGGCATCGGCCACGCATTCCAGGCCCAGCAGGCCTTCCTTGCGTGCGGTGAGGCTCCAGTTGACCACGCGGTCGATGCCGCCTGGCAGGTCCACGCGAGGTGGGAAAATGATCCATATCAGAATTTGCATGGCGCGCTTGAACGAGCTCATGGGCGACTGCAGCAACGCCGCGCCCACAGTGCCGCCGATCACGATGAGCGCCGCCGGGCCGTTGGCCAAGGCGCCGAGGTGGCCGCCCTCAAGGTAGTTGCCGCCGATGATTGCGACAAACGCCATGATGATGCCGATCAGGCTCAAGACATCCATCAGAGGCAGGCCTCCACCAGATGCTTGCCAATATCGTCCAGGCTGTAAACGGCGTCGGCCAGGTCCGCTTTGACGATGGCCATGGGCATGCCATAGATCACACAACTGGCTTCGTCCTGCGCCCAGATGGCGCTGCCGCCCTGCTTGAGCAGGCGCGCGCCTTCACGGCCGTCGGCGCCCATGCCGGTGAGCACCACCGCCAGAACTTTGTCGCCGTAGGACTTGGCGGCCGAACCAAAGGTGATATCCACGCACGGCTTGTAGTTCAGGCGCTCATCGCCCGGCAGGATTTTGATCGCACCACGGCCATCCACCATCATCTGCTTGCCACCCGGGGCCAGCAGCGCCAGGCCAGGACGCAGGATGTCGCCATCCTCGGCTTCCTTGACGCTGATGCGGCACAACTTGTCCAGGCGCTCGGCAAATGCCTTGGTGAAGGCGGCAGGCATGTGCTGGATCAACAGGATCGGCGCCGGGAAGTTGGCCGGCAGTTGGGTCAATACGCGTTGAAGGGCAACCGGGCCGCCCGTGGACGTACCGATAGCAACCAGCTTGTAGGCTTTACGCTTGGGTGCAGGCGAATGCGCACTTGGCGCAGACGCACGTGTCGGCACCACGGCAGGCCGTGCAACGGAGGTCGAGGCTGGGGCTGGGCGACTGAATGAGGAACTAGCTGGTGCAGCTGGGGCCACCACCGGTGCAGGCGCTGGCGCGCTGAACAAGCTGCGACGGTTACTGCGCGAAATGCTGTGCACCTTCTCGCACAGCATCTGCTTGACCTTCTCGGGGTTGCGCGAGATGTCTTCGAAATTCTTCGGCAGGAAGTCCACCGCGCCAGCGTCCAACGCGTCGAGGGTCACTCGGGCGCCTTCGTGGGTGAGCGAGGAGAACATCAATACCGGGGTCGGGCAGCGTTGCATGATGTGCCGAACTGCCGTGATGCCATCCATCATCGGCATCTCGTAGTCCATGGTGATCACGTCCGGTTTCAACGCAATGGCTTGATCAATCGCCTCTTTACCGTTGGTGGCCGTGCCAACCACCTGGATCGTTGGATCGGCGGAAAGAATTTCCGAGACGCGGCGACGGAAGAAACCCGAATCGTCCACCACTAGGACCTTGACTGCCATAAACACTCCGTTAGGCGGGGCGGGCTAACCGCCCTGCCCCACCAGAATCAAATACGCCGAGCGGCGTAACGCTTGAGCATGCTCGGAACATCGAGAATCAGCGCGATCCGACCGTCACCGGTGATGGTCGCACCCGACATGCCCGGGGTTCCCTGCAGCATTTTGCCCAAAGGCTTGATGACCACCTCTTCCTGGCCAACCAACTGATCGACGACAAAGCCGATACGCTGGGTGCCCACGGAGAGAATCACCACATGGCCTTCGCGCTGCTCTTCATGGGCAGCCGAAGCGACCAGCCAGCGCTTGAGGTAGAACAGTGGCAACGCCTTATCGCGCACGATCACCACTTCCTGGCCGTCCACCACGTTGGTGCGCGACAGGTCGAGGTGGAAGATCTCGTTGACGTTGACCAACGGGAAGGCGAAGGCCTGGTTGCCCAGCATCACCATCAGGGTCGGCATGATCGCCAGGGTCAACGGCACCTTGATGACGATCTTCGAGCCCTGGCCCTTGGTCGAGTAGATGTTGATTGAGCCGTTGAGCTGGCTGATCTTGGTCTTCACCACGTCCATGCCCACACCGCGGCCAGACACATCGGAAATCTCGGTCTTGGTCGAGAAGCCCGGGGCAAAGATCAGGTTGTAGCATTCGCTATCGGTCAGGCGGTCGGCGGCGTCCTTGTCCATCACGCCACGCTTGACCGCGATATTGCGCAATATGGCCGGGTCCATGCCTTTGCCGTCATCGGTGATCGACAGCAGGATGTGGTCGCCCTCTTGCTCCGCCGCCAGGATCACCTTGCCGCCACGGGACTTGCCCGAGGCTTCGCGCTCTTCCGGGGTTTCCACGCCGTGGTCGACGGCGTTGCGCACCAAGTGGACCAGCGGGTCGGCCAGGGCCTCGACAAGGTTCTTGTCGAGGTCGGTTTCTTCACCCACCAGTTCCAGGTTGATCTCTTTCTTTAACTGGCGCGCCAAGTCGCGAACCAAACGTGGGAAGCGGCCAAAGACTTTCTTGATCGGTTGCATCCGCGTTTTCATCACCGCGGTTTGCAGGTCGGCAGTCACCACATCCAGGTTCGACACGGCCTTTTGCATGGCTTCATCGCCGCTGCTCAGGCCCAGGCGCACCAGGCGGTTACGCACCAGTACCAGTTCGCCGACCATGTTCATGATGTCGTCCAGGCGCGCGGTATCAACGCGCACGGTGGTTTCGGCTTCACTGGCAGGTTTTTCCGCAACCGGTGCGGCGGCGGCACGCGCTGGCGCCAGCGCTGCGGTCGGTGCTGAAGCAGGCTTGGCCGCCGGTGCTGGCGCAGCGGCTTTGGCAGCCACCGGTGCAGCCGTGGCGACTGCAGCGGCCGGGGCAACTTCGGTGAACTTGCCCTTGCCGTGCAATTCGTCAAGCAGCGACTCGAATTCGTGATCCGAAATCAGGCCATCAGCGCCGGGGGCGGCGCTGGCAGCCGGTGTTGCAGCCGGCGCAGCGACCGCCGGCAAGGCGTCGGCCGCAAAGGTGCCCTTGCCATGCAGTTGGTCCAGCAACGCTTCGAACTCATCGTCCGTGATGTCGGTGCTGGCGGTAGCGGCAGGCGCTTGCGGCGCAGCAGCAGGCGGCACGGCGTCGGCCGCGAACTGGCCTTTGCCATGCAACTGGTCGAGCAGGGATTCGAACTCAGCGTCAGTGATGTCTTCGCTGGTTGGCGCGGCAACAGGCGCAGGCGGTGCTTCTGCCTCGGCCTTCACGGCACTGAGGGAGTTGAGCAACTGCTCGAACTCGCTGTCCGTCACGTCCGGCTCGGCCTCAGCCACTGGCTCGGGCGCCGCTTCTGCTACCGGCGCAGCCGACAGGTCGGCGGGCTCCGCATAACGTGCCAGCGCAGCCAACAGTTCCGGCGTGGCCGCGGTGATCGGGGCACGTTCGCGGACTTCGCTGAACATCCCGTTGACCGCATCCAGTGCTTCGAGAATCACGTCCATCAACTCCGAATCAACGTGACGCTCCCCCTTGCGAAGGATGTCGAACACGTTCTCGGCGATGTGGCAGCACTCCACCAGCTCATGGAGCTGGAGGAAGCCGGCGCCCCCTTTTACAGTGTGAAAACCGCGAAAAATTGCATTGAGCAGGTTCGCATCATCTGGTCGGCTTTCCAGCTCGACCAGCTGTTCGGACAGTTGCTCTAAAATTTCGCCGGCCTCTACAAGGAAATCCTGAAGGATTTCTTCATCGGCGCCGAAGCTCATGTGGGTGCTCCTTAGAAGCCTAAACTGGATAACAGGTCATCAACATCATCCTGACCCGATACAACGTCTTCACGTTTATCGGCATGAATCTGCGGACCTTCACCCTTGGCGAGATGTTTTTGTGGATCTTTTTCCGAGAGGATCGCTTCGCGGTCATGTTCGATACCGGCAAAACGGTCTACCTGGCCTGCCATAAGCACTAATTTGAGCAAGTTGCTTTCTACTTCGGTGACCAACTGAGTCACACGCTTGATCACCTGGCCGGTGAGGTCCTGGTAATCCTGGGCGAGCAGAATGTCGTTGAGGTTGCTGGAAACCGTGCGGTTTTCCTGCTCGCTGCGTGACAAGAACCCTTCGACCCGACGCGCCAGCTCACGGAACTCTTCAGCCCCGACTTCGCGACGCATGAAGCGGCCCCAGTCAACGCTGAGGGCCTGGGCTTCGGTGGCCATGCCATTGACCAGGGGCGTGGCATTTTCCACCAGGTCCATGGTGCGGTTGGCCGCCGCCTCAGTCAGCCTGACCACGTAGGACAGGCGTTCGGTGGCATCGGTGATTTGCGAAATTTCTTCGGCCTGGGGCATATGCGGGTCAATCTGGAAATTGACGATCGCACTGTGCAGCTCGCGCGTGAGCTTGCCCACTTCCTGGTACAGGCCGCGGTCACGGGTCTGGTTGAGCTCATGGATCAACTGCACCGCGTCGCCGAAATGGCCTTTTTCAAGGCTGTCGACCAACTGGTGAGCATGCTTTTTCAGGGTTGACTCAAAGTCTCCCTGTGACGTTTCTTTATGCTCCATAGCTCCCCCGCGATGGCATTAGCCGTGGATGCGTTCGAAGATTTTTTCGATCTTCTCTTTCAAGGCCAATGCAGTGAATGGCTTGACCACGTAACCGTTAACCCCGGCTTGGGCGGCTTCGATGATCTGCTCACGCTTGGCTTCGGCGGTCACCATCAGCACAGGAAGGCTGCGCAGCTTTTCGTCAGCACGCACGTGGCGCAGCAAGTCGATACCGGTCATGCCCGGCATGTTCCAGTCTGTTACCAGAAAGTCGATGCTGCCGCTGTTGAGGATCGGAATGGCTGTGATGCCGTCATCCGCCTCGACCGTGTTAGTGAACCCAAGGTCACGCAACAGGTTTTTTATGATCCGCCGCATCGTTGAGAAGTCATCAACGATGAGGATTTTCATGTTCTTGTCCAATTCGACCTCCAAGCAGTCTTAAACGCGCCCAGCACCTGGACGCGCCATATCATTCAACAGGCATTACACAAAAAGGACTGCCGGGGCCACCACGGGTCGAACCCGCGAAGGTCAATCACCGTCGCGGTATCGTCTGCAGTGTCCCCACACTGCCTGTCAGCGCGCTCGCCACTCTCCCAAACGCCCCCGCAAGCGGGCTGCGCACTGGCTATGCAACTGGCTGACCCGCGATTCACTGACCCCCAGGACCTCACCGATTTCCTTGAGGTTCAGCTCTTCGTCGTAGTACAGCGCCAACACCAGCCGCTCCCGCTCCGGCAAATTGGCAATCGCTTCCGCCAGCGCCCCCTGGAAGCGTTCATCTTCCAGGTCGCGCGATGGCTCCATATGAGCGCTCGCGCCGTCCTCGTGCAGCCCTTCGTGTTCGCCGTCCTGCAACAGGTCGTCGAAACTGAACAAGCGGCTGCCCAAGGTATCGTTCAAAATCCCGTAGTAATCGTCGAGACTCAATTGGAGTTCGGCCGCAACTTCGTGATCTTTAGCGTCGCGACCGGTTTTTGCTTCAATTGCGCGAATTGCGTCACTGACCATGCGCGTATTGCGGTGTACCGAACGCGGCGCCCAGTCGCCTTTACGCACTTCATCGAGCATCGCGCCACGGATACGGATACCCGCATACGTCTCGAAACTCGCCCCCTTGCTCGCGTCGTATTTGGTCGACACTTCGAGCAAGCCGATCATGCCAGCCTGGATCAGGTCTTCGACCTGGACGCTGGCGGGCAGGCGTGCCAGCAAGTGATAGGCAATGCGCTTGACCAAGGGCGCGTAGCGCTCGATCAACTCGCCCTGGCTGTCACGGGCAGACTTCTTGTAAGCGTTGTAGCCGTTCGCTGTCATAGCACCGGTCCTGCGCTCGTCTGATGAACCAATCGCTCGACGAAAAACTCCAGATGCCCCCGAGGGTTGGCGGGCAACGGCCAAGTATCGACCTTTTGGGCAATAGCCTTGAACGCCAATGCGCATTTGGAACGAGGAAACGCTTCGTAGACTGCACGCTGCTTTTGCACAGCCTTGCGCACACACTCGTCGTAGGGAACTGCGCCAACGTATTGTAAGGCGACATCGAGGAAGCGGTCCGTGACCTTGGTCAACTTGGCGAACAGATTGCGCCCTTCCTGCGGGCTCTGGGCCATGTTGGCCAGGACGCGGAAGCGGTTCATGCCGTGGTCGCGGTTAAGCAGTTTGATCAGGGCGTAGGCGTCGGTAATCGAGGTGGGTTCATCGCAGACCACCAGCAAGACTTCCTGCGCAGCGCGCACGAAGCTGACCACTGACTCGCCGATCCCGGCGGCGGTGTCGATCACCAGCACGTCGAGGTTGTCGCCGATATCACTGAACGCCTGGATCAGGCCGGCATGCTGCGCCGGGCTCAGGTGCACCATGCTCTGGGTGCCAGAGGCCGCCGGCACGATGCGGATGCCACCGGGGCCCTGCAGCAGCACATCGCGCAGCTCACAGCGGCCCTCGATCACATCGGCAAGGGTGTGTTTGGGCGTCAACCCCAGCAGAACGTCAACGTTCGCCAGCCCCAGGTCAGCATCCAGCAGCATGACGCGACGGCCAAGCTCTGCCAGGGCCAGGGACAAATTCACTGACACGTTAGTTTTGCCGACGCCACCTTTGCCGCCGGTCACCGCGATCACCTGTACGGGATGCATGCTGCCCATTTTATTTCTTTACCTTGTCTTGCTTAGACGCAGGCTACATGGCTTGGCCGCGTGAATCGCTTGCAGACCATCGATGTAGATACATTTCATGGTGTTCATCCTGACCTCAACCCACCCGTTTTGCGGGGCTGTGGTAAAGGTCGGCGAACATATCGGCCATCGCTTCCTCGCTAGGCTCTTCTTGCATTTGCACGCTGACAGCACGGCTGACCAACTGATGACGGCGCGGCAGGTGCAGATCATCCGGAATCCGCGGCCCGTCGGTCAGGTAGGCGACCGGCAATTCATGACTGATGGCCAGGCTCAGCACTTCACCCAGGCTCGCGGTTTCATCGAGCTTGGTGAGGATGCAACCGGACAGGCCACAACGCTTGTAACTATGATACGCAGCGGTAAGAACCTGTTTCTGGCTGGTGGTTGCAAGCACCAGGTAATTCTTCGACTTGATGCCACGCCCGGCGAGGCTTTCAAGCTGCATGCGCAAGGCCGGGTCGCTGGCTTGCAGGCCGGCGGTATCGATCAGCACCACGCGCTTGCGCAGCAACGGGTCGAGAGCGTTGGCCAGGGACTGGCCCGGGTCAACGTGGGTCACCGGCACATTGAGGATTCGGCCCAGGGTCTTGAGCTGTTCCTGGGCGCCAATACGGTAGCTGTCCATGCTCACCAGCGCGATGTTCTGCGCGCCGTACTTGAGCACATAACGCGCCGCCAGCTTGGCGAGGGTGGTGGTTTTGCCCATGCCGGCAGGGCCGACCATGGCAATCACACCGCCCTCTTCCAGAGGTTCGATTTCCGGCGTGGTGATCATCCGCGCCAAGTGGGCCAGCAACATGCGCCAGGCCTGGCGGGGTTCTTCGATTTCGGTGGTCAGGGCCAGCAGGTCACGCGACAGCGGGCCGGACAGGCCGATGCGTTGCAGGCGGCGCCACAGGTTGGCCTGTTGCGGCTTGCTGCCTTGCAACTGCGTCCAGGCCAGCGAGCCTAGCTGCACTTCGAGCAGTTCGCGCAGGCCGTTGAGTTCAAAACGCATCGAGTCGAACACACGCTGGTCGACGCCAGCAGCCGGGGCTGGCGCGGCAGGGCGCTGCGGTTCTTTGAAGGTCGGCTCAACCAACGGTTCGGAAGCCGTCAGCGGCAAGCCGGCGAACAATTGGCGATTGGTGGTGGCATCGCTGTCGCCACGCATGCTCAGTTCAGCCTGGGCCGAGACAATGCGCGACGCCGTCTTGCGCAGCTCGTCTTCGAGCTCCATGTTCGGCACGCGCGGCGCCAGTGCCGAGGGGGTGTAGTCCAGGGCAGCCGTCAGCTCGACACCGCCGGCAATACGACGATTTCCGATAATCGCGGCGTCGGCGCCCAGCTCATCACGAACCAGTTTCATGGCCTGACGCATATCGGCGGCGAAAAAACGCTTAACTTGCATAACCCACTACCCTCAGCCGTTCGGCCCTACTGTCGCGACGATAGTCACTTGCTTATTGTCAGGAATTTCCTGATAAGCCAAAACGTGCAAATTCGGTACTGCCAGGCGTCCAAACCGCGACAACATCGCCCGGACGGGGCCTGCCACCAGCAGGATCACTGGTTGGCCTTGCATCTCCTGGCGCTGTGCTGCGTCGATCAACGAACGCTGCAGCTTCTCAGCCATGCTTGGCTCCAGCAGGACGCCCTCTTCCTGACCAAGCCCGGCCTTCTGAATACTATTGAGCAAAATCTGTTCCAACCTTGGTTCCAAGGTGATCACAGGCAGCTCGGAGTCAAGCCCTACAATGCTTTGCACGATTGCGCGGGACAATCCGACGCGCACCGCAGCCACCAGAGCGGCAGTATCTTGACTCTTGGCGGCATTATTGGCGATGGCCTCGGCGATGCTGCGAATGTCGCGCACCGGTACTTGTTCGGCCAGCAGCGCCTGCAGCACCTTGAGCAATTGCGACAGCGAGAGGATGCCCGGCACCAGCTCTTCGGCGAGTTTTGGCGAGGCTTTGCCGAGCAAACCCATCAATTGCTGGACTTCTTCGTGGCCGATCAGCTCGTGGGAGTGCTTGTAGAGGATCTGATTGAGGTGGGTGGCGACCACGGTGCTGGCGTCGACCACGGTGTAACCGAGGGACTGCGCCTGGCTGCGCTGGCTGATTTCGATCCACACCGCGTCCAGGCCAAAAGCCGGATCTTTGGCGGTGATGCCGTTGAGACTGCCGAATACCTGCCCTGGGTTGATCGCCAACTCGCGGTCCGGGTAAATCTCGGCTTCCGCCAGGATCACGCCCATCAAGGTCAGGCGGTAGGCGCTTGGGGCCAGGTCGAGGTTGTCGCGGATATGCACGGTGGGCATCAAGAAGCCCAGGTCCTGGGACAGCTTCTTGCGCACGCCCTTGATCCGCGCGAGCAATTGGCCGCCCTGGTTGCGGTCTACCAGCGGAATCAGGCGGTAGCCCACTTCCAGGCCGATCATGTCGATCGGCGTCACGTCATCCCAGCCCAACTCCTTGGTTTCCTGGGCGCGGGCCGGGGATGGCAGCAGCTCCTGCTGACGCGCAACATCCTGCAAGGCCTGCACCTTGACGGCGTTTTGCTTTTTCCAGAACAGGTACGCAGCGCCACCGGCAAGGGCGGCCATGCTCAGGAACGAGACATGAGGCATGCCCGGCACGATACCCATGATCGCCATGATGCCTGCCGCCACGGCCAACGCCTTGGGCGATGCAAACATCTGCCGGCTGATCTGCTTGCCCATGTCTTCGGAGCCCGAAGCACGGGTCACCATGATCGCTGCAGCTGTGGATAACAACAGTGATGGCAATTGCGCCACTAAACCGTCACCGATGGTCAGCAAGGCATAAACCTTGCCCGCCTCGCCAAAGGTCATGCCGTGCTGGAAGATGCCGACCGCGACGCCGCCGATGAGGTTGATGAACAGGATCAGCAAGCCAGCGATGGCGTCACCGCGCACAAATTTGCTGGCACCGTCCATGGAACCGTAGAACTCGGCCTCCTGGGCCACTTCCAGGCGGCGTGACTTGGCTTGGTTCTGGTCGATCAGGCCGGCGTTGAGGTCGGCGTCGATGGCCATCTGTTTGCCGGGCATCGCGTCGAGGGTAAAACGCGCGCTCACCTCGGAAATCCGCCCGGCACCCTTGGTCACCACTACGAAGTTGATGATCATCAGGATCGCAAACACCACGATACCGACCACGTAGTTACCGCCGATCACCACCTCACCGAAGGCCTGGATCACCTTACCGGCCGCCGCGTGGCCGTCTTGGCCGTTGAGCATCACCACGCGGGTGGACGCCACGTTCAGCGCCAGCCGCAGCAGCGTCGCGATCAGCAGAATGGTCGGGAATACCGCGAAATCCAGCGGCCGCAAGGCGTATACGCAAACCAGCAGCACGACGACCGACAGGGCAATGTTGAAGGTGAAGAACACGTCCAGCAGGAACGGCGGCATTGGCAACATCATCATTGCCAGCATCACCAGCAACAACAACGGCACACCCAGATTGCCCCGCGAGAGGTCAGTCAGGGTGGAACGTGCCGTGCCGAGCATTTGAGAGCGATCAACCACCGGTATTCCTCGTATCCCTTGAAGCAAAGTTTTGACGCCGGGAGGCGTCCTGAAGGCGTTATTGCAAGAAGCCTTCCAACTTTTGCTTTGCCGCTTAGATCGCTTCTGGCTTGAGCTGTGATGACCTCACAAGCAACCGAACTCCCAAGTGTGAATCGATTCAAATGAAGGGGCGCACGGGGCGTCGCACAGCTGATTGGGCTGGCGGAGCGAGTGCTCGATGGCGCCGAACAACCGACGCTATTGATCAGCTTCACCTTCGTCCCGAGTGATAACCCCAAACCCCTTCTGCGCGTTAAACCATTTCACCGTACCGGTTGCCATTGCCGTTCCCCTGACATCTCGCTCAAGGACATTAGGGATAACTCTGGCTTCGCACGCAAAGACGCCATCGGGCCGGTGAATCATGCAAAATTCCACTCGCTGGCCCACCGCAAGCCAGATGCAGCGAGAACCCAAGAGATCCACTTGCACGTCGTCCCCACCTTCCAGGGCAATCCAACCTTTCCCAGTCTTGCGGTCATAAGATTTGACCGTGCCTCTGAACATCTTCCCCTCTCTCCCTGCATCTCGTTTACAGCCTGCGCGCAGTGCTGGCTGTAGTAGAACTGCGGGAAGCACAAGATGGCTACTGTCAAATATGACAGGTAGACGGAAGATCATGAGGCGTGATAGGCGGAGATGATCAGGAGTCGCGGCGTAATTCAGGCGGGATTGGCAAGTCTTTCAGCGGGTCCGGGCGCTTGCCCTTGCCCGCACGGTATTGGCGGATCTGATAGACATAGGCCAACACCTGAGCCACGGCGAGGTACAACCCGGCGGGAATTTCCTGGTCGAGGTCGGTGGAGTAGAAGATCGACCGCGCCAACTCCGGCGACTCCAGCAACAGGATGTTGTTGGCCACCGCAATCTCACGAATCTTAAGGGCCGTAAAGTCACTGCCCTTGGCCAACAACATCGGCGCCCCCCCCTTCTCCGGGTCGTACTTGAGGGCCACGGCATAGTGCGTCGGGTTGGTGATGACCACGTCGGCGTCGGGCACCGCGGCCATCATCTTGCGCTGGGACATTTCCCGTTGCAGTTGGCGAATACGCTGTTTGACCTCGGGGCGGCCTTCCGAATCCTTGTGCTCGTCGCGCACTTCCTGCTTGGTCATCAGCAGTTTCTTATGGCTTTCCCACAGCTGGATCGGCGCATCCACGGCGGCAATGATGATCAGCCCGGCGGCCATCCACAGCGCGCTCCAGCCCACCACCTGCACGCTGTGAATGATCGCCGACTCCAGCGGTTCATGGGCGATGCGCAGCAGGTCGTCGATATCCGACGAGAGCACCATCAGCGCCACAAACAAGATCAGAATGAATTTGGCCAGGGCCTTGAGCAACTCCACCAGAGCCTTGGCGGAAAACATGCGCTTGAGCCCGGCACCGGGGTTCATGCGGCTGAATTTGGGGGCCATGCTGCCGGCGGCGAACAGCCAGCCGCCGAGGGCGACCGGGCCGATCAACGCGGCCAGCAGCAAGGTGATCAGGATCGGCTGCACCGCCAGGAGCGCGATTTTCCCCGAGTGCAGCAGGTACTGGCCCATGGCACCAGGATTGAGCAGCACCTCGCGGGGCAAGGCGAAGTTGTGCTTCATCAACTCCATCAAGTCCAGCGCCAGGCCACCGCCGTAGATCAGCAAGGCGCCGGCGCCGGCCATCATGGTCGCAACTGTGTTGAGCTCTTTGGAGCGCGCAATCTCGCCCTTTTCCCTCGAGTCCTTTTTACGTTTCTCCGTGGGGTCTTCTGTTTTGTCCTGACCACTCTCGCTCTCGGCCATGGCTCAGCGCGCCCGTGCCAGATCACGTAAGAACTGCAGGGCGTCGGTCGCCAGCGGTTGATACTGATTGAGAATGTCAGCCAGGCCGAGCCAGAAAATCCCCATGCCCAACACCAGGGTCAACGGGAAACCAATCGAAAAAATGTTCAGCTGTGGCGCCGCGCGGGTCATCACACCAAACGCGATGTTGACCACCAGCAGCGCAGTGATCGCCGGCAACACCAGCAATAGCGAGGCGCCCAACACCCAACCCAAGCGCCCCACGATTTCCCAGAAGTGATTGACCACCAGCCCCGAGCCGACCGGTAAGGTGGTGAAGCTCTCGGTCAACACCTCGAACGCCACCAAGTGCCCATTCATCGCCAGGAACAGCAGGGTCACCAGCATGGTCAGGAACTGCCCAATCACCGCCGCCGACACACCGTTGGTAGGGTCGACCATGGACGCGAAGCCCATGCCCATCTGGATCGAGATGATTTGCCCGGCGATGACAAAGGCCTGGAAAAACAGCGAGAGGGAGAACCCCAACATAGCGCCGATCAGGACCTCCTCGGCAATCAGCAGCAGTGCGCTGAGGTCGATGGCATTCACCGGCGGCATCGGTGGCAAACCCGGCACGATCACTACGGTAATCGCCACCGCAAAGTACAGGCGCACGCGCCGTGGCACCAGGGTCGTGCCGAACACCGGCATGGCCATCAACATCGCCGTTACGCGAAACAGCGGCAGGATGAAGGACGCCACCCAGGTGCTGATCTGAGTGTCGGTCAATGCCAGCAAAGACTGCATCGGGTCAGCCGATCAACTGCGGAATACTGCCGTACAACTGCAGGATATATTCCATGAAGGTCTGTACCAGCCACGGACCGGCAACGATCAGCGTGACCAGCATCACCAGCAGGCGCGGCAGGAAACTCAAGGTCTGTTCGTTGATCTGGGTCGCGGCCTGGAACATCGCCACCAGCAAGCCCACCAACAGGCTCGGGACGACCAGCACGGCGACCATCAAGGTGGTCAGCCACAGCGCTTCACGAAACAGGTCGACGGCAACTTCAGGTGTCATCGCGCTATACCCCGCCGAAACTGCCGGCCAGGGTGCCGATAATCAGCGCCCAGCCGTCCACCAACACAAACAGCATGATCTTGAACGGCAACGAGATGATCAGCGGCGACAGCATCATCATACCCATCGCCATCAGCACGCTCGCCACCACCAAGTCGATGATCAGGAACGGAATAAAGATCATGAAGCCGATCTGGAACGCGGTCTTCAACTCGGACGTGACAAACGCCGGCACCAGGATGGTCAGCGGCGCCTGGTCGGGGGTGGCGATGTCGGTGCGCTTGGACAGGCGCATGAACAGCTCAAGGTCGCTGGAGCGGGTCTGCGACAGCATGAAATCCTTGATCGGGACCTGGGCTTTGTCGATCGCATCCTGGGCCGTCATTTTCTCCGCCAGGTACGGTTGCAGCGCTTGTTGGTTCACCTTGTCGAACACCGGCGCCATGATGAACATCGTCAAGAACAACGCCATGCCGGTGAGGATCTGGTTCGACGGCGTCTGCTGCAGGCCCAGGGCCTGGCGCAAGATGGAGAACACGATGATGATCCGCGTGAAGCTGGTCATCAGCATGACAAACGCCGGGATAAAGCTCAGCGCGGTCATGATCAGCAGGATCTGCAGGCTGACCGAATACTCCTGCGCCCCGGCCGCATTGGTGCCCAGCGTAATGGCCGGGATCGACAGCGGGTCGGCGCCAAGCGCCAATGGCGCCGCCAGCAACAGCATGAGCGTCAATAAAACGCGCATTACTTCTTATCCTTCTGATCCTTGCCCAGCAACTCCATCAGGCGCTGAGCGAATTCTGGCGTGGCGGGCTTGGACGGGTCCACGTTTACCGGCGTCTTGAGCACGTGCAGCGGAGTGATGCGTCCGGGGGTAATGCCCAGCAGGATCTGTTCCTCACCCACTTGCACCAACACCAGCCGATCACGCGGGCCGAGGGCACGGGAGCCGATCATTTCGATCACCTGGCCGTTGCCCGGGCCCACGCGCTGTACGCGGCGCATCAGCCAGGCCAGCGCAAAAATCAAGCCGACCACCAGCAACAGGCCCAGCACCAGCTGAGTGAGCTGCCCGCCGACACTGCCCACGGGCGCAGCGGCGGCCTGGGCCACCGGTTCAGCGGCCCAGGCGTCCAGGGGCAATGCGACTAACAGTCCCACGATCAGCCGTTTCATATCAGCGCAACTTCTTGATGCGTTCGCTCG
This sequence comes from Pseudomonas sp. EA_15y_Pfl1_P101, assembly GCF_963970835.1. Lineage (NCBI taxonomy): Bacteria > Pseudomonadati > Pseudomonadota > Gammaproteobacteria > Pseudomonadales > Pseudomonadaceae > Pseudomonas > Pseudomonas sp. EA_15y_Pfl1_P101. The sequence goes on along the minus strand of NZ_CAXAPA010000005.1, from coordinate 124,333 downwards.
GGCTGATCACGTCCGTCAGGCGGATGCCGAACTTTTCGTTGACCACGACCACTTCGCCGTGAGCAATCAGGGTGCCGTTCACCAGCACGTCCAACGGCTCGCCGGCCAGGCGGTCGAGCTCGATGACCGAGCCCTGGTTGAGTTGCAGCAGGTTGCGGATGTTGATTTCGGTGCTGCCGACTTCCATGGAGATCGACACCGGAATGTCGAGAATCACATCCAGGTTCGGGCCGTCGAGGGTCACCGGGTCGTTGTTCTTCGGCATGCTGCCGAATTCTTCCATTTGCAGGCGATTGCCGGCCGGTGCAGTGGCAGCGTCAGCGGCCAGCAGCGCATCGATATCGTCTTGGCCAACATCGCCGGTTTCTTCCAGGGCAGCCGCCCATTCGTCAGCCAGGGCCTGGTCTTCGGCGGAAGTGTTTTCGTGTTCGGTAGCCATTACATGTCCTCGGCGGAGCAAACATTCATAAATTAATTAGGGCGAATCAGCGACGGTTGATCGGCTCGACCACTTGCAGTGCCAGGTTGCCCTTGTGGGAGCCGAGCTTGACCTTGAACGACGGCACGCCGCTGGCGCGCATGATCATTTCTTCCGGCAATTCGACAGGGATGATGTCCCCCGGCTGCATGTGCAAAATATCGCGCAGACGCAACTGGCGACGGGCCACGGTGGCGCTCAGCGGTACGTCGACATCCAGCAGGTCTTCGCGCAGGGCCTTGACCCAACGTTCGTCCTGGTCGTCCAGGTCGGACTGGAAGCCAGCGTCGAGCATTTCGCGCACCGGCTCGATCATCGAGTACGGCATGGTCACGTGCAGGTCGCCGCCGCCGCCATCGAGTTCGATGTGGAACGTCGACACCACAATCGCTTCACTGGGGCCGACGATGTTGGCCATGGCCGGGTTCACTTCCGAGTTGATGTACTCGAAATTGACTTCCATGACCGCCTGCCAGGCTTCCTTCAAGTCGATGAAGGCTTGCTCCAGCACCATGCGCACCACCCGCAGTTCGGTGGGGGTGAATTCACGGCCTTCGATCTTGGCGTGACGGCCGTCGCCACCGAAGAAGTTGTCCACCAGCTTGAACACCAGCTTGGCGTCAAGGATGAACAGCGCAGTGCCGCGTAGCGGCTTGATCTTGACCAGGTTGAGGCTGGTGGGCACGTACAGCGAATGCACGTACTCACCGAACTTCATCACCTGCACACCGCCCACCGCCACGTCCGCCGAACGGCGCAACATGTTGAACATGCTGATGCGGGTGTAACGGGCGAAACGTTCGTTGATCATCTCCAGGGTCGGCATGCGCCCACGGACGATGCGATCCTGGCTGGTGAGGTCATAACTTTTGACGCTGCCGGGCTCGGCAGCCATTTCGGTCTGTACCAGACCATCGTCGACACCATGCAGCAGCGCGTCGATTTCATCCTGGGACAGCAGGTCTTGCACGGCCATGTCGTGATCCTACTGCAATACGAAGTTAGTGAAGAGCGCCTGTTCGATCACGACTTTGCCGAGTTCCTTCTGGGCCACTTCCTGCACACTGGCAGTGACCTTCTGGCGCAGCATTTCCTGGCCTACCGGGGTGGCAAGTGTGTCGAAGCTCTGGCCGGAGAACAGCATCACCAAGTTGTTGCGGATCACTGGCATATGCACCTTGAGGGCATCCAGGTCCGACTGGTTACGCGCCAGCAAGGTGATGCTCACCTGCAGGTAGCGTTGACGACCGTTCTGATTGAAGTTGGCGACAAAGGCCGGAAGCATCGGCTCGAAGATTGCCGGTTGCTTGACGTTACTGGCAGTTTCAGCGGCGGCTGCCGGTTTGGCGGCGCTGCTGTGCATGATGTACCAGGTGCCACCCACCGAGGCGCCGATGGCCAGGAGCAGGCCCACGACTATCAACAGGATAAGCTTGAGCTTACCTTTGCCTGCGGGTGCTTTTACTGCGTCGTCGCTCTTCGCCATGCCAATAATCCGTCACTATTCGGGGATTCATAGATCTACGGAAAGGCAAGAGCAAGTGTTATGCCAGAGTTGTCTGGTAGACAGGGGCAGATGTCACGCTGGATATCCCATGTGGCAGCGGGCTTGCTCACGAATGCGGTGTGTCAGTTAATCCATCTGTCACTGATCCACCGCATTCGCGAGCAAGCCCGCTCCTACATTTAGGCCTGTGCAGGGTTCGAGTCAGGCGTAGTAATCGACAGCGCTGGAGCCGATCACCGTAGAGGTCACAGGCGCGACAGCTTCAGCCACGTCAACGTGAGCGCCGTTGTCGCCGCTGTCACCACGCCCGCTGCCGCCGCCCACTCCACGGGTCTGGGCCTGCGGCTGTTGTTGTTCCTGACCACGAGACTGGTCAGACACGTTCACATCCACCTGCCCCATCCCCTGCTGGGCAAACATCTCGCGCAAACGCCCCGACTGGCTTTCCAGCGCCTCACGCACCACCGGGTGGGCGCTCATGAAGTTGACCTGGGCCTGCTGGTCGGCGGTCATGTTGACCTTGATATCCAGGCGACCGAGTTCAGCCGGCTGTAACTGGATCTCCGCCGACTTGAGGTTGGCGCTGGACAGGTACATCACGCGGTTGACGATTTCGTCGGTCCAGCCGCTCTGGTGCATGGCCAATGGCGCATTAGTCACCGGCGGAAAGGCATTGGCGGTTTTCGGCGTGGCGGCTTGAGTCAACGCGGCCAAGCGGTTGGCGAAGTCATCGACACGGGTGTCGCTGCTGGCGTTCTTCAGGTCCTTGAGCCCGTCCTCGATCAGCCCACTGAACGCTTTGTCGCCGCCTTGGTCAGTGCTGTCCTTGGAGGCTTGCTGGTCGACCATAGTGGCCAGGCCAGCAGCAAAATTCTGCGCGGCGGTCGGCTGATCTTGAGTCGGGGGCGGGGCCGCTTTCGCCTGCGCCTGGCTGCTGGCAGAGACATGACCGCCCTGCTCCATCGCCAGGCGCACGGCCGGCATGGCATCCAGGGGATCAGCTTCCGGGTCGAAGGCCGGCTTGGCCTCCTCGGTTGCTGCGATCGGTGCCGCGACTACCGGCTGAGCCTTGTCATCCTTGGCGGCGGTCAGGGGCGCGGGGGTTTCTACCGGTATTACCGGCACAGCCACCGGGGTGACGGTGGCAATCAATGCCGGATCGACCACCGGATCAGCCGGAGGCTGCTGCACGAGGGTCGGGTCGGACGATGCGTCGTCGTCTTTGCTGGCAGAGTCGTCGGTCTTGGCCGGCGGGGTGGCAGGCAAGGGTTTGCCGCTATCGGCAACCGCTGGCGTGCTGGCGGCAGGTTTGTCGTTGCCCGCTGCAGGTTTGGCACTTGCATCCGAAGACTTGCCGGCAGTGGGTTTGGGCGAGTTATCGTCGGCCTTGACCGTGGGTTTGGCGCCTTGGCTGGCGAACACTTGAGCGAAGCCAGGGCCCGTGTCCCGTGGGGTCGCAACCGCTGCCGGTGGGTTGGCGACGGGTGCTTGAGGCTTGGCCGCAGGGGCAGCCTGAAGGAGCGAATTCGGGGCGACTGGCATAGGTAAAGGTCTCCACTGCATGGGGATCGGGGATGCAGTATCAGGAGGTAGAGCAAGAGTTGGGCCAGGTTTCTTGTTGGACTGGTTTTATTGTGTACATATCCGTTTCTGCGGTTACGGCTGCTATTGGTTCCGCCCTTACGGCGGCTCACTTTGGAAAAGAGCCCCAAAGTAAGCAAAGGGCTCTTGCCCCAACACTCGGCACCTCGCCTAGGCTCGGTGTGCCCGTAATCCGACATTGATTTGGGGGGCCGCCGCCACGCGCCATCCATGGCGCGGGGCGGCTAAACCGGCATCCCTGCCGGTTTACCCCCCAAATCCATGTCGAATTCCGGCCAGCGTGTTTAACGGGGCGCCTCAGATCAAGATCACAAGCCAGATCAAGAGCAGATCAAGAGCAGATCAAGAGCAGATCAAGAGCAGATCAAGAGCAGATCAAGAGCAGATCAAGAGCAGATCAAGAGCAGGTTGATATCTGCCTGATGAATGGAGATTTAAATTGTGGGAGCTGGCTTGCCTGCGATGCAGGCAACTCGGTACATCAGATAAACCAGGGTGATGCCATCGCAGGCAAGCCAGCTCCAACAGGTGACCGAGGCCGGCCTCAAAACCCCGGTCGGCCCTAAGGCCGCCGCGCTTTGCTTTTGATCTGGGGCGCCCCGTTAAACACGCTGGCCGAACGCAGGCTTTGGAGCGTGGGTAACCCGGCAGGACGCCGGGTTAGCCGCGCTGGGCCAAGGATGGCCCATCGCGGCGGCCCACGCTCCAAAGCCTTCGTTCGGGCACACCGAGCCTAGGCGAGGTGCCGAGTGTTGGGGCGAAGCGTTTTTGGTTACTTTTTGCGCTCTTCAAAAAGTGACCCGCTGTAAGAGCGGAACCATAAGGGGCCGTTACCTAAATAACGGATATGCACACAACCGCAACTCAAACCCCAAACCGCTGCCGCTCCGACTCGTACAGCGGCTTAACCAAAGCAAACTCATAATCAATCTGATCCACGAGCGCCCCCAGATCCGTGGTGGATTGAACCGACTCAATTTCCAACCGCTGACACAACTGCGCCAACCGCACCGCCCCAAGGTTCCCACTGCTCCCCTTGAAGCTATGCGCAATCCGCCCCAACGCCTTCGCATCATCCCGCGCCTTGCGCAGCGCCTCGACACGCTTCTGGGAATCGTCGAGAAAGGTATCAAGCAACTTGGGATACTCGCCTTCCATGACTTCCTGCAAACCCGACAACACATCTGGGTCCAGATGTAGATCAATCACTTGCTCGCTCCTTGATCAAGAATCGGCAGATTATGCCAGAGCCTCCCAGCAAAACTCCACGCAGACACTGCGCCCGCCATCGGACCAGCGTACATCGCTGCTCAACTGCCGTACCAAGCTCAACCCCCGGCCAGACAGACGGTCGATGTCCCGCGGCCGCGCCAGCACCTGTTCCACGTCAAAGCCCGCGCCGCTGTCTTCAATGCACAGACTCAGGCGACCGCCCCCCTGCGTCGGCACCACCTGCACATGCACCCGCACATAACCGCTGGTCAGCAGGTTCAGGCGGTCATTGCGCAGGTGGTAATACTCGGCAAACCCTTGGGCATCGCGCTTGAGCCGGGAGTCCAGGCCCAGCACGCCATGCTCCAGCGCGTTGGAATACAGCTCGGCCATCACGCTGTAAAGCGCCCCGCTCTGCTCGCGAAGGCCATGGATTTCCAGCAACAGTTGCAACAGGTACGGCAAAGGGTTGTAACGTTTTAACGTTTCGGCGCGGAATTCAAAACTCACCGACCAATCCAGCGGGCATGCCTGCCCGCTGTCGGCGTATAACTGCCCGGTGGCACGCGGCTGCTGGCCGGCTTGCAGGGTGATTTCCACCATGCTCACGTCATCCCGCGCTTCACCTCGAAACGCCGCCAGGGCCTGTTCGATATCTTCAAATAAACGGTCAGGCTCGCGATTGGCAGCGAACACCTGCTGCAAACGCTCTGCGCCAAACAGCTGGTCATTGGCGCCAGCAGTGTCCAACACGCCATCGGACAGCAAGAACACCCGGTCGCCCAGGGCCATGGGCCAGACTTCAGTGCGATCATCAAAGGCCTCCGCCGACAGCACCCCTAACGGCAAATGTCGGGATGCCAGTGGCGTGCGTCTGCCGGTGGCAACTTCATGCACATACCCTTCGGGCATGCCGCCGTTCCACACCTCCACCACCCGCCGCTGCGTGCTCAGGCACAACAGCGTGGCGCAGCAGAACATGTCCACCGGCAGGATGCGCTTGAGCTTGGCGTTCATCTCGCTCAAAACTTGCGCCAGGCCGTAACCCTTGGCGGTCATGCCGTAGAACACTTCTGCCAGGGGCATGGCGCCCACCGCCGCCGGCAGGCCGTGGCCGGTGAAATCGCCGAGCAACACATGCATGTCGCCGGAGGGCGTGTAGGCGGCCAATAGCAAGTCGCCGTTGAACAACGCGTAGGGCGATTGCAGGTAGCGAATATTCGGCGCGGCGTTGATACAGCCCGAATGCGCAACCTTGTCGAACACCGCCTTGGCCACCCGCTGCTCATGCAGGAGATAGTCATGATGCTTGGCGATCAGGTCTCGCTGCTGCAGGACCGTGGCCTGCAACCGCCGCAGACGGTCCATCGCATTGATCTTCGCCGCGAGAATAAGTTGGTTGTAGGGTTTGGGCAGGAAATCATCGCCGCCGGCATCCAGGCATTGGGCCAGGGCCTCGCTCTCACGCAGGGAGGTGAGGAAAATCAGCGGCACCAGCTCTTCACCCGCCAACTGCTTGATCCGGCGCGCCGCCTCAAAGCCATCCATCACCGGCATCAGCGCATCCATCAACACCAACTGCGGGCGCTCACGGATAAACACCTCGACCGCCTCTGCACCGTTGGTGGCCGTCAGCACTTGGTGGCCCTGGCGCCGTACGATGGTCGCCAGCAACAGCAGGTCGGCGGCGCTGTCTTCGGCGATCAGGATCGTCAGCGGTTCAAGGACGGGGGCCAGGGCGCTCAACTGATGTCGAACAGTTTGTCGAAGTTGGAGATAGCGAGGATCTTGCGCACATCGGAGTTGCTGTTGATTACCCGGACTTCCGAGTCGTCGCCCCCCGCGTGATCACGCAACAGCAAGAGCATGCCCAAGGCCGAGCTGTCCATGTAGAGGGTGTCCTTCAAGTCGACGACGTACAACTCAGGCACTTTGTTGAACGGCTCATAGGCCTCGCGAAAGGTTTGATGGCTGCCGTAATCGAACCGACCTTTGATCACGATCGTCAATTTCTTCCCATCCAGGGATACTTCTGACTCAACTGACATGCGACTGCTTCCTTGTCATTGGCAATGACACAAGTTTTAGCAGGTGAACCGGCTATGGGCAACACAACAAATCAAATGTGTGTGGGCTATGCAATATTTGTGTGTGTAAATGCCCGTGGCCATCGCAGGTAAGCCCACTCCTTAATACTGTTCTTGGCGTGGAAGGCGCTGTGACAGTTCGTCCAGCAGCTTCTGCTCGCGCTTGTCTTCCAGCGCCCGCGCTTCGTCAATGTAGCGTTGCACCAGTTTGCGCAAGCCCTCGACGCGGGCAAACGCCTGCTGCCAGCTTTCGCGGGCCTTGTCGAGGTTGTTCTGGTGCCACGCCAGGCTCTGGCGTTGCTGGCCGACGGCAGTTTCCAGCTGGTTGAGAAAGCCCTGGTAGCCCATCAACCATTGGCCCGAGACACCTTGGGTGCCGCGCTCGATCCATTGCTGCTGGTACTCACCGCGAAAGCGCTCCAGGTCACCCAGTTTGCTTTCCGCCAGGCGGACTTGGCCCTGGAAATACCCCAGGCGCTGAACGGCGGTTTTTTCGGCTTTTTCGGCCATGTCCACCACCGGAGCCAGGCGCGCAGCACGGCTGTTGGCCATGGCTTAGCCGCCCGGCGCAGGAGCGAAGATCGTCTGCAGGTGCGCTTCGCTTTCGCCCATGCTGATCTTGTCGTTGAGGCCCTGGCGCAAGTAGGTCACCAACTGCGGTTGCAGGGCGATAGCCAGGTCAGTCTCGCGATCGCCGCCGGCCACGTAGGCGCCGACGCTGATCAAATCGCGGCTCTGTTGGTAGCGCGACCACAGCTGTTTGAACTGTTGCGCGCGGGCCATGTGTTCCGGCGTAACCACCGCCGGCATCACCCGGCTGATGGACGCTTCGATGTCGATGGCCGGGTAGTGCCCCTCTTCTGCCAGGCGCCGCGACAGCACGATGTGGCCATCGAGCACGCCCCGCGCCGAGTCGGCAATCGGGTCCTGCTGGTCATCGCCTTCAGACAATACGGTGTAGAACGCGGTGATCGAGCCACCGCCGGCCTCGGCGTTACCGGCGCGCTCAACCAGCTTGGGCAGCTTGGCGAACACCGACGGCGGATAGCCCTTGGTGGCCGGCGGTTCGCCAATGGCCAGGGCAATTTCCCGCTGGGCCTGGGCGAAACGTGTGAGCGAATCCATCAGCAACAGGACGTTCTTGCCCTTGTCGCGAAAATATTCGGCGATGCGCGTGCAGTACATGGCGGCGCGCAGACGCATCAGCGGCGCGTCATCCGCCGGCGACGCGACCACAACCGAGCGCTTGAGGCCTTCTTCGCCGAGGCTGTGCTCAATGAATTCCTTCACCTCGCGGCCCCGCTCGCCGATCAGCCCCACCACAATGATGTCGGCTTCGGTGAAGCGCGTCATCATGCCCAGCAACACCGACTTACCCACGCCGGTACCGGCGAACAGGCCCAGACGCTGGCCGCGACCGACCGTCAATAATCCGTTGATGCAGCGAATGCCCACATCCAGCGGCACGCTGATGGGGTTACGGTTAAGCGGGTTGATGGTAGGGCCGTCCATTGGCACCCAGTCTTCGGCCTTCATGCCGCCTTTGCCATCCAACGCACGACCGGCGCCGTCGAGTACGCGGCCGAGCATGCTCATGCCCATGGGCAGACGGCCGGTATCGGCCAATGGCACCACGCGAGCGCCGGGGGCAATGCCTGCCAGGCTGCCGACGGGCATCAGGAAAATCTTGTTGCCGGAAAAGCCCATCACTTCGGCTTCGACCTGCACCGGGTGGTAGCTGTCGTCGTTGATCACCATACAGCGGCTGCCCATGGCGGCGCGCAGGCCTTCGGCCTCGAGGGTCAGGCCGACCATGCGTAGCAGGCGCCCTTCAAGGATTGGCTGGCCGGGCAACTCTGTGGCTTCGGCGTAACCGCTCAAGCGCTTGGCGAAGCTGGTGCGATCAAGGCGCATCGGGTGCGTCCAGGTCCACGCTCAGGTCAGGCTCTGCCGGGTTCAACACCTGCTCGTGGGCCTGGTCCAGCAGCTTGGCCGTGATCTGGCTGATGCGGGTTTCCACCGTGGCGTCGATCCGGCTGTGTTCGGTTTCGACACGGCAGCCACCGGGTTGCAGCGCCGCATCTTCGACGATGCGCCAGGTTTCTTCATGGCGCTCGCGCAGGGCTTTGACCTGTTCGAAATCCTGCGGGTTAATGTACAGCCGCACATTGCCGACGCCCAGGGGCAGCAGCTTAAGCGCTTCGCGCATCACACTTTCGATATGGCTGGAGTCCAGCACCAGCTCACGCTGGATCACCTGGCGGGCAATGTGCTGCACCAGGTCGACCATGGACTTTTCGATCTGCGAATCCTGCTCGGCGATAGGCTCGAACAGGCAGCCCATCAAGCGCTCCAGGCTGGCCAGCTTGACGCTCAGCGCTACCTCGGCTTCCTGGCGCACCTTGAGCGTGGTGCTGCGAAAACCGTCTTTTTCACCGACGGCGAAGCCTTCGTTGTAGGCCTCCTGGCGGATGCCTTCCAACTCTTCCAGGGTCAGTGGCTGGACTTCATCCAGCGGCACTTCTTCCATTTCCACCGGAGCTTCTACAACCGGCTCCGGCTCAGGCTCCGGCACGTGCGGATCGAAGCTGGGCAACGACCAGATGTCGAACCCGCCGACATCCCGTGCGCGAATCAGATCGCTGGGTGCCTCATCTTTGTTCGACATGGAAAGCGCCTTAAATCATTTCTTCGCCGCCCTTCCCGCCGAGAACGATTTCTCCGGCTTCGGCCATACGGCGGGCAATGGTGAGGATTTCTTTCTGCGCGGTTTCCACGTCGCTGACGCGCACCGGGCCTTTGGCTTCCAGGTCGTCGCGCAACAGTTCCGAGGCGCGCTTGGACATGTTCTTGAAAATCTTTTCCTTGACCCCCTCGTCCGAGCCCTTGAGTGCGAGTACCAGCACGTCGGAGGAGACTTCGCGCAGCAACGCCTGGATGCCACGATCGTCGACATCGGAGAGGTTGTTGAACACGAACATGAGGTCTTCGATCTGGCCGGACAGGGTGTCGTCGATCTCGCGGATCGAGTCCATCAACTGGCCTTCGACCGAGCTGTCGAGGAAGTTCATGATGTCGGCCGCGCGCTTGATACCACCCAGGGTGGTACGCGAGGCATTCGAGTTGCCCGAGAACTGCTTCTCGAGAATCGTGTTGAGTTCTTTCAGGGCCGCCGGCTGCACGGTGTTCAGCGACGACACGCGCAGGATGATGTCCAGGCGCACTTTATGGTCGAAGTGGCCGAGGACTTCACCGGCCTGGTCGGGGTCGAGGTACGCCACTACGATCGCCTGGATCTGCGGGTGCTCGAAGCGGATCACGTCGGCAACGGCGCGCGGCTCCATCCATTTCAGGCTGTCGAGGCCGCTGGTGTTGCCACCCAGCAGGATGCGGTCGATCAGGCCGTTGGCTTTGTCTTCGCCCAGGGCCGAAGTGAGCATCTTGCGGATGTAACTGTCGGAGCCGACGCCCAGGCTGGTCTGGTCGCCGACGATCTCGACGAACTCGCTCATCACCTGCTCGACTTGCTCGCGGTGCACATTGCGCATTTGCGCCATGGCCACGCCGACCCGTTGAACCTCTTTGGGGCCCATGTGGCGCAGCACTTGGGCGGCGTCGGTTTCACCGAGGGACAGCAGCAAGACTGCGGCTTTATCGACCTTGGTGAGCTTGGCAACAGCGGCTCGATCACTCATCTGCGTTAATCCACTCTTTCACGACTTGGGCCACACGGCCCGGGTCTTCTGCTACCAGACTCTTGATTGCGTTCAACTGAGCGTCATAGCCTTCGCTCGGGCTTGGCAACAGAATGCTTTGCGGGCCGCCCAGGCTGACGCGGTCGTTGGCCAGTTCGCCGTCCAGGCCGCCCATGCCACCCAACTCGACATCGCTGCCACCGAAGGGAGCCAGTTGTTTCTTGCCGTTGCCGGTGATGTTGTTGAGCACCGGGCGCAGCACGCCAAACACCAGTACCAGGATAAACAACACACCCAGCACTTGCTTGACGATGTCCCAGAACCACGGCTGTGTGTAGAACGCGGCCTCGGCGATGACTTCGCCACGTTCGGCGGAGAACGGCATATTGATGACGCTGACGCTGTCACCACGGCTGGCGTCGAAACCGACCGCGTCCTGAACCAGGCGAGTGAAGCGCGCCAATTCGTCGGCGCTCCATGGGGTGCGGGTTACCGCACCGTCAGCAGCGTTGACCTTGACTTGATCATCGACCACCACCGACACCGACAGGCGATTGACGCGACCCTGTTGTTGCTTGGTGTGGCTGATGGAACGGTCAAGCTCGAAGTTCTTGGTGGACTGGTTACGCTTGTCCGCCGGGTACGGTGCGAGCATCGGCTGGCCGGTGGCCGGGTCCATGATCTGCTGGCCGTTGGCATCCAGCAATGGCTGGCCAGGCTGAATCGCACCCGCAGTAGCGGCAGCGCCACCCGTGGTTTGCGGGGCCGAGGCCGGGGCCGGTGGCTGGTTGCTCAGGGCACCCGGCACGCCTTGCGGCGGGCCATTGGCGGCGGTGCGTTGTTCACTGGTCGACTGCTCGCTGCGCAACGCCGGTTGGTCCGGGTTGAACTGCTCGGAGGTCGACTCGACGGCGCTGAAGTCGATGTCGGCGGACACTTCAGCCTTGTAGCGATCATTGCCCAGCACCGGTTGCAGGATGTTGTGCACACGCTGGGTGAGCATGCTTTCCATGCGACGGCTGTAGTCGAACTGCTTGCCGGCCTGGGTCAGCGCGGAGTTTTCGGCCATGTCGGACAGCAGGTTGCCCTTCTGGTCAACGACGGTGATCTGCGACTTGTTCAGCTCAGGAACACTGGTGGCTACCAGGTTAATGATCGCCAGGACCTGGCCAGGCTCAAGGGAGCGGCCAGAAAACAGCTCAACCAATACCGAAGCACTGGGTTTGCGCTCATCGCGCACAAACACCGAGCTCTTCGGAATGGCCAGGTGCACGCGTGCACCCTTGACGTTATTCAGGCTGGAGATGGTGCGCGCCAGTTCGCCTTCCAGGCCACGACGGTAGCGAGTGGCTTCCATGAACTGGCTGGTCCCCAGGCCCTGGTCCTTGTCGAGGATTTCAAAACCGATATTGCTGTCGGACGGGGTCACGCCGGCCGCCGCGAGCTTCATGCGCGCACGGGCCACATCGTCGGCCTTGACCAGCAGCGCCCCGGAGTTGGGCTCAACGGTGTAGGCGATGTCGGCGGCGGCCAGGGTTTCCATGATCTGCTTGGAATCCATGCCCGCCAGGCTGCCATACAGCGGGCGGTAATCAGGTTGCTGCGACCACAGCACCACGGCAAAACCAATTGCCACGCTGGCAGCCAGGCCGACCATCAGGCCCACCTGACGCAGCATGGTCATTTCAGAGAGGTTTTCCAGGAACGACAGGCCAAACAGGGGCGGCTTGCCGTCTGCCTTGGCGGGTGCGTTGTCCACGACTGCTTCTGCCATGACTTAAATCTCGTCCTTAAACCGGCATCTGCATGATGTCTTGGTAAGCCTGAACCAGCTTGTTACGCACTTGGGTCAGCGCCTGGAACGAAACGCTGGCCTTTTGCGAAGCGACCATCACGTCGGTGAGGTCCACGCCGCTTTTGCCGATCTCGAACGCATTGGCCAACTGGCTGGAGGCTTGCTGGGTGCTACTGACTTTGTTAATCGCCGAACCCAGCATGTCGGCGAAACTGCTTTGGCCCAATTCCGGCGCTGGCGCGACGGATTTCGGTTGAGCCATGGCGTCCATTTGCATGGAGCGCATATCCAACATCAACCGATTGAACTCAATACCTTGGCTCATGAACTTCTCTCTCCGACAACCCGCAGTTTTTTGACGCTACGCCGCAATTACTAGGGGAAGTAGCAACAAGGGTGCCAGCTCTGTATCAAGTCGTAAGAAAAGGCGACAAAGCTTGTCGGCCTCGATACAGATCAGGTGGCGAATAGGTACGCGTCCACGTCCATGCCGGCGTCGCGCATCTGCGCCAGCTTGTAACGCAGGGTGCGCGGGCTGATGCCCAGGCGTTCGGCGGCCTCTTTGCGGCGGCCGCGTTCAGAACGCAGGGTGTCGATGATCATCTGGAATTCGCGGCGACGCAGGTCGTCGCCCAGGGCACCGGCAGTTTCGATTTCAGCCACCACGGGCGCGGGCGCCAAGGTCGGGAGCGGCGCCACACCGCTGCCCATGGCCAAACAGAAATCCTGGGGCTGGATCAGCCCGCCCTGCTGCAGAATCAGCGCGCGCTGGATGGCATTGTCCAATTCCCGCACGTTGCCCGGCCACGGATAGCTGATCAGGCAAGCCTGGGCCTCAGCGGACAGGCGTGCCTGAGCGTGCTTCATTTTTTTGACGTGGTTGTTCAGCAGGCGTTCGGCCAGCGGGATGATGTCCGCCGGGCGCTCGCGCAACGGGCGCCAGGCCAGGGGAAATACCGACAGACGGTAGAACAGGTCTTCACGGAAGCGCCCCGCCGCCACTTCGCCCGCCAGGTCGCGGTTGGTGGTGGCGACCACGCGGATATCCAGCTGGATCGGCTTGCGTGCGCCGACACGCTCTACTTCACGTTCCTGCAGGACCCGCAGCAACTTGGCTTGCAGGCCCAGAGGCATTTCCGAAATCTCATCGAGCAGGATGGTACCGCCGTCGGCCTGTTCGAACTTGCCAGCCTGGGCCGCGATGGCGCCGGTGAACGAGCCTTTTTCGTGACCGAACAACGTGGCTTCGAGCATGTTGTCGGGAATTGCCGCGCAGTTAATCGCGATAAACGGTTGCTTGGCGCGGGTCGATTGCTGATGGATGTAACGTGCCAGCACTTCTTTGCCGGTGCCGGACTCGCCGGAGATCAACACAGTGGAATCACTGCGCGCCACGCGGGCCGCCAGTTCCAGCAACTGAGCACTGGCCGGTTCGAAGGCAATCGGGCCCTCGCCTTCGCCGGCAGAGATCACGCCGAGGGCATGCCGAGCGACCAATTCGATCAGTGCTTTAGGCTCGAATGGCTTGACCAGGTAATCCGCCGCACCCTGGCGCATCGCGTCGACCGCGCGCTCCACGGCGCCATGGGCGGTCATCAGCAACACCGGCAACTGCGGTTGACGTGCACGCAGCAGGCCGAGCAACTGGTGGCCGTCCATACCGGGCATGTTCACATCACTGACCACCAGGCTGAAGGACTCCTGCTCCACCGCCTCCAAGGCGTCCTCGGCAGAACCGACCGCTCGGTAGTCGTGACCCGCCAGCAGCAGCGTGTCAGCCAATGCTTCACGCAGGGCGCGATCGTCTTCCACCAACAGAACCTTGATAGCCATATCCTCTCTACTCCGCGCTTGCCGCGCATGAAAACAGCGGCAAGGTCATCAATGCACAAGTGCCACGCCCCAGACGGGAATGCAGCTGCAATTCCCCCTGATGAGCACGCGCCACTGCCTTGACCACGGTCAGGCCCAGGCCCGTACCGTTGGTCTTGGTGGTGAAAAAGGGTTCGCCCAAACGCTGCAAAACGGCGGGCTCGATGCCGCTACCGCTGTCACTGATGCACAGGCGCAGGGTTTGCCCACGGCTGTACAGGTGCACCTTGAGCCGCGCACCTGGACCGCTGGCCTGGGTGGCGTTTTCGATCAGGTTAAGCAGCGAACCTACAAGCGTGTCGCGGTTGCACAGCAGCTCACCGAGGTGGCTGTCGCATTGCCAGCGCACCTGGACGTCTTGAATATGGGTGGCGGCCGCCGCTTGCAGAGCCTGCATCAACTCGGCCGGCGTAATGCGATCGGTCAGCGGCAATTCACCGCGGGCAAACACCAGCATGTCACGCACCTGATGCTCCAACTCATGCAGACGCTCTTTAAGGCGCCCTGCAAAGCGCTGATGGGTGGCAGCGGGCAATTGCTCATCAGTCAAATGACTGGCGTAGATCAACGCTGCCGACAGCGGCGTGCGGATCTGGTGCGCCAGAGACGCGACCATGCGCCCCAGCGAGGACAAACGCTCGTGGCGCGCCAGCTGATCTTGCAGGTGACGGGTTTCGGTCAGGTCGTTGAGCAGCACGAGTTGGCCCGGCTCCGCGTCAAGAGATCGGGTAGCAATGGACAGGCGACGGCCGTCTTTGAGGGAGATTTCGTGGCCATCGTCTTCACGCGGCGCAAAGCAGCGGGTGATGACGTGGCGCCACAATTCACCTTCCAGCGGCAGGCCAAGCATGTCGCAGGCGGCCGGGTTGGCTTCGCGCACGCGGCCGTCTTCATCGATGACGATCACGCCACCTGGCAACAGCGACAGCAAGTTTTGCAGGCGGTTGGCCAGGCGTTCTTTCTCGGCCAGCTCTTCCATGCGCTGGGCACTGACCACGGCCAGCTCGCCTTTTAGCTCGGACACCCGGGCTTCGAGCAGGCTGTAGGAATCGGTCAGCTGGCTCGACATCTGGTTGAACTGCGAGAACGCGTGCTCAAGCCCCTGACGGGACAGCGGTTCTACAGGCGGGATCAACCCCTGGGTAACAGGGGCCGAAGATAGTTGGGCGGCGTGGGGCATCATGCTCTCTCGCTTGGCTGACCGTCAGTTAAACGGAACGTTGCGAGGGCTTTTGCAATACTTGTGCCGAAAAAAAACCAAGGTGCCCGGCCTCGCCAATACAGTTTCGTTTTTGACGAGTGGCTGTTGCCGTCAGACAAGGCGCAGCGACGACTCATAGCTGGCTATGGGGAGGAGCTGCAACGCAGTATGACGGCAACAGACGCCGTCAAAAACGGAACAGTATTGGCGAGGCCGGACACCCAAAATCAGCGGCTTGAAAAACAGGCGTCAATCATCTGCCTGTTCATCACCTTCTTTGCGGCTCATACCGTACTTACGCATTTTCTCCACCAGGGTGGTTCGACGGATGCGCAGGCGCTCGGCGGCACGGGCGACGATGCCGTTGGCGTCGTCCAGGGCTTGTTGAATCAAGCCTTGTTCCAGGTTGCCGAGGTAGTCCTTCAGGTCCAGACCTTCAGGCGGCAACATGGCGGTGGAACCGAAGTCCGGGGTATGGCCGTTGATGGCTACGCGCTCTTCCAAGTCACTACGCAGGCTGTCGACCAGTTGCTCGTCTTCGTCGTCGACGTAGCGGAATTTCTTCGGCAACTCGACCACGCCGATCACGCCATAGGGGTGCATGATCGCCATGCGCTCCACCAGGTTGGCCAGCTCGCGCACGTTACCCGGCCAGCCGTGGCGGCACAGGGACATGATTGCAGCGGAGTTGAACCGTATGGAGCCGCGCTTTTCGTGCTCCATGCGCGAGATCAGTTCGTTCATCAGCAGCGGGATGTCTTCCACGCGCTCACGCAGCGGGGCCATCTCGATCGGGAAGACGTTGAGGCGGTAGTACAGGTCTTCGCGGAAGCTGCCGACCTCGATCATGCTTTCGAGATTCTTGTGGGTGGCCGCGATGATGCGCACGTCGACGCTCTGGGTCTTGTTGCTGCCCACACGCTCGAAGGTGCGCTCCTGCAACACGCGCAGCAGCTTGACCTGCATCGGCAGCGGCATATCGCCGATTTCATCAAGGAACAAGGTGCCGCCGTTGGCCAGCTCGAAACGCCCGGCACGGCTAGTGATCGCCCCGGTAAAGGCGCCCTTCTCGTGGCCGAACAGTTCGCTTTCGAGCAACTCTGCCGGGATCGCCCCGCAGTTGACCGGCACAAAAGGCCCGTCGCGGCGCTTGGAGTGATAGTGCAGGTTGCGCGCGACCACTTCCTTGCCGGTGCCCGACTCGCCGAGAATCAGTACGCTGGCGTCGGTGTCGGCCACTTGCTGCATCATCTGGCGCACATGCTGGATGGCACGGCTGGTGCCGACCAGGCTGCGGAACAGGTTGGGTTCGCGATGGCGACCGCGCTCGCGCGCCTGATCGTACATCTCGCGATAGACCTGGGCACGGTGTAGGGAATCCAGCAGTTTGCTGTAGCTGGGCGGCATTTCCAGGGTGGAAAGCACGCGGCGGCGTTGGTCTTCTGGCAGATCGACAGAATAAATATCGCCTATTAGCAACACAGGCAGGAACTCATCCCAGGTGGACAGTGTCTTTAACAAGCCCAAAACAGCGCCAGGAGCGTTTACCGTCCCGATCAGCACGCATATGACTTCACGGCTCGACGACAATGAGCTGACCACCTGCTGCCAGTCATGGCTGCCGCAGGGCAAATTTTCTTCACCGAGAAAATTTAAAATCACCGCCAGGTCGCGGCGGCGGACGCTATCGTCATCGATCAGCAGAATTTTGGTTTCACGCCACATGCAATAGCAACTTCCCTAGTAAAACTTCCTGCCCGGTGTGAGGGCAATCAAGACGGCTGTAGGACTTCTTACTCTATAGACGTCTGAAATCTGAAAACAGCACTAGTTAAGTCAAAAATGCTGGCACAGTCAAATATATGACGCGCCGCCCGGATTAACTAAGCGCATTCACCCGAACAGATGGTAGACCTTCGACGCATTTTTCGCTTGGTTGATCTGCGACATCTCTTCGAAAATCGCCTGGCGCTCGCCAGTCGTCACCTCAAGCAATTGCTGGTAAACCGCCAACAGGCTCTCAAGCTTCTCACGCAACGCATCCTCGTCCACTGGCGCTTCACTGAGCACCTCATCGATAACGTGACGGCAGCCCAGGTCCAGTTCGCCGATGGCGTCCCAGTTACGGTCCGCCAGCGCGCCCATCAGCGCCTCACGGGTTTCATCAATGCGTTGCAGTGCTTGGCTCATAACGTGTACCTCAAGGCCGGTGGCCTTATTCTGCTGCTGCCTGTGGCGCCGCAATAGCGTCCCAGCCTTCTTTTACGGTGATCAGCAAACGCGCCACTTCGTCGATCATGTCGGCGTCGTTATGCAGGTTCGCTTCCATCAGTCGGTTGGTCATATATGCATACAAACTTTCCAACTGCTGGACGTAAGCCGGGTTATCACTTTTTTGCGCATCCAGGCCGTCACGCAGGCCGATCACGATATCAATCGCCTTGCCGAGCATCAGACCCTTGGCCGCGATGTCACCACGCGCCAGCGCACCTTTGGCTTGGGCCATGCGGTCAAGGCCGCCTTCCATCAGCATCTGCACCAGGCGATGCGGGCTGGCTTCGGAGATCTGAGCATGGGAATTGACCTTCTGGTATTGGCGAAGGGCTCTCATGGGATTCATGTTTCTACCTCGTGACAGGCGACAGCGAAAAGGAATTCAGTAACCAATATGTCGACTGGGCCGCAAAAAGCTTTAGGCCAGTCGTCAATGATAAAAAAAGGCCAGACAAGTGTCTGGCCCGTATCCACTGAAGGGATCAATTATTGGTTTTTGGGTTGTTCAATGCATTGAGCGTGGTCATGACGCTGGTGCTTTGCTGGCGCAATTGGGCGACCAGGGTGTCCATGGCATTGTATTTGGCGGAGAGGCTGCTGGTGAGCAGGGTCATGCGCTCATCGAGCGTTGCCTGGTCCTTGGACAGATCTTTCAACGTGTCCGACAAAGAAGCCGTGCGCGTAGCCAGTACGCCGGTGCTTGCCCTGGCGTAATCATCCGTGGCACTTTTCATGCGCGCCAGCATGCCGGTTTTGCCGGAAAACATGCTGCTGATGTCGGCTGCGTTGGTCTTGACCGCCGCGTCCCATTTTTTATCGTCCAACGCCAGCATGCCGGTTGTCGAACTCGTACCTACGCCGAATTGAGCCAGGGACTTGAACGTACCGGTGCCAGACAGCTTGTTGAACTCGTTGCGGATAGCGTTCTGCAGCGCACGCATGCTGGAGTCGCCCGTCAGGGCCGCCGCCGTAGTGCTGCCATCGAGGTTGGTAGTGACCTTGGTCTCGGCGGTCATCGCAGTCATCAAGGCGTTGTAAGTATCGACAAAGCCCTTGACCCCGGATTTGAGGGCCGCGTTGTTAGTGCTGACCGTAATCAGCGTAGCGTTCCTCTTCGCATCTGGGGAAACGTCACCAGCCGTCACGGTAGCCGAGACCGAGACCAGCTTGATGTTCACCCCACTCAAGGCGCCTTCGATGTTGTTGGATTTGGAAACGGAATTGACCCCATCAATGCTGTAAAGCGCGTCTTGGGGGTCATCGACCACTGTGGCGCCGACATCCAATCCCGAAGTCCCCGACAGCGTCAGGTCTGAGCCCGTCCCCATGGTGGTCGAGGTCAGGATCAACCGCGAACCATTGGCGTCGGTCTGGATGTTCGCACTCAACCCCGAAGTACCGAATTGGGTATTGATCGAATCACGCACCTGCTGCAGTGTCGCACCAGCCGGGACGCTCAGGTCGTAGCCCTTGCCCGACTGCGTGATGGTCAACGTCGTCGGCTTATCAGTGGCGTTTACCACCGCATTGGCACCCGCGGAGAACGTTGTACTGGACAACTTGGACGCCTGGGCCAGCTGAGTCACGATCAAACGGAAACTACCGTTTGACGCCGTGTTGCTCGCCGTCATGGTGGCGACCTTTTCATCCGAGGATGAGCCCGTCAAGCCGGTGAAGCTGTTGCCGGTGGACATTGTGTCCAGGGCACCACGGAACGCATCCAGCGCCGCCTGAATCTTGCCGATCGAAGACAGCGTGGTGGTCGCCTTCTGGGACGCGGTATTGATCTGCGTCTGCTTGGGCACCTTTTCGGCGTCCACCAAGGACTTCACGATCGCTTGCGTATCGATGTTCGAACCGATACCACTTACCGTTGAACCCGCCATCATCTATCTCCTGTTCGGTGGCTGCCGTTATCTTGACTTATTACACCTCAAGACACGACAGCAACAAGTTTCATGCCAGCTCAGACCTTGTCGTCAAACAACAGGTGGCTTGCGCTGGAAAGGTTCTGTGCCAGCTTCAGCGCCGTTTCCGACGGAATCTGGCGAATCACTTCACCGCTGTCGGTGGCGATCACCTTGACCACCACACGATGGGTGGAGTCATCAATGGAAAAGTCCAGCTTGCGCTCGGACGCTTGTACGAATTCGCGAATATCGGTAACTGCTTTTTCCAGGTCCGCACGCTCAGGCTCTTTGCCTGTGGCCGGGGTTTCCTGGACTTTAGTGACGCTCTTGTCGGCGGCCACCTGCACAGGTGCGCCTTGAGGGGCAACCGGCGGATAAGACTGGTTCAGCTTTACACTCATGTCCATGTCCAATCTCCTCTAAACCGAAAAAACGGAAGGGCACGTAGACGCGCCCTTCCGTTAGTTACCAAGCGCTGGTGTTACTGAAGCAGCTTCAGTACAGCGGATGGCAGCTGGTTAGCCTGCGACAGGATCGCGGTGGAAGCCGATTGCAGGGTTTGTTGCTTGGTCAGCTCGGCGGTTTCGGAAGCGAAGTCGACGTCCTGAACGGTGGAGCGTGCAGCGGTGGAGTTCTTCTGAATGTTCTGCAGGTTGTCTGCAGTAGTAGTCAGACGGTTCTGGGTAGCACCCAGGCCCGAACGAACGCCGTCGATGGTACCGATGGCTTTGTCGATTACCGCCAGGGCGTTTTGGGCCTTGGTGGCGTCGGTCACGTCGGTTTGAGCGACGGTGGTTTTGGTTGAAACAGCGTCGGTAGCAGCACCGGCAGCGAACAGACCAGCAACACCAGCACCAGCCAGGGAGTAGCCCTTGGCGGAGTCCAGCGACACTTGACCGGTAACGATCAGGGCGTCAGCCAGTGCAACTGCAGTACCGTAAGCGCCTGCGCCGTCTTTGGCAGCAACAGTTACCGAGCCAGGATCAGTCGAACCGCTGACCACGATGTTTTCACCAGTGTCGGACTTAACTTCGAGCGTTTTCTTGGTTTCGTCGTAGCTGACGCTGATACCCAGCTTAGCGGCGTTGGATTTCAGTTGGTCGGCCAGGCCGGCTTGGCTGTTCACACCTTTGAAGTCAACGGACGCGCTGCCAACAGTCAGGGTGAACGAAGCAGGTGCCAGTTTAGCGGCAGCGTCATCTACAGCAAACTTGGCTTCAGTGCTGGCAGTCGCAGTCAGGCCACCGATGATGCCGTTCAGGTTGCTGGCGATGGTTTTAGCCGAATCACCGGCAGCAGCGGTGTAAGTACCGGTTTGACCGTTACCCGTTACGTTGATCGCGCCTGCAACAGTACCGGTACCTGGAGCGATGGCAACACTTTTCAGCTGCTGGGAGCCGATGTTATTGGCCGAAACGTTTTCCAGGCTCAGGTTGATGGTTTCGTTAGCGTTGGCGCCAACCTGGATAGCTTTGGTACCGTACGAACCGTCCAGCAACTTCTGGCCACCGAAGGTGGTAGTAGTGGAGATACGGGTCAGTTCCGAAGTCAGAGCCTGGTATTCATCGTTGTTCGACTTACGGTCGTCAGCGCTGAGGGAACCAGTTGCCGAGGACAGAGCCAGGGTACGCATTTTTTGCAGGATGTCGGTCGAAGCCTGCATCGCGCCTTCAGCGGTCTGAGCGATCGAGATACCGTCGTTCACGTTCTTGACTGCTTGGCCCAGGCCATTGATTTGGCTGGTCAGGCGGTTAGCGATCTGCAGGCCGGCAGCGTCGTCTTTAGCGCTGTTGATACGCAGGCCGGAAGACAGGCGCTGCATGGAAGTGGCCAGGGCGCCGCCAGCTTTGTTCAGGTTACCCTGAGTAGTGATCGAAGCAATGTTGGTGTTTACTGTTAAAGCCATGACGAAATCCTCGTTGGATGGATACTGCGGCTTCCGGCCCTGGCAACCGCCGGGTGTGGCCTGAGAACCTACGTAATAGTTATCGTCGTGGTAGCCGGATGCTTGAGGATTTTTTTGAAATTATTTACTGGCGTCGTGCCACCCCTTGTAATTCAAGGGTTTACGCAGGCTCGAAACCCCGATTTCATTAGGTTTTCTGGCGCCAAATAAAAAACGCCGATGATCTTTCGATCATCGGCGTTTTTTTATTGAGGCGATTAAAGCATCAAGGGCGATAGAGAATCGCCGAACCCCACGACAGGCCCACACCAAAACCACTGATTGCCACGCGCTTCCAGGTGGCGTCCATCACGTGTTTTTCCAGCAGCAATGGAATGCTCGATGAAACGGTGTTGCCGGTCTCGACCATGTCCTTGATGAACTTGTCCACCGGAGCGTCTTCAAAACGACGCGCCACGGCGTCGACAATGGCCGCACTGCCCTGGTGAATGCAGAAGGCATCAATCTCGTCAGCCTTGAGGTCCGACTCGTTGAGCAGCTCGTGCAAATGCGCCGGCACTTTAAGCAGCGCGAAGTTGAACACCTGGCGGCCATTCATAAAGAACACGCCGTCGCTGACCTTAAGGTGCGGTGCGCCGGAACCGTCGGTGCCGAACTTGGCCTTGCCCAGCAGCCACGGTGCGTCTTCACCCATCCAGGTGGCGGTGGCGGCGTCGCCGAACAGCATGGTGGTGTTGCGGTCTTCCGGGTCGACGATCTTCGAGTACGGGTCGGCGGTGACCAGCAGGCCGTTTTTCAGGCCGGCGGCTTCCATGAAGCCCTTCATCGCATAGATGCCGTAGACGTAGCCCGAGCAGCCCAGGGAAATATCGAACGCCGCAACGTGAGTCGGCAGGCCGAGTTTGTCCTGGACGATGGCGGCGGTGTGGGGCAAGCCCTCTTCATCACCGTTCTGGGTCACGACGATCAGTGCGTCGATGGACTCGCGCTTCAAATCCGGGTTGTTGGCAAACAAAGCGTTGACCGCTTCGACACACAGGTCAGACGTTTCCTGCGCGGCATCCTTGCGCGGCAAAAACGCCGAACCGATCTTGCCAATGATGAACTCTTCATCCTTGGCGAATTTGGCACCCTGGGCGTAGTTATCGATCCCGTCTGCCGGCACGTAACTGGCGATGCTTTTTATGCCAATCATTGTGGCTTCCCAATACTAAATAGCTGGAGAACACCCCTGGGACTGCGCCCGGAGTGCTGACAATAAAGGGGATAACCCCATAAAAATTTCGCTGAAAGCCGCCTCGCAAGGACCCTGTGACGACTTATCCTTTTCACACGATACAGTGAAGATGCGCTTTATGACTCACAGGTCACTCAATTTTGTGTGCTTTGTGCAAAACCTTCAAACAATTAAACCCCATAAACAACAACGGCCCGCCCTGTTTCCAGAGCGGGCCGCTTGACGTTACGCCACTTACATCTTGTTGAAGAGGCTCAACTGCGAGACTTTTACAAACGCCAGCTGCGAGGCTTCCAGCATGGTCTGCTGCAGGGTCAGGTTGATCGCGGCTTCGCCCATGTCGATATTGGCCAGTGCACTCATGGTGGTGGTATTGGCCAGGCCGATACTGGCGTTTGCGTCGGATTGCACATCGAGCGCGTTTTCGCGCGCACCAATGGAGCCGATCACATTGCCCAGCTGGGTGGTCGAGTTGTTCAGGTTACTGACTGCGGCGTTCAGCGCATCCTGAAGCTTGACGCGCGCGCCCGGGATGCCATCGGCCGGCTTTTCCAGGGCTTGGCGCAGCTGGCTTAGGGTGTCGAGGGCGTTCTGGGTTTTCTGGGTGCTCGCACCGGCGGCAAACTGGTCGCCGGTCTGCGGCGTACCGCTCAACCCAAAGGTCACACCGGCCGCAGTGATGGTATTCGGCGTCGTGGCTGTGTCGATAACGCCCGAATCGATCTCTTTGCTGTCGGCGGTATACGGCTGGGCAAATACCTTGAAGGCCGTCGGGTCGGGATCACTGAACTTGATCAGCACCCCGCTATTGCCGGGAAAGGTGCTGGAATAGTCCGCCGCGCTGCTGACGTTGCCGTTGGTCAGTTGTGCGGTCGACTGATTGCTCGCGGTACGCGAGACATTGAACGCATCCGGCTTGGCAGCCAGGTTGAACTCACGCCCCTGAACGAGCGCATCGGCATTCGGCCCGGTGGCGAGGTCAGTCATGTCGACGGTGATATCGAACTTGACCCCGCGCAGATTGACACTGGCGCTGCCCTCTTTGGTGGAATCGAACGTGCCATTACCCGCAATCTCTGAGGTAATGTCATTGTTGTCCTTGTCCGTCACCTTGTACTGGGTACTACTGGTGAAGGTCAGCTTGTAAGGTTGGCCGTCGGCAAATTGCTTGGTGTAGTCGATGCCCGAGGTCACCAGGCCGGCTGAAATCGCAACCTTGTTGTCATCGACCAGCGGCGGAGAAATCGCTGGCGGCAGCGGCGCGGTCGCAGGTGCAATGTAGGTGGACTGGGTGCGACTGCTGTTGGCCGCCCCTCCCAGAATGGTTTTGCCGGTATCGCCAGTGCGCACCGTGAGCGTCTCGGAAACCTGCAGGCTCAGTTCGTTTTCGTCACCCTGGTAGCTGTAGGTGCCATCGCTGTTGCGCGAATACGGGGGGGTTTGGGTCTTGGAGCCGGAGAACAAGTAGTTGCCTGCCGCATCCTTGCTATTGAGCAAACCCAGCACCTGCTCTTCCAGGGCCCCCACTTCGACCGAGATTGACTTGCGATCAGCATCGCTGGTCACACCGCCAGCCCGCAGGGCCAGCTGCTTGCCAGCCTGCATCGCCTTGTCGAGCGCATCCAGGATGCTCTGCTCGTTGGTCAGCGAACTTTTCAGGGAGCTGATATTGCCGCTGGACTGCGCCAGCATATCTTTCTGCTGCTGCAACATCAGCAAACGCTGCGCGGCCACCGGATCATCCCCAGCGGTCTGTACACGCACGCCGGAACTCGCCTGTTCCTGGGCCTTAACCACGCTGGAATAATTGTTCTGATACTTGCTCGCACTGGTGTCGAAATACTGCTGTGTAGAAATGCGCATCGTCCCAGACTCCCTTAAAGACTATTAATCAGCGTGCTGAAGGTTTCTTGCGCAGCCTTGATGATCTGCGACGACGCTGTGTAGTACTGCTGGAACTTGATCATGTCGCCCGCCTCTTCGTCCAGGTTGACCTGGGACACGGAGTTGCGCGCATTTTTGTTAGCCGCCAGCAACGCATTGGTGGCCGTGGTGTCAGTGGTGGCCGCAGCGGCCTTGGCGCCTACAGTAGACACCAACTTACTGTTGGCCCCGACCAGGCTCGTGCCGCCGGTGCCATCTGTCGCCACGCCCACGGTGGCCTTGGTTTGCAGATTCAGCAGTTGCTGGGCATTGCGGTTGTCGGATACGCCCGTGGCGTTAAACGAAAAGGTGGTGCTGTCCCCCTCGGTCGGCGAGCCCGCAACCGTGGTGTCAAAGCCAAAGCTCTTGGCCGGCACCACCAGGGCACCGCTGGCATCACGCATCGGCACGTTGACGGTGATTTTATTGGCCTGCCCCGGAATGATGGTCCCCGAGCCGATAGGATCGCCCTTGGCGTCGTTAAGGGTATAGCTCTGAGTGCCATCAGCCGCCGGCTTGCCGAACACCATCTTCACTGGCATCGAATTTTCAATGCCAACGCGCAGTTGCGCGGTAGTCGCGCCACCCTGGATATCCAGGGGCAGGGTCAGGGTCGGCGGTGTGAAGCTACCGGTACCCTGGTTGGTTTTGCTGGCCTCCCCTTTCAGCGGCGCGGCAAACGCAATCTTGCTCGGGTCGTTGAGGACAGTACCGATATTCTGGGCGCCACTGGCGGTCGGGCTGACTTTAAAGCTGTCACCCGCCTGCATCGGTCCGTTCTTGAGTTCCAGGGTGAAACCATCGATCACCGAGGGCGGTGTAGCCGTGATATCAAACGTGCCCATGGCTTTGCCATCAGAGCGCTCGACGGTGACTTTGTTGAGATCGACAGGGTCGCTGAAGGTGACCTTGTAATCGAAGTTGGTCAGCTTGCTGGTGTCCTTGATCGTAACACCCAGGCTACCAACGCCCTGATTACCTTGAGCGGAAAGGCTACGCAGCGCGACAGACGCAGCGCTGTTGATGTCTTTGAACATCGACGAGCCGAATTCGCCGTTCAGGTCGATACCCTGGCCCAGTTGACTGTTGATCGTATCGGCAGTGACGATAGCAATGCGACCCAGGTCATTGATGGCCGGCATCAACACATCGCTGCGATAGCGCAACAAGCCACCGATGCTGCCACCACTGATCACGTTGCCCAGGTCCATCGTCGTCCCGCCAGCCGCATTCATCTGAATCGTGTACTGGCTGGTGTCGCTCTTGCTCGGTACGGCAGAAAGGGTGTTGGACCGATCGCCCAGCACCAGGGACTGGCCGGTACCGGTACTGACGCTGAACACACCGTTCTTCTCGCTGGCGTTCACGCCGATCAACTCATTGAGCGAACGTACGGCTTCGGCGCGCGCGTCCAGCAGGTTGGCCGGGGTGGTGTTCGAAGACCCCTGCACCTGAGTAATCTGTTTGTTGAGCGAAGCAATCGACGAGGTCAGCTGGTTGACCTGATCGGTCAAGGAGGTCAACTGGCTGTTAATGGTTTCTTTCTGCTGGCTCAATTGGCTGGAGATCGAGTTGAAGCGGTTGCTCAATGTCTGGGCGCTGGTCAGCAGTATCTGGCGAGCCGAGGTATCACTCGGGTTAGCCGAGGCGGTCTGAACAGCGGCAAAGAACGAACTGAGCACGGACGACATGCCCGTAGTCTTGTCCGACAACGTCTTGTCCACGGCGCTCACTTGATCCAGGTAAGCCTTGGCATCGCTGTTGAGCGAGGTGCTGTTCTGGTACGCCGTGTCCAGGTATTCGTTGTACACCCGGCGCACGTCAGCCAGGGTGGTACCGCTGCCGATAAACACGCCGCCGTACTGGTTCGACGCATTCGCGCTCTGGGTAGTCTGCTGACGCGAATAGCCCGCCGTGTTGGCGTTGGCAATGTTGTTACTCAAGACCGACAACGATCCTTGAGCAGCGTTAAGCCCCGACATCCCGATATTGAGCAAACTCATGGTTCAGACCTTATAAATGTGTGGTTGCGCCAGCGGCAGCGTAGTTCTGGTAACTGTCCATCGTTTTGGCGATCTGCGAAATCTTGCTGGCGTAGGCCGGGTCGGTTGCGTAACCGGCTTTTTGCAACTCGCGTACAAACTGTTCCGGGTTGTCGGCCGACTTCACAACTTCTTTATAGCGATCATTGCTTTGCAGCAATGTCACCAGGTCATGGAAGCTGTCCTGGTAAGAGTTGTAGGAACGGAACTGCGCCGTTTCCTTGACCATTGCGCCGTCACGGAACTCGCTGGTGATCGCACGCGCTTTCTCGCCCTGCCAACTCTGGCCGGCCTTGATGCCAAACAGGTTGTGGCTGCTGGTGCCATCCTGGGCGCGCATCACCGATTTACCCCAACCAGTTTCCAGGGCGGCCTGGGCCACCAGGTACTTCGGGTCGACACCAATGCGCGCGGCGGCCGCCTTGGCCATTGGCAACATGGTCGCGACAAATTCATCCTGCGAACTGAAGGCCTTCTTCGCCGGCGCCAACGGTGGCTGAGCCACGGCACGGCCGTAGACCCGCATGCGGTCGCCGGGCACCGCGAAAGTGCGCGCCGTGCTGTTGACCACGTTGTCATCGGCCGCGCTGTTACGCAGTGGCGCAGACTTGGCGACGGTGGTTGCATCGGTACTCGGCACGATGCCGGACAGCAGGCGATCAGTCAGCCTGCTCGGCAAGGCAATCCGACGCTGGTTCATCAATTCCATGTCATTGCTGTGCGATGCAGCAGCCCCAGCCTGTGGCTCTGCCACGCGGTAAGCCCACAGCGGACGCTGGCCATTGGAACGGCCCAACGGACCTTCGGCCTGGGTGCCGGCGGCAATTTCCGTCGGCACGTCGACTTTCTTGGCAGCCCCAGCCGCCGCAGGGCCCTGCAGGGTGGCGGCCTGGGCCTCCACCGGCTTGTTCTTTTGCATCTGACGCATCAGCACATCGGCCAGGCCGATACCCCCGCCTTCGCGGGACATCGAGACCGCCAGTTGCTGGTCGTACATTTCCTGATATTGCTTGGCGGCCGGCGTGTTCAGCGGGTTGTCCTTACCCAACGCCTCGGTGGCCGAACGCATGGACTTGAGCATCTCGCTCAAAAACAGCGACTCGAACTCCTGCGCGACCTTGCGCATGTTGCCTTCGCTGTTCTTGTCGTCGCCGACCTTGAGCTGGTTAAGCCGGTTCAAGTCGGAGTAAGACCCCGAGTCCGCCGTGCTGCTGATACCGCTCTTGCGCATGTCCATGACCATGGCCTCAGATCACTATCAGGTCGGCTTGCAAGGCGCCGGCCTGTTTCAGTGCTTCGAGAATCGCCATCAAGTCGCCGGGCGCCGCGCCCACCTGGTTCACCGCACGGACAATCTCATCCAGGGTGGTGCCGGGGCCGAACTTGAACATCGGCTTGGCTTCTTGCTGGGCGTTGACGCGTGAGCGTGGCACCACCGCCGTCTGGCCGTTGGACAAAGGCCCAGGTTGGCTGACGATCGGGTCTTCGGTGATGGTCACGGTCAGGCTGCCGTGGGTCACCGCTGCCGGCGATACCTTGACGTTCTGGCCGATCACAATGGTACCGGTACGCGAGTTGATGATGACTTTGGCGACAGCCTGGCCCGGGTCGACTTCCAGGTTTTCCAGGATCGACAGGTAGTCGACGCGCTGGCTGGGGTCCAGCGGGGCGGTCACACGGATCGAGCCGCCGTCGATCGCCTGGGCCACGCCAGGGCCGAGCATGTCGTTGATCTTATCGACCACGCGCTTGGCGGTGGTGAAGTCGGAGCGGTTGAGGTTCAGGGTCAGGCTGTTGCCCTGGTTGAAGCCGCTCGGCACAGTGCGTTCAACACTGGCACCGCCTGGGATACGACCCGCCGACGGCACGTTGACAGTGATCTTCGAGCCGTCGCGACCTTCAGCATCAAACCCGCCCACCACTAGGTTGCCCTGGGCGATGGCGTAGACGTTGCCGTCGATCCCCTTGAGCGGCGTCATCAGCAAGGTGCCGCCACGCAGGCTTTTCGAGTTACCGATCGACGCGACAGTGATGTCCACCAGTTGGCCGGGCTTGGAGAACGCCGGCAAGTCAGCACTGATCGACACCGCCGCGACGTTTTTCAGTTGCACGTTGCCCGAACCGGCCGGCACCTTGATGCCGAACTGCGAGAGCATGTTGTTGAAGGTCTGCAGGGTGAACGGGGTCTGGGTGGTCTGGTCACCCGTACCATTGAGCCCCACCACCAGGCCGTAGCCGATCAACTGGTTGGAACGCACACCGGAAATGCTCGCGATGTCCTTCAGGCGTTCGGCCTGGGCGACAGCGCTTAAGCAAAGCAGGAGCGCGGCCGCCATCAGCTGTTTGAAGTTCAAAGTGGCCACCTAGAAAGGGAACAGCGGGCTAAGGAAGAAACGGTCGAACCAGCCCGGCTGGCTCGCATCGGCAAAGGCGCCCGTGCCGGAATAAGTGATGCGTGCATCGGCAATACGCGTGGACGGCACGGTGTTGTCGGTGGTGATGTCATCGGCGCGAACCATGCCCGCAATGCGCACCAGTTCGTCACCGGTATTGAGCGTCATCCACTTTTCACCGCGTACGGCGAGGATGCCGTTGGGCAATACATCGGCTACGGTCACGGTGATCGAACCGGTCAGGCTGTTGCCCTGCCCCGCTGCGCTTTTGCCGCTGGTGGCACGGTCGCCGCTGTAGCCGGCGCTGAGGCTCAGGTCGCCATCACCCAATGGGTTGTTGACGTTGGGCACGGCGCCGAACAACGACGTCAGGCCGATGCCAGCCTTACTGGTCTTGCCGACTTGAGAGTTGGCGTTCTTGCTGGCCTGGGTGCGCTCGTTCAGGGTGATGGTGATGATGTCACCGACCCGGAACGCCTTGCGGTCGCTGTACAGGTTCTGTTCGAAGCCCGCCTGATAGATCGAGCCATTGTTGGCAGCCGCCGGCAACGGCGTGCGTGGCAACACCGGCGCGTAGTACGGGTCATTGGGTTTTGGCGTCGGGGCGACACAGCCCGCGAGCACGGCAATCCCACTCAATGCCAGAACAGAAACATAGCGATTCATGACCCTTACCTCACGGTGTTGCAGGCGACCTCAGGGGCGCCCCATAGACTTGATTACAGATTCTGCGTTACGAACGAAAGCATCTGGTCGGCGGTGGAGATCACCTTGGAGTTCATCTCGTAGGCGCGCTGGGTGGTGATCATGTTGACCATCTCCTCAACGGTGCTCACGTTGGACGTTTCCAGGGTGCTTTGCAGCGTGGTGCCAAAACCGTTCAGGCCAGGGGTGCCGATTTGCGGTGCGCCGCTGGAGGCGGTTTCCAGGAACAGGTTGTTACCCATGGCCTGCAGGCCGGCCGGGTTGATGAAGTCGGCGGTTTGCAGGTTACCGATCACTTGCGAAGCCGGGTTACCGGCGACGGTGATAGACACGGTGCCGTCGTTGCCGACAGTGAACGTCTTGGCATCAGCCGGTACGACAACGGCTGGCTCCAGGGAGAAACCGTTGGCCGTCACGATCTGGCCGTTGGAATCCAAGTGGAAAGTACCGTCACGGGTGTAGGAAGTGGTGCCGTCCGGTTGAAGGATCTGGAAGAAACCACGGCCGTTGATGGCCATGTCCAGCGGCTGGCCGGTCTGCTGCAGGTTGCCGGCGCTGAAGTTCTTCTGGGTGCCGACGATCTGCACACCGGTACCCAGTTGCAGGCCCGACGGCAGTTCGCTGTCCTGGGTCGATTGGGCGCCTGGCTGTTTCTTGATCTGATAGAGCAAGTCCTGGAACTCGGCACGGTCACGTTTGAAACCCGTGGTCGACACGTTGGCCAAGTTGTTGGAAATGGTGGTCAGGTTGGTGTCCTGGGCGGACAGACCTGTTTTGGCAACCCATAGAGCCGGAAGCATGCTGTTCTCCTTCGTGCGCCTGTTTGTTGGCGCCGCGTTGCAAATTAGTTAGGGGCTATCAGCTCATCTGCATGACGCGAGTCATGGCCTGATCGTCTTCTTTAGCGCTGTTCATCATCTTGATGTGCAGCTCGAACTGCTTAGAAAGCGCCAGCACCGCTGTCATTTCTTCTACGGCATTGACGTTGCTCGCCTGCAGAAAGCCCGAGGTCAGCGTGACCCTAGCGTCGGCTTGAGCCGGCTGGCCATCCTTGGTGTGGATGGTGCCGTCCAGGCCTTTGCTCATGTTCTTCAGGTCCGGCTGGACCAGCTTGATGCGGTCCACTTCAGCCATCACACGCGGGCCTTCACCCATGGCGCGGATGCTGATGGTGCCGTCGGCACCCACTTCGATTTTCTGCTGGGGCGGCACGGCAATCGGGCCACCGTTGCCCATGATCGGCATGCCGTTGCCGGCCCGCAGCACGCCCAATGCATCGACGTTCATGCTGGCGCTGCGCACGTAGGCCTCGCCGCCATCCGGGGTTTGCACGGCCATCCAGCCATCGCCGCTGACGGCAACGTCCAGGTCACGGCCGGTCTCAATCATCGCGCCAGGGGAGAAGTCAGTGCCTGGGCGCTCGGTCAAGGCAAACGCCCGCGCCGGAAAGCTGTCACCGAACACTGGCATCGAACGCGCCTGCTCCAGGTCACGCTGGAAACCATTGGTGGAAATGTTCGCCAGGTTGTTGGCATGGGCCTTCTGCGCCAGAGCATTCTGGCTGGCGCCGGTCATTGCCACATAAAGGTACTTGTCCACGCTCTTTCCTCTTTCTGACGGACGCTTGCCGCCCACCGCTGTACTGATAAGGCTTAAGCAATTTGCGAACCAACTTTGGAAAAGAAGGAGAAGTGCAGGCGGGACGGGGGTTTGGCGGGAGATGGGTGGATTAGGCTGCCGGCTGAGAGTCGAAAAAACGGCGGACTACTGCCGCGTGCGGCAAACACCGGTATTACAGGCGACAAAAATTCAAATGATGTGGGAGCGAGCAAGCCCGCCCCCACAGCTTGCCCCTGTTTAGCCAGTGGGTTATTTGTCGGTCTTGACGACTTCGTAATCGCGCAATTTATTGGCGATGGTGGTGTGCGATACCCCTAACCGCTTGCCCAACTGCCGACTGCTCGGGTGCTCGGCGTACAAACTTTCCAGCACCGCCTTCTCGAAGCGCCCGACAATGTCCTCCAAGCCGCCCTCCAAGGAAAAATCGCCAAGGGGCTGACGCACGCCATAGTCCGGCAGCCGAATATGCTCGGCCTTGACCATCCCGCCATCGCACAACGACACCGCCTGGAATAGCACGTTTTCCAACTGCCGTACGTTGCCTGGCCAGTGGTAGTGGCTCAGACGATCCATCGCAGCCGTCGCGAGCTTCGGCAGCGGGCAGCCGATCTGCCGGCTCGCCTGATCAAGGAAGTGATCCACCAGCGGCGCCAGGCCGTCGAGGCATTCGCGCAGCGGCGGGATATGCAGGGACAGCACATTT
This sequence comes from Pseudomonas sp. EA_15y_Pfl1_P101, assembly GCF_963970835.1. Classification (NCBI taxonomy): domain Bacteria; kingdom Pseudomonadati; phylum Pseudomonadota; class Gammaproteobacteria; order Pseudomonadales; family Pseudomonadaceae; genus Pseudomonas; species Pseudomonas sp. EA_15y_Pfl1_P101. The sequence continues at coordinate 92,171 of NZ_CAXAPA010000005.1, read as the reverse complement.
AGACGGTGGTAAAGGTCCTGGCGGAATTCGCCACGGGCGCACAGTTCAGACAAGTCCACCTGGGTGGCGCAGATGACCCGCACATCCAGGTACACCTCTTCATCGCTGCCTACGCGGCGGAAGCAACCGTCCTGCAAAAAGCGCAGCAACTTCACCTGCAAGCGCGCGCTCATTTCCCCCACGCCGTCGAGAAACAGCGTGCCGCCCGCCGTCAACTCCAGCAGCCCCAGCTTGCCTTCGGCGCGCGCACCTTCGAACGCGCCGGGGCCGTAGCCGAACAGCTCGGTCTCGGCCATCGACTCCGGCAAACCGGCGCAGTTAAGCGCCATCAACGGCGATTGACCACGCGGGCTGGCCAGATGACAGGCACGCGCGAGCAGTTCTTTGCCGGTGCCGGTTTCGCCTTCTATTAATAGAGGCGCATCCAGCGGCGCCATGCGTCGCGCTTCGCGAACCACGGCGGCCATGACCTTGGAACTCTGGAAAATGCTGTCAAAGCCGCGCAGCTCCTGCTTGCGCACGTTGTAGATGCGTTCACCGACGCGGTCGGCGCGGTGCAACGTCAGCACGGCGCCGGCCATGGCCTCGCTGTCATCATGTTCGGACGATTGCAGTGGCGCGATGTCCGCCAGGAACACGTCACCCTTGACCTTGACCCGCAGGCCGTTGATCCGCGATTTGCTCGCGCGCACCAGCTCCGGCAAGTCGAAGTCCTCGGCATACCGTGACAACGGAATCCCCGGCACTTCATCCACCCGCACCCCGAGCAACTGGGCCGCCGCGCGGTTGGCGGCGACGATGGAACCGCCCATGTCGATCGACAGCACCGGAAACTCCAGGGCGCCGAGCAGCGCATTGAGTTCCATGTGCCGGCGCTCGCTGGGCATCAGCCCTACCCTTTTCACCCCAAACACTCCGGCAATCGCCTCGAACTGCGGGCGCAGCGCCTGGAACTGCATGTTCACCAGGTTCGGGCAGTACAGGTAAATGGCATTGCCATGCTCACCGCCGACCTCGCCCTTGGCGACGTTGACGCCGTACTCCACCAACAGGTTGAGGATGTCCCGCAGGATGCCGATACGGTTCTGGCAGTGCACTTTGATACGCATGAAAAGGCCCGAAAGTTGGGTAAGCGCCGCGTCTTTTTTGTCGCTGGGCGCAGATAGTCGTCAAGATTATGTGACAGCTTTGGGGGTTTTCCCAGCCCAACCCAGCAGCAAACCCGGTATCCGTAACGAATACTTTACGAAAACTGGTAATTTTTCCTACTCAGAGGCGTTTTAAACAGATGGAATCCCGGCGCGCACGGGTTATCAATAGGCTCAACGCAGGACATAACAAGAACGAATGCCTAGCAGGAGAGCCGTATGAAACAGACGCAGTACGTGGCCCGCGAGCCCGATGCGCAAGGTGTTATCCATTACCCGCCAGAAGAACACGCGGTGTGGAACACCCTGATCACTCGTCAATTGAAAGTGATTGAAGGGCGCGCCTGCCAGGAATACCTGGACGGCATCGACAAGCTCGGCCTGCCCCTGGACCGAATCCCGCAATTGGGCGAGATCAACAAGGTGCTGGCCGAAACCACCGGCTGGCAAGTCGCCCGCGTGCCGGCGCTGATTCCCTTCCAGACGTTCTTCGAATTGCTCGCCAACAAGCAGTTTCCGGTGGCGACTTTTATTCGCACCCGCGAAGAACTCGACTACCTGCAAGAGCCGGACATTTTCCACGAGATCTTTGGCCATTGCCCGCTGCTGACCAACCCCTGGTTTGCCGAATTTACCCATACCTACGGCAAGCTCGGCCTGGCGGCCACCAAGGAGCAACGGGTGTACCTGGCGCGCTTGTACTGGATGACCATCGAGTTTGGCCTGGTGGATACGCCCGAAGGTCGGCGCATCTACGGTGGCGGTATTCTGTCGTCGCCCAAGGAAACGGTGTACAGCCTGTCTTCCGAGCCTGAGCACCAAGCCTTCGATCCGCTGGAAGCCATGCGCACGCCGTATCGCATCGATATCCTGCAACCGCTGTACTTCGTGCTGCCAAACCTCAAGCGCCTGTTCGAAGTCGCGCAGGAAGACATCATGGGCATGGTTGAGCGCGGGATGCAGCTGGGGCTGCGCGCCCCGCTCTTCGCCCCAAAGGCAGCCCCCCCGAAGCCCAAGGTTGCTTGAACCTTACTTCTTGAGGCCAGGTGAGTCTGTTCCCTGGCGCCGCGTTGCTTTAGGGTGACGCTACTGACCTTCAAACATTCGAATTCAGGACACCTCCATGACCACCTTGAACCAAGCCCACTGCGAAGCCTGCCGCGCCGATGCCCCGCAAGTCAGCGATGAAGAACTGCCGGTGCTGCTCAAGCAGATCCCAGACTGGAACATCGAAGTCCGCGACGGCGTGATGCAGCTGGAAAAGGTTTTCCTGTTCAAGAACTTCAAATTTGCCCTGGCGTTCACCAACGCCGTGGGTGAAATCTCCGAAGCCGAAGGCCATCACCCAGGCCTGCTCACTGAGTGGGGCAAAGTCACCGTGACTTGGTGGAGCCACTCCATCAAGGGGCTGCACCGCAACGACTTCATCATGGCCGCACGCACCGACGAAGTGGCCAAGGACGCCGAGGGCCGCAAGTAATGCACTTCGATGCCATAGTCCGCGTGCCCGGCGACCCGATCCTCGGGCTGATGGACCTGTATGCCCAGGACACCAACCCGAACAAGTTCGACCTGGGCGTGGGCGTCTACAAGGATGACCAGGGGCTCACGCCCATTCCGCACGCAGTGAAACTGGCCGAGCAGCGCCTGGTAGACACGCAGACCACCAAGACCTACATCGGCGGCCACGGTAATGGTGCGTTCGGCTCGCTGATCAGCGAACTGGTGCTCGGTGCCGATTCGGCGCTGATCCGCGAACGCCGCGCCGGCGCCACCCAGACGCCAGGCGGCACCGGCGCCCTGCGCCTGAGCGCCGACTTCATCGCCCACAATCTGCCCGGCCGTGGCGTATGGCTGAGCAACCCGACCTGGCCGATCCACGAAACTATCTTCGCCAAGGCCGGGATTAAGGTCAGCCATTACCCCTACGTGGGCGCTGACAATCGCCTGGACGTGGCGGCGATGCTGGCTACCCTGTCCAGCGTGCCAGAGGGCGACGTGGTACTGCTGCATGCCTGCTGCCACAACCCGACCGGTTTCGACTTGACCCCGGATGATTGGCGCCAGGTGCTGCAGATCGTGCGCGAGCGCCAACTGCTGCCGCTGATCGACTTCGCCTATCAGGGCTTTGGCGATGGCCTGGAGCAGGACGCCTGGGCCGTGCGCCTATTTGCGGCCGAGCTGCCGGAAGTGCTGGTGACCAGTTCCTGCTCGAAGAATTTTGGCCTGTATAGCGACCGTGTTGGCGCGTTGATCGTGTGTGCGGCGGATGCCGAGACGCTGACGGATGTGCGCAGCCAGCTTGCTAATACGGCACGCAACCTGTGGTCGACGCCGCCGGATCACGGCGCAGCCGTGGTGGCTACGATTCTGGGCGATGCCGAGCTGAAAAAGCGATGGAGCAATGAAGTCGAAGCCATGCGCTCGCGGATCGCGCACTTGCGATCCGGGCTGGTGGAGGCGTTGGCGCCCCACGGTTTATCGGAGCGGTTTGCCCATATTGGAGCGCAGCGCGGGATGTTTTCCTATACCGGCTTGAGTGCCGAGCAGGTCAAGCAACTGCGGGAGAAGCACAGCGTGTACATGGTGAGTTCGGGGCGGGCTAACGTGGCGGGTATTGATGCGACGCGGCTGGCACTTTTGGCGGAAGCCATCGCCGACGTATCCAACTGACGAAACCGGAACCAAATGTGGGAGCGGGCTTGCTCGCGAATGCGGTGTATCAGTCGATGTATAGGGTGACTGACACTCTGCATTCGCGAGCAAGCCCGCTCCCACATTTAGACCGATCAGGGCCGTCAGCCTGTTACCAGTTCAGCCTTTAGCAGTGCCTCTTTCGCCTGCGCATCCGCCAACCGATACAACTCGATACTCCCGTCCCAGTGCTCGATCAACGCCGTGCACGACTCCACCCAATCCCCACAGTTGAGGTAATCCACCTCACCCACCTTGCGAATCTCCGCATGGTGGATATGCCCGCACACCACGCCATGCAACTCGCGCTTGGTCACTTCGTGGGCGATCGCTTCTTCGAAATCGCTGATGAAACTCACCGCCGTCTTGACCTTGTGCTTGAGGTACGCCGACAGCGACCAATAGCCATAGCCATACCGCGCACGCCAATGGTTCAGCCAGCGGTTCAGCGTAAGCGTGAACTCATAGGCCGAGTCACCGAGGAACGCCAACCAACGGTGATAGCGGGTGATCACGTCGAACTGATCGCCATGGATCACCAACAGATGACGGCCATCAGCAGTCACATGCACCGCTTCATCCACCAGTTGAATATTGCCCAGGATCAGCTTGGAGTAGCGGCGCAGGAATTCATCGTGGTTCCCGGTGACGTAGATGACCTCGGTGCCGCGCTTGGCCATGGTCAGCAAGCGGCGGATCACGTTGGTGTGGGCCTGGGGCCAATACATGCCGCCGCGCATTTTCCAACCGTCAATGATGTCGCCTACCAGGTAGACCTTGTCGGCGTGGTAGCCCTTGAGGAACTGCGACAAATGTTCGGCCTGGCAATCCCGGGTGCCCAGGTGCACGTCGGAAATCCACAGGGTACGAACCCGTTGCTTACGGCTGGGTTTGACGAACTCGGCACTGGTCATGGGCATCCCTCGACGCTGTTTTCGCGAGCTTGCGCCTCGGCGGTTAATAGCCCATGACAGCTGTGCGTCAGTCTGATGACAGCGCCGGCCGACCGAGAAGCGTTGTAGACTGCCGGCTTGCAGCCCAGGAGACCGCGATGAGCCCCACTCTCACGCTACGCCATTACCTCGAAGCGCCCATCGCCCACAGCCATGATCATGCGCAGTTGGTGTTCGGCCTGTCCGGACACCTGGATTTCGAAGTGGAAGGCCGTGGCAGCCAGGTGCGCGAAAGCAGCGTGATGGTGCTGCCCTTCTCAGCCCATCATGCCTGTGGCAGTCGCGATGGCAGCCGCTGCCTGGTGCTGGACGTGCCCACCGAGCACTGGGTGCTGCAATCGTTGGGCGAACATGCCGATGCCAGTCGCCGGCTGCTCGATCAACCCACGCGACTCGCCCTGGATTCGCGGCAAAGCCAACTGGTGCAGTGGCTGGCGCAGAGCCCGGTGGATGATCCGCTGATCGTCCAGCAAGGCGCGGTGCTGTTGTTGGCCAGCCTCAATCACCCGCTGGCTCAACCGCTGCCGGGCCGGCGCCTGCCGTACGAGGCATTCAATGCGCATATCGAGCGCCACGTTGCACACCCGCTGCAGGTAGCCGACCTGGCGCGCATCGCAGACCTGTCGGTGGCGCGCTTGCACGCACGGTTCATGGCGGAATGCGGGCAGACGCCGATGGACTATATCCGCCGCCGTCGCCTGCACATGGCCTTGGACCTGCTGCGCAAAACGCCATTACCCATTGGTGAAATCGCCGATCGCGTCGGCTATACCTCGCAAAGCGCATTTGCGGCCGCGATGCTGCGTGAGTTTGGCGCCTCGCCGGGCGCATTGCGGCGCAACGCGTAGGACGAGTCTCGCGATAAAAATCGCGAGCCGGACGACAGACGCCTACGCGGCAGCCCCACTAGACTGCGTTTCTGTCACCCGCTTGATTCAAGGATCGCAATGACTCCCCGCTCAGCCCTCGGCGCCCTGCACATCGGCGCATTGATGTTTGGCCTTACCGGTGTATTCGGCAAACTGGCGGCCGCCTCGCCCGCCATCATCGTCTTTGGGCGTGCCGTGTTTGCCGTGATTGCCCTGGCGCTATTTGCACGGTTCGCGAGCAACACTGCCTGGAAAAAGCTGGAACTGCGCGACTGGCGCCGGCTGCTGGTCAGCGGCGTATTGCTGGCCGCGCATTGGGTAACGTTCTTTATTGCCGTCAAGGTGGCCGGCGTGGCCGTCGCGACCCTGGGGTTTACCGCGTTCCCGGCCTTTACCGTGATCCTCGAAGGACTGATTTTCCGCGAGCGCATTCGCGCCAATGAAGTGCTGTTGGTGGTGCTGGTCAGCATCGGCCTGGTGCTGGTCACGCCGGACTTCAATCTTGCCAGCGAAGCCACCGGCGGGTTGCTCTGGGGGATCGCCTCGGGGCTGCTGTTTTCCCTGCTGTCACTGAACAATCGCGCCAGTTCCGGGCGCATCCCTGCGGTGCAGGCAGCGCTGTGCCAGAACGTGGTGGTTGCAGCGTGCCTTTTGCCGGTCGCGGCGCCTGGGGTGGCGGATGTGCAAGCGATTGACTGGCTGTGGATCGGTTTGCTCGGCGTGTTCTGCACGGGCCTGGCCCACAGCCTGTTTGTCGCCAGCCTCGCGGTGATCAAGGCACGCACGGCTTCGGTGGTGTTTGCCATGGAGCCGGTCTACGGTATCACTGCGGCCTGGCTACTGTTTGCCGAAACCCCGACGCTGCGCATGCTGCTCGGCGGCGTGCTGATCATCGTCGCGATCGTGCTGTCGGGGTTGATGGGCGGCGCCAGCCAGGCCAAACAGCCTGCGGCAACGGCCTGATCTCTGACGCTCACTGCGTGCGGTCGTTGTGCCCTAGATCCCGTTGCGGGTCGATCTGGTCGCGCACGCGCTGCTTGAGCACCTTGGCCTCAGGGAAACCGCCGTCGGCCTTGCGCTCCCAGATCTGCACGCCATCACAGGTGATGCGAAACGCGCCGCCGGTGGCGGGCGCCAGTGACACTTTGCCCAGGTCATCGGCAAACGTGCTCAACAATTCCTGCGCCAGCCAGGCGGCGCGAAGTAGCCACTGGCACTGAGTGCAATAGGTGATGACGATCTCGGGTTTGATCGACGACATAATTTGAGAAGCTCCAGGCGTAACGGGCTTGGCGGATCGAGTGGCTATAATACCGGCCTTTATCGCCCAGCCTTGAGATTCATGATGCGCCGCCTGCTGTCCTGCCTGTTTCTGTGCTTGCTTCCCCTTGTTGCCGACGCCATTGAGCCGCCACGCCCGAAAATCGGCTTGGTGCTGTCCGGTGGCGCCGCCCGTGGCCTTGCGCATATCGGCGTACTCAAGGCGCTTGAGGAGCAAGGCATCCAGATCGATGCGATTGCCGGCACCAGCATGGGCGCGGTGATCGGTGGGCTGTACGCGTCGGGCTATAAAATCGATGAGCTGGAAAAGCTGGCGCTGAGCATCGACTGGCAGCAGGCCCTGTCCGATGCGCCGCCGCGGGAAGACGTACCGTTTCGGCGCAAGCAGGATGACCGGGACTTCCTGGTCAAGCAAAAACTCAGCTTCCGCGACGACGGCAGCCTCGGCTTGCCACTGGGCGTGATCCAAGGCCAGAACCTGGCACTGCTGCTGGAAAGCATGTTCGCCCACAGCAGCAACACGCGTAACTTCGACAAGCTGCCAATCCCCTTCCGCGCAGTAGCGACCGATATCACCACCGGCGAAAAGGTAGTGTTCCGCAAGGGCCACCTGCCCCAGGTGATCCGCGCCAGCATGTCGATCCCGGCCGTGTTCGCTCCGGTGGAACTGGACGGAAGATTGCTGGTGGACGGCGGCATGACCGATAACATCCCACTGGATGTGGCACGGGAAATGGGCGTGGATATCGCCATTGTCGTGGACATCGGCACCCCGCTGCGCTCGCGCAAGCAACTGGCCACGGTGGTGGACGTGCTTAACCAATCCATCACCCTGATGACCCGGCGCAACTCTGAAGAGCAACTCAAGGACCTGCACCCCAAGGACGTGCTGATCCAGCCGCCGCTCGCTGCCTATGGCGTGACCGACTTCGGCCGCGCCAAGGACATGATCGACGCCGGCTACCGCGCTACCCGCGCCCTCGATGCCCGCCTCGCCCATCTGCGCCCCGCAGAGCCAATCGACCCGCAACTGGTGGCCGCCCGTACCCCAGGGGAACGCACGCCGATAATCACCGCCATCAGCGTGGAAAACGACTCGAAAGTCAGCGACGACGTGATCCGCTACTACATCCGCCAGAACCTGGGCGAGCCGCTGGAACTGGGCCGCCTGCAAACCGACATGGGCACCCTGTATGGTCTGGATTACTTCGAACAAGTGCAATACCGCGTAATCAAGAAAGGCAAGGAAAACACGTTGGTGATCAGCGCGCGCGGCAAGCGCAGCGGCACCGATTACCTGCGCCTGGGCCTGAACCTGTCGGATGACATGCGCGGCGATAGCGCCTTCAACCTTGGCGCGAGCTACCGCGTGAACGGTATCAACCGCCTTGGCGCAGAATGGCTGACACGGGTGCAGATCGGTGATCGACAAGAGCTGTACAGCGAGTTCTACCAGCCGATGGACACTGGCTCGCGTTACTTTGTCGCCCCTTATATCAGCGCCCAGGCGCAGAACGTCGAACTGATCCTGGACAACGACCCCATCTCCGAATACCGCCTGGAACGCTACGGTTTCGGCTTGAACGTAGGGCGCCAGATTGGCAACAGTGGCGAAATCCGCTTCGGCGTCGGTGAAGCCTGGGGCAAGGCAGACGTGCGCATCGGCGACCGCGACCTGCCCAGCGTGAGTTTCAGCGAGGGCTTCTATGAGCTGAAGTACTCCTTCGACACCCTGGACAATGTGTACTTCCCCCACACCGGCGAAGAAATCGGCCTGGCCTACCGCGAATTCGAACCGGGGCTGGGCTCGGACCAGCGCTACCGCCAATGGGAGTTCAAGTTGGACAAGGCCATGAGCCACGGCCCGGACACACTTGTGCTGGGGGGGCGCTATGGGCGCACGCTGGATGATTCGGATGTGGTGATTTCCAGCTTCCTGCTGGGGGGCGCGCGGCAGTTGTCGGGCTTCCGCCAGGATGCGATCTCGGGCCAGAACATCAGCTTGATGCGGGCGGTGTACTACCGCCGGCTCACGCCACGCTCGTACCTGCCACTGGATTTCCCGTTGTACCTGGGGGCGTCACTGGAACGCGGCCGCGCGTGGAACAACGACAATGAGTTCGACAGCGGCTATATCAACGCGGCGAGTATTTTCCTGGGCTTTGATACACCGTTGGGGCCGCTGAACTTCAGCTATGGGTTCAATGATGACAACCAGAAGGCGGTGTATTTGAACCTGGGGCAGACGTTCTAAATGATGCGCGAGGCTTTGTAGTGAGCGGGCTTGTCGAATCGTCGCACCGCCCGCTCATACCGTTCAGGACTTTTCCAGATTCGCCAGGATGCGCCCGTGCACGCGCATGCACACACTCAAATCGGCTTCATCCACCCCCACAAACAACTCGTGACGCAACGCCGTGGCGATCGTCTCGATCTGCTCGATCAGTGGCCGGGCGGTATCACACAGCAGGATGCGCTTGGCACGACGGTCTTCCACCACCGCCTGGCGTTGCACCAGGCCCTGGCCTTCAAGGCTGTCCAGCAGGCGGGCGAGTGTCGGCCCTTCGACGCCAACGCTTTGCGCCAACTCACGCTGGGTGGGCGCTTCTTCGAAACGGGCCAGGTGCAGCAGCACCAGCCACCGAGCCTGGGACAAGCCAAGCCCCGCCAAACGGCGGTCCAGCTCGGCGCGCCAACCACGAGACATCTGCGCCAGTTGCATGCCAAATCGGTGTTGATCGGTTAACGGCATAAAAAGCTCTTGTTTTAGACTGAAAATAAAGTGTGGCTAATTATTAGTCAGCTAAGCATGAGCGTTGCCAGTAGGCAAGAGTTGCTATGTACTGATCTGTTACATTGTCGTAATTGGCGCACTAAATCTCGAATTCAGACTGCAAAGCCGCCCGCACGCAGTACAAAACACCCTCAGGAACACGCCCGGTGAACAGCGGCGCGATCTCCGCCACAGGTGGCAATTCGCCCTCCCCGTCGAGGAACGCATCCTGGATTTCGCCGAGCAGATCCTCTGGCAAATCAAGCGCCTGCTCCAACGACAACTGCTGCTTGCCGATGGATTCCGCCAGCAAGGTGTAGACGTTCTTCTCCGAGCATTGCAGTTGGCCGGCGATCTGGATCGGGGTCATGCCGGCGCGTGCCAGGCTGATCAGTTCGTGGCGGATATCGGCAACTTCCTTTGGCGCTTCGGCCTGGCCGCCGAGGACTTCGAGGAAAGCCTGGCCGTAACGCTCCAGCTTACGCGCACCTACGCCGCTGACCCGCGCCATCTCGGCCATGCTGGTGGGTTGCTCGCGCAACATCTCCAGCAGGGTGGAGTCGGGGAAAATAACGTACGGCGGCACGCTGTGTTCCTGCGCCAGTTTGCGGCGCAGGGTGCGCAAGGCTTCCCACTGCTCGCGCTCTTCACCACGCACCAGTTGGCTGGCCTGGCTGGTGCTGCTCTTGGCGGTGGTCTGCGGTTTGAGGTCGCGGCGCAACTCCAGGCTCACTTCGCCCTTGAGCAACGGCCGGCAACTGTCGTTGAGGCGCAGGCCGCCATAACCTTCGATGTCGATGTCCACCAGCCCGCGTGCAACCATCTGCCGGAACAACGAACGCCACTCTCCGTCGGCGCGGGCCTTGCCGACGCCGTACACCGACAGTTTCTCGTGGCCGAAGCTGCGCACTTTCTCGTTGTCCTTGCCCAGCAACACGTCCACCAAATGACCGACGCCATAACGCTGGCCCGTGCGATAAATAGCGGACAGAGCCTGACGCGCCGGCTCAGTGGCGTCCCAGGTCTGCACGCCATCAATGCAGTTGTCGCAATGGCCGCAAGGCTCAGGCATGTCTTCGTCAAAATACGCCAGCAAGGTCTGGCGACGGCAACGAGTCTCTTCACACAGCGAGAGCATCGCGTCGAGCTTGTGCTGCTCCAGGCGTTTGTGACGCTCGTCGCCTTCGGAGTTCTGCAGCATCTGCTTGAGCATCACCACGTCTTGCAGGCCGTAGACCATCCAGGCATCCGCCGGCAGACCATCACGGCCGGCGCGACCGGTTTCCTGGTAGTACGCCTCGAGGGATTTGGGCAGGTCCATATGCGCGACAAAGCGCACGTTGGATTTGTCGATGCCCATGCCGAACGCGATGGTGGCTACCATGATCAGGCCTTCCTCATTGAGGAAGCGCTTCTGGTGCGCAGAGCGCGTTTCGTTGGGCAGCCCGGCGTGATAAGGCAGCGCCGGGTAGCCTTGCTCGCAGAGGAACGCGGCGACTTCATCAACTTTTTTGCGCGACAGGCAATAGACGATGCCCGCGTCGCTGCGCCGCTCGGACAGGAACGCGAGCAACTGCTTGCGCGGCTGCTCCTTGGGTACGATGCGGTAGAAAATATTCGGCCGATCGAAGCTCGACAGGAAGCGCTCGGCGTTCTGCAAGTGCAGCCGCTCGACGATTTCTTCGCGGGTGCGCTTGTCGGCGGTGGCCGTCAGGGCGATACGCGGAACGTCGGGGAACAACTCAGCCAATTGCCCCAGTTGCAGGTATTCGCGACGGAAATCGTGGCCCCATTGCGATACGCAGTGGGCTTCGTCGATGGCGAACAGGGCGATTTCCAGGCTCTGCAGAAAGGCCAGCATGCGCGGCTGCACCAGGCGCTCAGGGGCCAGGTAAAGCATTTTCACTTCACCGCGCTTGATGCGGGCCGCCAGGTCGCGCTGTTGCTCGGCACTGAGGGTAGAGTTCAAGGCCGCCGCAGCGACGCCGAGTTCTTCCAGGGTTGCCACTTGGTCGTCCATCAATGCGATCAGCGGCGACACCACCACCGCCAGGCCATTGCGCAACAGCGCCGGCACCTGGAAGCACAACGACTTGCCGCCCCCGGTAGGCATCAAGACCAGTGCGTCACCACCACTGGCCACGCGCTCAATGATCGCACCCTGGCGGCCACGAAAACTGTCGTAGCCGAAGATGTCCTTGAGGACGCGTTGAGCCTGCTCGAGCATGTAAAACTCCAAAAAAGTGCGCAAATCCCTCTGTACAGGCTGGTCGAAAAAACACGATCTCACGGGAAATAATCCGTAAGCGAAGTTTTCGCGCGCTGGGCTTGACCTGCGAGGGCATCACAAAACGCGGCAGTATACCCGAGCGATACCCGGCAAAGGGCGCCACTGACGAATTGCAGCCCGTCTCTTAAAGCGGGCAAATCTGCATGGCGGCTGGCCTGGGCGCTCAAGAAAGCCTAGAATTCAGCATCGTTTATTTCCAAGGTAGTCCTTCAATGTCCTTCGCTGAGCAACTAACCCGCCTGCAAGCCTTCCTCGACGCCGATGAGCTGCATGACGAGGCGCTGGACTACGTGGCCGCCCACGGCTACCTGACCGCCCTGTCGATCTGCGCCGAGATCGTACCCGACCGTGAATGGATCGACGCACTGTTCGCCGAAGAGCCGCACTACGCCGACGACGCCCAACGCGAAGAAATCGAATCCACCCTGTTGGCCCTCAAGGCCCACATCGGTCGCCAACTGGCGTCGGACGAAGAATTCGAGCTGCCATGCGAGCTGGACCTGGGCGAAGAGCCGGACGACTCCGACCTGCGCGGCTGGTGCATCGGTTTCATGGAAGGCGTGTTCCTGCGCGAAGCCGCCTGGTTCGAAACTGCCGAGGAAGAAGTCAGCGAAATGTTGTTGCCGATCATGGTGGGGTCGGGCCTGTTCGACGACCAGCCGGAGTTCGCCGATATCGCCGCCGACGCCAACCTGATGGACGACATGATCGTACAGATCCCGGAAGCCCTCACCGCGCTGTACCTGCTGTGCAACGCCCCTGACGAAAAACCGGCGATCCTCAAGCCACGTCACCACTGAGTCGCTTGCCCGTGACACCCATGGGCAATCGTTCGCTGCTCTTGCGCTACGTGCTGCTGGCCATCGGCTGGTTGAGCGTAGCGCTGGGAGTGATCGGCATTTTCCTACCGGTCTTGCCGACTACGCCCTTCCTGCTTCTCGCCGCCGCTTGCTTCGCCCGAAGCTCCCCACGCTTCTACCACTGGCTGGTGCAACACCCGCGCCTGGGTCCGTGGATCCGTGACTACCTGGACGGCAACGGTATCCCTCTTAAAGGCAAGGTCTACGCCATCGGCTTGATGTGGTTGAGCATCAGTGTGTCCTGCTACCTAGTGCCATTGCCGTGGGCACGTGGCTTCATGTTGACCAGTGCCGTGCTGGTGACGATCTACATCCTGCGCCAAAAGACCCTGCCGCCCCGGTAACGGCGGCGTCCGACTTGCCTGCGAGCGAGCCCTCTACGTGGCCGCTGTCGAGGCATCGAACCGCCGGCTCTCACACGCACCACTCACCCGACCTTGGTCGACACTGACTAACCCCGAGCATCATGCGAGACTGTCCAGCCGGGCCTGGAATGCTCGGGTGTTCCCATGCTCGGAGTTACCATGACGCTGTCCAGCGGGCTGATCGCCGCCGTTGCCCTGGCCTATATGGCCATTATGTTTGCCATCGCCTTTTATGGTGACCGTCGCCGTGCGCCACTGCCGCCGCGCATGCGTGCCTGGGTGTATAGCCTGTCACTGGCCGTGTATTGCACCAGCTGGACCTTCTTCGGTGCTGTAGGTCAGGCCGCCGAACAGTTGTGGGCATTTTTACCGATCTACCTGGGCCCGGTGCTGTTGCTGGTGTTGGCACCTTGGGTCCTGCAAAAGATGATCTTGATCAGCAAGCAGGAAAACATCACGTCCATCGCCGACTTTATCGCCGCGCGCTACGGTAAATCCCAATCGTTGGCGGTGGTGGTCGCGTTGATATGCCTGGTGGGGGTACTGCCCTACATCGCGCTGCAACTCAAAGGCATCGTGCTGGGAGTCAATCTGCTGATCGGCGCTGGCGCCGACACCACCGGCACTCGTGCTCAAGACACCGCGCTGATCGTGTCGCTGGTGTTGGCGCTGTTCACGATTGTCTTCGGCACACGCAACCTCGACGCCACGGAGCACCACCGCGGTATGGTGCTGGCGATTGCGTTTGAATCCCTCGTCAAGCTGTTCGCGTTTCTCGCGGTCGGCGCGTTTGTGACCTACGGTTTGTACGACGGATTCGGCGACCTGTTCAGCCAAGCGATGCTCGCCCCCCGCCTGGATGAATACTGGAAAGAGACCGTTAACTGGCCGTCCATGGTGGTGCAGACCGGCGTGGCCATGATGGCGATCATCTGCCTGCCTCGGCAGTTCCATGTCACGGTGGTGGAGAACATCGACCCTCAGGATTTGCGCCTGGCCAAATGGGTGTTTCCCGCGTATCTGATTCTTGCCGCGCTGTTTGTAGTACCGATCGCCTTGGGCGGCAAGATGCTGCTGCCCAGTTCGGTAATGCCGGACTCCTACGTGATCAGCCTGCCGATGGCCGAAGCCCATCCCGCACTCGCCGTACTGGCGTTTATCGGCGGCGCTTCAGCGGCCACCGGCATGGTGATCGTGGCGAGCATTGCCTTGTCGACCATGGTTTCCAACGACATGTTGCTGCCATGGCTGCTGCGCCGTTCCGGCGCCGAGCGACCGTTCGAAGTGTTCCGCCACTGGATGCTGTCGGTACGCCGGGTCAGCATCGTGATCATCCTGCTGTTGGCCTACGTGAGCTATCGCCTGTTGGGCTCAACCGCGAGCCTGGCGACCATCGGCCAGATCGCCTTTGCAGCCGTCACCCAACTGGCGCCGGCCATGCTCGGCGCCCTTTATTGGAAGCAAGCCAACCGACGCGGTGTATTCGCGGGGCTCGCTGCGGGCACTTTCCTGTGGTTCTACACTTTGGTCCTACCGGTTACGGCGAAAAGCCTGGGTTGGTCCCTTAGCCTTTTTCCAGGACTGACGTGGATGCACTCGCACCCACTGGGTCTGTCCGTCACCTCATTGACCTTGGGCACCGTGTTTTCCCTGGCAGGTAACTTCACGCTGTTTGTGTGGGTGTCGATGCTGTCCCGCACGCGGGTTTCCGAACATTGGCAAGCCGGGCGGTTTATCGGCCAGGAAATCAGCCAGCGCGCCACCGCGCGCTCGATGCTGTCGGTGCAGATCAGCGACTTGCTCAGCCTGGCCGCACGCTTTGTGGGTGAGGAACGGGCACAGCAAAGCTTTATCCGCTTTGCCTATCGCCAAGGTAAAGGCTTCAACCCCAATCAGAATGCCGACAACGAGTGGATCGCCCACACCGAGCGGTTGCTGGCGGGTGTGCTCGGTGCATCGTCGACCCGGGCGGTGGTGAAAGCCGCCATCGAAGGGCGCGAAATGCAGCTGGAGGACGTAGTACGCATCGCCGATGAAGCGTCGGAAGTGCTGCAGTTCAACCGCGCATTGCTTCAAGGCGCTATTGAGAACATCACCCAGGGCATCAGCGTGGTCGATCAGTCCCTCAAACTGGTGGCCTGGAACCGGCGTTATCTGGAGCTGTTCAATTACCCGGACGGTCTGATAAGCGTCGGTCGGCCGATTGCCGACATCATCCGCTACAACGCCGAACGCGGCCTGTGCGGGCCGGGCGAGGCCGAGGTTCACGTGGCGCGGCGCCTGCACTGGATGCGTCAGGGCCGCGCACATACCTCTGAACGTTTATTCCCCAATGGGCGGGTGATTGAGCTGATCGGCAACCCGATGCCCGGCGGCGGTTTCGTCATGAGCTTCACTGACATTACCGCCTTCCGCGAAGCCGAGCAGGCACTCACGGAGGCCAACGAAGGCCTGGAACAACGGGTGACCGAGCGCACCCATGAGCTGTCGCAGCTCAACGTGGCGCTCACCGATGCCAAGGGCGTGGCCGAGTCCGCCAGCCAGTCGAAGACGCGCTTCCTGGCGGCGGTCAGCCATGACTTGATGCAGCCCTTGAACGCTGCACGCCTGTTCTCCGCCGCCCTCTCCCATCAGAACGAAGGTCTGTCCGGCGAAGCCCGGCAATTGGTGCAACACCTGGACAGCTCGCTGCGCTCCGCCGAAGACCTGATCAGCGACCTGCTGGACATCTCACGCCTGGAAAACGGCAAAATCAATCCGCAGCGCCAGCCTTTTGTTCTCAACGAACTGTTCGACACCTTGGGCGCAGAGTTCAAGGCGCTGGCCCAGGAGCAGGGTCTGCGCTTCCGCCTGCGCGGCAGTCGAGTGCGTGTCGACAGCGACATCAAGTTACTGCGGCGAATCCTGCAGAATTTCCTCACCAACGCCTTCCGTTATGCCGACGGCCCGGTGCTGCTGGGCGTACGTCGACGCAAGGGCGAACTGTGCCTGGAGGTGTGGGACCGTGGCCCCGGGATACCGCTGGATAAACAGCAGGTGATCTTCGAAGAATTCAAACGTTTGGACAGCCACCAGACCCGCGCGGAGAAAGGCCTGGGGCTTGGCCTGGCCATCGCGGACGGCCTGTGCCGTGTGCTGGGGCACCGCCTGAGCGTGCGCTCATGGCCTGGAAAAGGCAGCGTATTCAGTGTGCGCGTGCCATTGGCGCGCAACCAGGCCAGCCCGCAGGTCAAGACACCACAGGAAACCGGCCTGCCGCTGACCGGTGCTCAGGTGCTGTGCGTGGATAACGAAGAGAGCATTCTGATCGGCATGCGCAGCCTGTTGACGCGCTGGGGCTGTGACGTGTGGACCGCGACGGACAAGGCGCAATGCGCGGCGTTGCTGGCGGATGGCGTGCGCCCGCAACTGGCACTGGTGGACTACCACCTGGACCATGGCGAAACCGGTACTGAGTTGATGGGTTGGCTGCGCGCGCAATTGGCGGAGCCGATTCCCGGCGTGGTGATCAGTGCCGACGGCCGCCCGGAGATGGTGGCCGAGGTGCATGCGGCGGGGCTGGATTATTTGGCTAAACCGGTCAAGCCGGCGGCGTTGCGGGCGTTGCTGAGTCGGCATTTGCCGCTGTAAATTGTTTGTACCCGCTCGCACATTTTTGGGCTGTGTTTATTCAGGTAGATGGGCCACACCATCTGAATCAGTCATCGCGCGCTCCAACAAATCCGCCGGCAAGTTCTTGCTGGCCCGAGCACCGAGCAACCGCAATTGCTCGGTCCGGCTGACCAGATTTCCGCGTCCATCTGTCAACTTGTTTCGCGCCGAGCTGTAAGCCTTATCCAGCTGTTGTAAGCGGTTACCGACTTCATCCAGGTCTTGGATAAACAGCACGAACTTGTCATACAGCCACCCCGCACGCTCGGCGATTTCCCGCGCGTTCTGGCTCTGGCGCTCCTGCTTCCACAGGCTATCGATCACCCGCAGGGTAGCGAGCAACGTGGTGGGGCTGACGATCACGATATGGCGGTCGAACGCTTCCTGGAACAGATTCGGTTCGGCCTGCAAGGCAGCGGAAAACGCTGCTTCGATCGGCACGAAAAGCAACACGAAATCCAGGCTGTGCAGGCCTTCCAGGCGCTTGTAATCCTTACCGGCCAAACCTTTGACGTGGTTGCGCAACGACAGCACGTGCTGCTTCAACGCCGCCTGGCCGATCACATCATCATCCGCTGCCACGTACTGTTGATACGCGGTGAGGCTGACCTTGGAGTCCACCACCACCTGCTTGTCGCCGGGCAACATGATCAGCACGTCTGGCTGGAAACGCTCGCCGTCCGGGCCTTTCAGGCTGACTTGGGTCTGGTACTCGCGGCCTTTCTCCAGGCCAGCATGCTCCAGCACCCGTTCAAGAATCAGCTCGCCCCAGTTGCCCTGGGTTTTCTGGCCTTTGAGGGCACGGGTCAGGTTGGTGGCTTCGTCTGACAGACGCAGGTTCAGTTGCTGTAGGCGCTCAAGCTCCTTGGCCAGGGAAAAGCGCTCGCGCGCCTCGCTCTGATAGCTTTCTTCCACGCGCTTTTCGAAGGACTGAATACGCTCTTTCAATGGGTCGAGCAGTTGGCCCAGGCGCTCCTGGCTGGTTTCGGCGAAGCGCTGTTCGCGCTCGTCGAAGATCTTGCCGGCCAGCTCGGCGAACTGTGCACGCAGTTCATCCCGCGAGCCTTGCAGGTCGGCGAGGCGTTGTTGATGGCTGTCCTGTTGTTCACGCAGTTCAGCGCGCAAAGCGGCCGACAACGCATCGAGGCGGCGCAGCTCAGTCTCCCTGGCGCTGCGGTCGAGGTTCCAGGCGTGGGCGGCGTCGCGAGCGTTGTCGCGGTCGATCTGCAGCAGTTCGACTTCGCGGCGCACGGCGGCCAAGTCAGCCTGCTTGGCTGCGTTGGCCTGGCTCAGATCGCTGATCTCATCGCGGCTGGCATCCAGCTGTGCGGCGAGGCCTTCCTGAGCCAGTTGCGCGGTCGCCAGGCGCTCTTCGAGCAGTTCCCAGCCGGTCATGCGCGCGGTCAGCCGACGCTGAAGCTGCCAGCACACGGCCAATAAAGGCACAGCTGCGCCAGCAAGTCCCAGGGCGATACTGGTCCAGTCAAAAACCATAGACATGTCTGCCATCACCGAAAAAAAGCAAGGTTAGCGGAGCACAGGGCCTGAGGACAGCTCAGTCTTCGACCTGGCCCAGTTCACGCTGGGCGCGGCGGTCACCGGCGCGGGCCGCCAGGCGCAGCAGGTCGTGGCCGATGCGGCGGTCGCGGGCATTTCCGCACTCACGGCACATCAGCTGGCCCAGGCGGCTTTGTGCGGCAACCACGCCTTCACGGGCCGGCTGCTTGAGCAAACGCCCGGCGAAGTGTTTGACGTTGGTGTTGTGACCCAGGCGGGGGCTGTCGAGCAACCACAAGGCAACTTTCAAGGAGAAGCGTTTGGGAGCGGTAACAGTTTGAGGAGTGTCGGTAACAGAAGGTGATACTGAGCGAAACTTCATAAAGCACTGCGGGACAGAACGGAAGGCGCGCCACTCTACTCTTTTTTTCGTACAGGTAAAGCTGAAAAAACTCTGTACGCCCGTTCTAGAGCAAGCGCTCGGGACAATCCACAGAAGCTGTGGATAACTCAGTGGACAACCCTGCTTTAACTCGCGCAAAGCCCCATGGTATGGGGGCCGCAGTCAAACTGACGATTTTTTCACCAATAAAAAAAAGCGAGATTTTTCATTGACTTAAATTTCCAATACAGGCTAAAGGCGGCGCTCAAGCGCCGTTGACAGCGGGGTTACACACCGCGCAACTAATGTGCACAAGTACCCATCCGCCGGTTATATCGCCGGCTTTTCTTGACGCAATTCGCCGCAAAAATGTTACCGCCAGGGCAAAACGGGGACTTTTCAAATCTTTGCTGGCTCGCCACACTCCCCGCCCTACAACGCAACGGTGGGTGAGTCGATGAAAGGAATGCTGTTGTTTGCCGTGTTGCTACTGGCCATCTGTTCCGCCTCCCTGGGAATCAATGCGGCACTGCCCTCACCGGATGGTGCGCTGTTTGCCATCGCTATCCTGCTGTCGGCGGCTTTCACTGCGGTGAGCCTGTGCATTGAGTTGGGCGAAGGCCGCATCAATGACATGGCCGATGTGATGAAGGCGGTCGAGACCGGCCAGTCACTGCGCTTGACCCTTGCCGCCTACGGATTGGGCTGCTCACTGGCAGCGGCGATCACTGTGCTGGTCTATCGAGGCATGCTGGGCGGCTGATTGAAGTTTTTTGACTTGCGCACTTCCCTAACCTGATTCAATCCGTTACTATCCGCGGCGTTAGTACCAAGCTGAAAGTCAATTCTGGTCGAACAAGTCCCCTGAACAACACGGGATCGATCACCTCGATGGTTTCCAGGTATCACTTGCGACGACACAGCCTTTGAACAAACAAAGGGTGTCGCGAAGTTTCAATACTCTGACCGAACCAACCTGCAAATTGATCAGGATCTTCACCCCGGGCCCAGAACCTTTGCCCCTGTTGTGTTGCCTGCCCTCCTAAGTACCTACCTGCCAGCCCAAGCGCGCCTAAATTATCAGCGCTTCAAACTGGCTGCTTTGTTCCAGTCGGGTTCTTCGTTTGATCAATAGTGATCAACGTCACTGGAACGTTTTAATACGGCACGGTTCTTATCCGTGTCATTTGTAGGAACACCCATAACATGAACGCTCAAATCCATACTCAGGATGCCATTCGCACCCTCACCAACGCTTTTGCCCCAATGAACTGCCTGATTATGGCCGCTCGCAAAGGCTGCTTCAGCTTCACCCTGGTTAACGAACACGGCATCGCGCGTCACAGCGAACGCCTGTACCCCGATCAATACTCCAGCGCAGAACCGCTGCAGGCCGTGATCGAGCGTACCCGTCAGGCACTGGTTGCCTGATCGACCCGAGTCGCTGAAACACAAAAGACCCTGCTCAAAAGCAGGGTTTTTTATTGCCTGCGATTTGAGTATCGAACTTTTGCCCTAAGTTCAAATAGATATAACCGTTATAACTGGATGGCGAAGATGTTTTAAAAACAGTCCTTTACATCACGAATATGACACTACACTTCAACTCAAGCGGCTTGATCCGCTTCCGGCGAGCCTGAGAGCCGATCCACCGCTGCCAAGCCCCCTTCTCAGGACTCGCCGACCACTTTCACGGATTGAGGCTTGTATGGGTATCGCTGCCAGCGAATTGTGTCGTTATGTGATTCGGCCGACCTTGCTGTACCTCGGCCGCCATAACCCAGCAGCTGAGTCCCTGTTGCTGGGCATTGCCGCCAGCCAGTCGGAACTCGGTTCCGCCCTGCATGACCGGCGTGGACACGGCCTGTACAGCATCACCGAACCTCGCCATCGCGCCTTGTGGGACGATTACCTCGCGCTGGACCCCGATCGCGCGAGCCTGGTACGCGGCCTGGCAAGCCAGCATGCATTCCTCAGCGCGCCGCAACTCGAACTGACGGTCAACCTGCGCTACGCCACGGCCATTGCCTGGCTTTTAGTCGAACAACACACTCCCGCACTGCCTCCGCCGGGTGATCTGCTGGGTATGGCGCGTATCTGGAAAGAAATTTTTCACCCTCAGGGACGCCTGCGTGATTTCACTCAAGCCTGGCAAACCTGCGTTTCACCCATGAATCACGTGGTTTGCTGACCGGGCAATTTGCAAGATTCGTCAAAAAACCTGAATCCTGGTCGGATTGTCCTACAAAACCGCTCTATCTCCTACGTTTCAGCCTATAGCGCGATGTTAAATTTATTGATACTTTCCGCAGCGGTGATCACTCGGAGTTCTAATAATGAAAAAAGTAATGCTCAAGACCACACTTAGCCTCGCCGTAGCTATGGCCTCTTCTCACGTTTTCGCAAGTGGCTTTGCCCTTAACGAACAAGACGTTGCCGGGATGGGTACGGGTTTCGCAGGCCGCTCTTCTTCTGCCGAAAATGCAAGTACCGTTTATGGTAACCCTGCCGGCATGGCTCGCCTTGAAGGCCAGCAAGTCACTGGCGGTGTTGCGGCGATTGACGCTTCGACCAACATCAAGGATGTCAGCGGCCGTTCCAGCGGCTCGAACAAAGGCGACATGGTGCCTTTCACTGCCGTTCCTTTCGGCTTCTACACCAACAAGCTCAACGAGCAATGGGCTGTCGGTTTCGGCGTCTATGCTCCGTTTGGCCTGGTGACTGACTACGAAAGTGGCTTCCAGGGCAAAGCCTTTGGCAGCAAAAGCGAAGTCACCGTCATGACGCTCCAGCCGACGGTCAGCTACGCCTTCAACGACCGTGTTTCCATCGGTTTTGGTCCGACCATCAACCGCATCGCCGGTACGCTTGAGTCCGATATCAACCTGCCAATCGCGGGCACCGGCTCCAACAACATCAAGATCAAGGGTGATGACACCGCCATCGGTTTCAACGCCGGCCTGCTGGTTCAAGCCACTGACACAACCCGCGTGGGCCTGACCTACCACTCGAAAGTGAAGTACAAGCTCGAAGGCCATACCGAAGTGACCAAAGGCACCAACGTGCCGTCCGCAGTGCTGAACAACGGCCGCTACGACGCTTCGTTGAAGATCGACACGCCTGAATCCTGGGACCTGTCGGTGACTCAAGACATGAGCGACGCGTGGAAACTCTACGCAGGCGCCACCTGGACACGCTGGAGCCGCCTAAAAGACATCACCGTTAACAACGAGGGTGTATCGGCCGCAGCCGGTAGCGGTGGTTTGGCTCCGCAAATTGTCGGCACCATCAAGGAAGACCAGAACTGGCACGATACCTGGGCCTATGCCCTGGGTACCTCGTACCGCGTCACCAAACAAGTGGTGCTGCGTACCGGCCTGACCTTCGACCAATCGCCGACCAACAACACTGATCGTTCGCCACGTATTCCTACCGGTGACCGGACGATCTTCAGTCTGGGCCTTGGCTACGACGTCATGCCCAACATGACCGTCGACCTGGCGTACTCGTACCTCAAGGAAGAACCGGTCAAGGTCGCTCGCGCCAACGCACTGGGCCAGTCCTACAACGCTAAGTACGAAAACAGCGCCAACGGCTTTGGCCTGGGCGTAACGTACAAGTTCTGATCTGACGCCGCATAAAAAAGCCCCGCTCTCCTGCAAAGGAGACGGGGCTTTTTAATGGCTGACAATCAGGGCTTGGAAGCGATCGCCTCTTCCACCGCCTTGATCAGGTCCGGGCTGTCCGGCTTGGTCAGGCTGGAGAAATTGGCGATCACCTTGCCCTGTCGATCCACCACGTACTTGTAAAAATTCCATTTCGGCGGCGCGTCGGTCTGCTGCGCTAACACCTTGAAAAGGTGTACCGCATCCGGCCCCTTGACCTTCTGTGGCTCGGTCATGGTGAAGGTCACGCCATAATTCACGTAGCAGACCTTAGCCGTCTCTTCGCCGGTCTTGGCTTCCTGCTTGAAGTCATCGGAGGGCACGCCGATCACTTCCAGCCCTTCGCCCTTGTAGCGCTGGTACAAGGCTTCGAGGCCTTTGAACTGGGGGGCGAACCCACAAAAGCTCGCCGTGTTGACGATGACCAACGGTTTGCCGGCAAACCGCTCGCACAGGTCGATGGATTCCTTGGCGCGCAGCTTGGGCAACTGGCCTTCCAGCAGCGGCGGGCAACTGGCAGCAGAAGCGGCACTGCCAATTGCCATCAGGATGGGTACAGCGAGCCAACGCATCTGCATGTCGTGTGTCCTTGAAAATAATCAGGCCATGAACTTAACAGATCGTCATACCCAACTGCATCAACGCGAGACCACCTTTCTGCCAGCCCCACCAGGCCAGCAGTACCAAAGTGCCCCCCGCGATGACGACTAAACCACGTATCGCTATGCTCATGCCGCCTCCATCTGCGCCTGCAATCGCGCCACTGGCCGCTCACGCACCGGCCAGTTCAACGCCGCGGCGAGCAGGCTTAACAGAACTGCCACCTGCCAGATCAAATCGTAGTTACCCGTTCGATCATAGACCACCCCACCCAACCAGCCCCCCAGGAACGAACCGAGTTGGTGGAACAGGAACACTATCCCACCAAGCATGGAGAGGTTTCGCACACCAAACAACGTCGCGACGGTGCCGTTGGTCAGCGGCACGGTGGACAGCCACAGGAAGCCCATCGCCATACCAAACGCATAGGCCGTAACTTCGGTAACCGGCGCCCACAGAAACACCACGATCACCACCGCACGCAGCAGGTACAACCCTGTCAACAAACGCGGCTTGGACATGCGCCCGCCGAGCCAGCCAGCGGTGTAGGTACCGAAGATATTGAACAGCCCGATCAGTGCCAGCACCGTGGTGCCTGTGGTGGCTGGCAAGTGCTGATCCACCAGGTACGCCGGCAGGTGCACGCCAATAAACACCACCTGGAAACCGCAAACAAAAAAGCCAAAGGCCAACAGCCAGAACCCGGAGTGAGAGCACGCTTCCTTCAAGGCTTCACGCAAGGTTTGCTGACCGGCCATCACCGGCAGTGGCCGGTCCTTGAGCATGGCGACCAGTGGCAGAATCAGTGCCACCATCAAGCCCAGCGCAAGCAATGCGGCGGACCAGCCCAGCCAACTGATCAAACCCAGTGTGCCCGGCACCATGGCGAACTGACCGAACGAACCGGCAGCACTCGCGATGCCCATCGCCATGCTGCGTTTTTCCGGCGCCACGGCCCGGCCGACCACGCCAAGGATCACGGAAAACGACGTGCCGGACAGCCCGATACCAATCAACAAGCCAGCGCTGAGCGACAACGACCAGGCCGAATCAGACATGCCCATCAACACCAGGCCAACGGCGTACAGGATGCCACCAACAAACACTGCTTTAGTGGCACCAAACCGATCGGCCAGGGCGCCGGTAAACGGCTGCGCCAAACCCCAGATCAGGTTCTGCAAAGCGATCGCAAAGGCGAAGGTCTCACGGCCCCAGCCGAACTCGCTGCTCATCGGCGCCAGGAACAGGCCGAAACCGTGCCGCACACCCAACGACAGTGCCAGGATCAGCGCACTCCCCACAAGAATCCAGCCACTGGTGCGCCACATGGAAGTCATTTCTTATTCTCCGCTCGCGGGTATATACCCGCTTATAGTCGAACAACCCCGCGTTCAGGCGAGTTCGTCCAGCAAGGCCAACAAGGTTTCGCGTTTTTGCGCGCCGAGTTGATCGATCAATTTTTGCTGCGCCGCCTCCCAGGCGGGTAAAGCTGCAGCGAGTCGTGCCTCACCGTCCGCTGTCAGCATCACCAGGCGATTGCGCAGGTCATCGCCTTCCACCAGTTGCACCAGGCCTTCGCCTTCCAACACCCGAAGGTTGCGCCCCAAGGTGCTGCGGTCAAGTCCCATGGCTTCCGCCAGGCTGGAGATGCTCGGCTGATCGAGCCGCTGCAAGTTACACAGCAACGAATACTGGGCGACGTTAATCCCGAAGCCATCAAGGGCGCCGTCGTAATGCCTGCTGACGCCACGGGCGGCACGTCGCAGGTTGGTACATAAACATTGGGAGGCCAGCATGGAACGTGTATATACCCGCGATTAAGGAAATGCAAGAAAGTGTTACAGCGCCAGAGCGACCAGAACCGCGACTTCCAGCAGTTCCAGCAAGGCGCCAGCGGTGTCACCCGTGGTGCCGCCCAGGCGATTGACCATCAGTCGGCGCAGGCCCATGAAGCAGATTGCAGCGAGCAATACCGCAAGCCCACCCCTGAAGCCGCCGATCAGGATGCAGGCCAGGCCGCTGAGGATCAGTACCTGTTGGCCGACGATCCTCGGTAAATGATCCGACAACGCCTGGCCCAATCCTCCGGCACGCACATAGCGCGTGGTCAGAAACAGCGCCAGCATCGATGCGCGTCCGATCAGCGGCGCCAGGATCAGCGCTACGCCGTCATGTTGCTCGATCAAGGCCACCAAGGCGGTGAACTTGAGCAGCAGCGCCAACCCCAGGGTGACCACGGCAATCGGCCCGCTGCGCGGGTCCTTCATGATCGTAAGCGTACGCTCGCGGTCGCCGAAGCCCCCCAGCCAGGCATCGGCGCTGTCCGCAAGACCGTCCAGGTGCAGGCCGCCGCTGAGCAACACCCAGGCCGTCAGCACCAGCGCCGCATGCAATAACAACGGTGCGCCCATCAACGCGGTGTTCAAAGCCCACAACAGCAAACCAAACAATACGCCGACCACCGGATAAAACAGCAGTGAGCGTCCCAGTTCCTGAGGCTGCGGCATGCCCGGCAGACGAATCGGCAGGCTGCTGAGAAATTGCAGGGCGATCCAGAATGGCAGCATGATCACGCCAGCGCCTTTAGCACGCCGTCAGCACAAACTTGCAGGCTGAATAACCCACCGTGACCGACTTCGACATTCAAGAGTTGCTCCCGGGGCAAACCGCGTGCCTGTGCCAATAACAGGCGCATCACGCCGCCATGAGTGACCAACAGCACGCGCTCACCCGCATAAGTCTGGTGCAGGCGTGCGACAGCACCCAACACGCGCTCGGAAAAGTCACTGACAGGCTCCCCTTCCGGCGGCGTGAAACTGTAGGGGTCGGCCCAGAACAGGCCCAGCCCTTCGGCGTCGGTCTCCATCAAGGCCGCCGCGCTCTGCCCTTCCCAGGCGCCGAAGTGCAGTTCTTGCAGTGCCTTTTCCAGCGTGACCGGCACATTGAGCTGAGCGCCCAATTCATCGGCAAACCGCGCGCACCGTTGCAGCGGCGAACTGACCACGCGGTCCCACGGCCCCTGCTCCACTACCGCCGCGCGCATCTGCGCCCAACCCTTGGCGGTGAGTGCGTCGTCCAGGCTGCCACGCAAGCCGCCGCCCAGCTCGGTTTCGCCGTGTCGCAGCAGGTCCAGGCGCAAGGTCATGCCGGGCGGCCTGCCACGGCGGCTTCGGCGAAGGTCGCCATCTGCCCGTGCAGCGCACAGGCCAGGCGCAACAACGGCACGGCCAGCGCTGCGCCACTGCCTTCGCCCAGGCGCAGGCCCAGGTCCAGCAGCGGTTGCGCGTCGAGGCTTTGCAGCACATGACGATGACCTGGCTCGGCACCACAATGGCCGAACATCAGCCACTCCCGGCACGCCGGGTTCAAGCGCGTCGCGACCAGCGCGGCGACAGTGCAGATAAACCCATCCACCAGCACCACGATGCCTTCTTGAGCACAAGCCAGATACGCGCCCACCAGGGCGGCAATCTCAAAGCCGCCGAGATTGAACAGGGTAGGCAATGCATCACCGCGCCGTCCGGCGTGTAACGCCAGTGCACGTTCGATCACGGCCACCTTGTGGCTAACGCCCTGGGCATTCAATCCGGTGCCCGGCCCCGTGAGATCACTGACCTGGCAGTCGAGCAAGGCACACGCTAGCGCACTGGCAGCGGTGGTGTTGCCGATGCCCATCTCGCCGCCGATAAACAACTGCGCACCGCTTGCCAATGCACGATGCACGCTGTCGCGTCCGGCTTGCAGGGCCAATTGCCCCTGGACCTCGGTCATCGCCGGACCGTTGACGAAGTTTGCGGTGCCCGCGCCAATATTCAGGTGACGTACACCGGGCAGGTCCAGGGACGGATTCACCGTGCCAAGGTCGACCACTTCCAACTGCGCACCCAGCTGCCGCGCCAACACGCTGATAGCCGCGCCACCCGTGACAAAGTTATGCAGCATCTGCCCAGTGACTTCCTGGGGGAATGCCGACACGCCTTCCGCGACCACGCCATGGTCACCGGCGAAGATGACGACCCACAGCTGATCCACCGACGGTTTGACCTGACCCTGCAAGCCGGCCAGTTGCACCGCCAGCGCTTCCAACTGGCCGAGGGAACCGGCCGGCTTGGTCAATTGCTGCTGGCGCGCCAGGGCTTGTTCATACACTTGAGCATCACTCGCCTTACACGGGTTGAGCCACCAGGTGTCAGTCATAACGCAGTACCTTTCAAAGTCAGGGGCAGGCCGGCAACGGTCAGGACCACACGCTGACACTGCTCGGCCAAGGCTTGATGCAGCCAACCGGCTTCATCCACATAGCGGCGAGTCAATTCGCCCAGCGGCACGACACCCAGACCGGTCTCGTTGCTGACAAAAATGATTTCACCCGGCAGCGAGGCCAGGGTTTGCAGCAGTTGATCGCGCTCCAGAGCCAGGCGCTTCGGGTCTTCGAGCATCAGCAGATTGGTCAGCCACAGGGTCAGGCAATCCACCAGCAGGCAGCCCTCGGCAGCCGCGTTTTCGCGCAGCACACGCGCCAGTTCGATGGGCTCTTCGACCAGGCCCCAATGGTCGGGGCGACGTTGACGATGCAAGGCGACACGCTCATTCATCTCGCCATCCAAAGGTTGGCTGGTGGCGATGTAAGTGACCGGCAAAGCGCTGTCGCTGGCGAGTTTTTCGGCAAGACGGCTTTTGCCGGAACGGGCGCCGCCGAGGATCAGTTGGAGCATAGCGTCACACCTTTATTTACAACGCGATCAAATGTGGGAGCTGGCTTGCCTGCGATGCAGTCACCTCGGTGTATCAGGGAGACCCGGTTGATGCCATCGCAGGCAAGCCAGCTCCCACAGGGGGACAGTATGTGCACCATTAAATCCCGCACAGTTTGCGTAACAGCTCGGTGTCCAGGTGGTTCTCCACCAAGTCGGCCAGGCGCTCGATATCGCGCTCGCGCAAGGCGTGGTAGTCGACCTCCTGCACATCCTGCAACCCCGCCCAACGCAGCAGCGCACTGCACGCGGCCGGGGTTTCGAACACGCCATGCAGGTAAGTGCCGATGATCTGCCCGTCCGCACTTTGCGCGCCATCGCTGCGGCCGTCATCGAGAAGCACAGCGGCATTCGATAAAGCCTCGCCGGAAGTCACGCCCGCATGGATCTCATAACCGCTGACGTCGGCATCTTCCAGCAATAGACGCCCGCGTACGTTGCGCAGCTGTTTCTCTTCTTCCAAGGTGGTGCTGAACGCCAATAACCCAAGGCCCTCGCTGGAGCCGGCAAGCCCTTCCAGGCCCAGCGGGTCATGCACCTGCTCGCCGAGCATCTGCAAGCCGCCGCAGATGCCAAGCACTTTGCCGCCGTAGCGCAAGTGCCGCGCCACGGCGCTGTCCCAACCGTTGGCACGCAGATAGGCCAGGTCGCTGCGCACGCTTTTCGAGCCAGGGAGGATAATCAGGTCGCCAGCAGGGATCGGCTGGCCTGGCCCGATGAATTGCAAGTCCACTTGGGGATGCAAACGCAGCGGGTCGAAATCCGTGTGGTTGCTGATGCGCGGCAACACCGGTACCACCACCTTGAGTACCTGCGCAGCCTTATCGATCTGGCGCTGATCGATGCCGTCTTCAGCTTCCAGATGCAGGTCCATCACGTAGGGCAATACGCCCACCACCGGTTTTCCGGTGCGCGCTTCCAGCCAGTCCAGGCCCGGTTGCAACAGCGCAATGTCGCCGCGAAATCGGTTGATGATGAAGCCTTTGACCCGTGCCTGCTCGCTGGGCGAAAGCAGTTCAAGGGTGCCGACCAGATGGGCAAACACCCCGCCGCGATTGATATCGGCGATCAGCAGCACCGGGCAATCCACTGCTTCGGCAAAGCCCATGTTGGCGATGTCATTGGCGCGCAGGTTGATCTCCGCCGGGGAGCCCGCGCCTTCCACCATCACGACGGGGTAGGCTTGGCTCAACCGTGCGTGGGAGGCCAGCACCGCCTGCATCGCGATGGCTTTGTAGTCGTGATAGGCCACCGCGTTCATGCTGGTAACAGCGCGGCCGTGGATGATCACTTGGGAACCGGTGTCGCTGTTGGGCTTGAGCAGCACCGGGTTCATATCGGTGTGCGGCGCCAAGTTGGCCGCCTGGGCCTGCACCGCTTGCGCACGACCGATCTCGCCGCCCTCGGCCGTCACGGCGCTGTTGAGCGCCATGTTCTGTGGCTTGAACGGCACCACTGGCACACCCTGGCGCACCAACCAGCGACACAGCGCCGTCACCAAGGTGCTTTTGCCGGCGTCGGACGTCGTGCCTTGCACCATCAACGTACTCATGTCGCGTCCTTATAGGCGGCCAGAGCTTCGTCCAGGCGTTGCCAGTCGGCATCGGTATCCGGCAGGCCAAAACGCAAGCTGCTGTTATGGACAAACAGGCGCAGCAGGATGCCGCGCTGGGCCATGAATTCATGCATGCGTTCGGCGTGCGGCGTGATCAGCCACTGGAACAAGGCGCAACCGCCCTGAGGTTGAAAGCCGTGGCGCTCCAGCGTGGTAAACAAGCGCTGGCTCGCCTCGATGCAGCGCGCGCGTTGCCGCGCATGCCCGGCACTGTCGCGCAGGCAGATTTGGCCCAGCACCCGCGTCGGCCCGCTGACCGCCCAAGGGCCAACCTGCTCGGCCAGCAACTTGAGCAGCTTGCGCTCGGCCAGTACGAAGCCCAGTCGCACACCGGCCAGGCCGAAGAATTTACCGAACGAGCGCAGCACAATCAGGCCGACCTGATGCGCCTGGCCCGCCAGGCTCAATTCCGGGGTCACGTCCATGAACGCCTCGTCCACCACCAACCAGCCGCCGCGCTGGGCCAGCCGCGAGTGCCAGTCCAGCAAGCGTTGCGGGTTCAGGCTCAGGCCGGTGGGGTTGTTGGGATTGACCACCACCAATACGTCAAGGCCATCAAGAAAGAAGTCGACTTCCTGCTCCAGCACTTCGCGCACTACGTAACCGGCGCGGCGCCAGGCTTCGGCGTGTTCGGCATAGCACGGCGACAATACCCCGACTTTGCCGGCGCGACGCAGACGTGGCAGCAACTGAATCGCCGCCTGGGAGCCAGCTACTGGCAACAGATGCGCCGCGCCGTAATACTCGCTGGCGGCCTGCTCCAGGCCGTCATCGGCTTCCGGCAGACGCGCCCAGGCGCGCAGCGGGATCTCGGGGATCGGCCAGGGCCAGGGCGCCAGGCCGCTGGACAGGTCGAGCCAGTCAGCTTCGGCAATTCCGTACTGAATCGCTGCCTTGCGCAGCCGGCCACCGTGCTCAAGCATAAAACTGCCCCCCGACGCATAGGATCAACAGCCACAACCATACGCCGCGCTGCACCAGTTGCCAGCCACAGTCGATGGCGTCCGCATCCGCCCCAGGGCCTTCGCCCAGTGGCGGACGTTGATGCACTTCACCGTGATAGATCGCCGCACCGCCCAGCTCAACGCCGAGCGCGCCTGCACCGGCAGCCATCACCGGGCCGGCGTTGGGGCTGTCCCAGGTCGGGCCTTGGGTGCGCCAGCATTTGAGCGCCAGACGGGTCTTGCCGAGCACGGCATAGGTCAAGGCGACCAGGCGTGCCGGAATGTAGTTCAGCACATCGTCGATTTTTGCCGCAGCCCAACCAAAGCGCTCAAAGCGAGCGTTGCGATAACCCCACATGGCGTCGAGGGTATTGCTCAGGCGATAAAGCACCACGCCCGGCACGCCCGCCACCACGAACCAGAACAACGCGGCGAAGACTGCGTCACTGCCGTTTTCCAGCACCGATTCGGTGGCGGCTCGGGCAACTTCAGTACGGTCCAGTTCGCTGGTCTGGCGGCTGACCAGGTAGCTCACGCGCTTGCGCGCTGCCTCCAGGTCATCGCTGCGCAGGGCCTGTGCCACCGGGATCACATGCTCGCCGAGGCTGCGCATGCCGAGGGCGCAATACAGCGCCAGAATCTCCACTACCCAGCCGATATACGGCGCCCACGACAACGCCGTGGCCAGCAGGGTCAGCGGCACTACGGCGATAAACCACGCGGTCACGCCATGGCTGCGCCAGCCACGGCCACCGGTGTTGAAACGTTGCTCGATGCGCCCGGCGAAATTGCCGAATGCCACCAGCGGATGCCAGCGCCTGGGTTCGCCCAGCAGCGCATCCAGCGCCACTGCAGCGACGCACAGCAAGGCCACACTCATTGACTCACTCCCCACACATTCTCATACAACATATCACTCAGCGGCCGAGGCTCGGTCCAGCCTTCGAGTTGCAACATCGGTGCCGGGTAGAACTCCGTTACCGGCCCCAGGCACAACACGGCCAGGGGTTTCGCGCCGGGCGGCAAACCGAGCAGATCGGCCAGGGCCTGGGGTTCGAACAACGAGACCCAGCCCATGCCCAGGCCCTCGACACGCGCGGCCAGCCACAGATTCTGAATGGCACAGGACAGCGAGGCCATGTCCATTTCCGGCAAGGTACGACGGCCGAAGATGTGCCGCTCGCGATCATCCATCAGCGCCGCCACCAGCACTTCGGCGCAGTCGTGGATGCCTTCGACCTTGAGCTTCATGAACGCGTCGGAGCGCTCGCCCAGGGCTTCGGCGGTGCGTATGCGCTCTTCTTCTACTAACTGCTGAATCTGCCCACGCAGTTGGCGATCGCTGATGCGGATGAAACGCCAAGGTTGCATCAGACCGACGCTGGGGGCCTGGTGCGCGGCCTGGAGCAGACGGTGCAGCAATTGGGGGGCGACAGTGCCGCCACTGAAGTGGCGCATGTCACGGCGTTCGGCGATGGCGCGGTAGACGGCTTGGCGGTCGGCTTCGGGAAAGGCGTTGTCAGTCATGGCCTCATCGCGGGCAAGTCGAATCGTCGCACCGCCCCTCCCACATTTTGATCTGTTAACACTGTCGATGTGTGTGGCTTGCCTGCGATAGCGACATCCCGGCCTGGCGCAAACAGTGCGGCTACAGCGGCTGGATTCGACGGAAAATAAAAATGCACGTAAGAAGCCGTCATCCGTCCCTGACGGTAAACCGCCTCGGCACCGCGCCCACCATTGGGGCTCAAACCCCTGGCAATCGGCTGCCAGTCGGTGCTGGTCAGGGAATGGTGATAGGTGTGACCGCGCAGCGTGCCTTCCGGCAACTCGACACTTTGCAGCGCCAGGGCCGCCAGTTTCTTTTGCATCACCGCATCGCCCTGCAACAGGCCCACCAGTTCGGCGCGGGTGCCGTCGACATCGGTGAGCGAGTCCAGCAGGTAGAGCATGCCACCGCATTCGGCGAGCAAGGGTTTGCCGGCCGCATGGTGAGCGCGGATCGCGTCGAGCATCGGGGTGTTTTCCGACAGCGCCTGGTGATGCAGCTCCGGGTAACCGCCGGGCAAGTAGAGGCTGTCGGCATCAGGCAATACGCGATCGTGAATGGGCGAGAAAAACTTCAGCTCCGCGCCCATGGCCCGCAACAGGTCAAGGCTTGCGCCGTAGGTAAAGGCGAAGGCTTCGTCGCGGGCCACCGCAATACGCACGCCATTTAGCAGTGGCTCGGCCTCGATCACTTCCGGTGCTGCAAAGGCGACCGGCGGCGGCAAAGCCACTTCGCAACTGCTGCCCAAGGCTTGGGCAGCGGTGTCCAGGCGCACATCAAGGTCATTCAGTTCGCTGGCTTGCACCAGTCCCAGGTGACGGCTAGGCAGCTCTATACCGGTCTCACGGGACAACGCGCCGTACCAGCGCAGGCCTTCGGTGAGGCTGCCTTCCAGCAATTGCGCATGGCGCAGCGTACCAACGCGGTTGGCCAGCACCCCAGCGAACGGCAAGTCCGGCTGATAACGCGCCAGGCCCAATGCCAGGGCGCCAAAGGTCTGGGCCATGGCCGTGCCGTCGATCACGCCCAGTACCGGCACGCCGAAGTGTCGTGCCAGGTCGGCACTGGACGGTGTGCCGTCAAACAAGCCCATCACGCCTTCGATCAGGATCAGGTCCGCCTCGCCCGCCGCTTCCCACAGCAGGCGGCGACTTTCCTGCTCGCCCACCATCCACATGTCCAATTGATACACCGGCGCACCGCTGGCGCGCTCGTGGATCATCGGGTCGAGGAAATCCGGGCCGCATTTGAAAACGCGCACCTTGCGACCCAGGTTGCGGTGCAATCGGGCCAGCGCGGCGGTGACGGTGGTTTTGCCCTGGCCGGACGCCGGTGCGGCGATCAATACGGCCGGGCAATGACGGGGCTGATTCAAAGTTCGACGCCCTTCTGTGCCTTGATACCGGCCTGGAACGCGTGCTTGAGCATGCCCATTTCGGTGACGGTGTCACCCATTTCGATCAACTCGGGCTTGGCGCCACGGCCGGTGACCACCACGTGCTGCATCGGCGGGCGGGCCTGCAAGTCACTGAGCACCTGGTCCAGTTCGAGGTAGCCGTGCTTGAGGGCGATGTTCAGCTCATCCAGCACGACCATACCGATGCTCGGGTCTTGCAGCAGTTCGCGGGACACCGCCCAGGCGGCTTCGGCCGCGGCGATGTCACGTTGGCGATCCTGGGTTTCCCAGGTGAAGCCTTCGCCCATGATGTGGAAACGTACTTGCTCGGGGAATCGGCGGAAGAACAACTCTTCACCGGTGCTGTAGCGCCCCTTGATGAACTGCACCACACCGCACTGCATACCATGGCCCATGGCCCGGGCCAGCATGCCGAATGCGGAGCTGCTCTTGCCTTTGCCGTTGCCGGTCAATACCAGCAGCAGCCCGCACTCGTTGGGGGAGTTGGCGATGCGTTCGTCGATCACGGCTTTTTTGCGCAGCATGCGCGCCAGGTGGCGTTCGTCGCGGTCGGGGGAATCGGTCATGGCAGCTCTCCGTTGGGGCTGGACAAAAACGGCGGGCAGGAAAAAAGAAAAACAGACAGCCAAGCATCGCCCACCGTGATGCTGTTGGATGTACCAGGCCGGTCTCCGGGCTCATGAGTGGCGCTCCTCTCTTGATTGAAAGAGCGAGCAAGCCGACGTTGCGCCTTCCCATATCGCGAGGCGATACAGTGGCAAAAGGCAGCGTCTTGACTCATCTACCGTTGCGGGGGCAGCGCCGGAATCGCGGCAGCACTGTGTACAAGTGCGCTCACTCACCGGCTTCCCTGTTTCACTCGGTCGACCCATAGGTCACAGAGCACCTGGAACAAGCCGCGAAGGTTAGTGGGTTGGGGGTGGAGCGTCAATGAAAGCTGACCTTGCACTTGAACCATCGCACCGCCGTTCGCCTCTACCCTTACAGGTATAAGGAGAACACCATGCATAAAACAAGACTTGCCCTACTCATCCTGGTCGCCGGCAGCCTCGCCGCCTGCGGTGAAAGCTCCACCCTCCAGGTCTCTGACGGTACCGGGCCTTCGCCCAAGTTGCCGGAACCGAACAAAACCCTGATCCCCACCGTCAATATCGCCCCCGCCATCGGCTGGCCCGAGGGCGTGAAGCCAACGGCCGCCGCCGGTACCCAGGTTGCGGCGTTTGCCGAAGGCCTGGACCATCCGCGCTGGTTGTATGTGTTACCTAATGGCGATGTACTGGTGGCGGAAACCAACGCGCCGCCCAAGCCGGATGATTCCAAGGGCATTCGTGGCTGGGTCATGGAGAAAGTCATGGGCCGCGCTGGCGCCGGGGTGCCGAGCCCGAATCGCATCACGCTACTGCGTGACGCCGACCACGATGGTGTCGCGGAGACGCGCACGGTGTTCTTGGAGAATCTCAATTCGCCATTTGGCATGACACTGGTCGGCAACGACCTGTACGTTGCTGACTCGGACAAGCTGCTGCGCTTCCCCTATCAACCGGGAGACACCGCGATCAAGCAAGCCGGTACCAAAGTCGTCGACCTGCCGGGCGGGCCTTTGAATCACCACTGGACGAAAAACGTGGTGGCCAGCAAGGACGGCACCCAGCTGTATGTGAGCGTGGGCTCCAACAGCAACGTCGGTGAAAACGGCCTGCAAGCGGAAGAAGGCCGGGCGGCAATCTGGGAAGTCGACCGCGCCAGCGGCGAGCACCGCATCTTCGCCTCTGGCCTGCGCAACCCGAACGGTATGGCGTGGGAGCCGCAGAGCGGCAAGCTGTGGACGGCGGTCAACGAGCGTGACGAAATCGGCAGCGACCTGGTGCCGGACTACATCACCTCGGTCAAGGATGGCGGCTTCTATGGCTGGCCGTTCAGTTATTACGGGCAGCACGTCGATGTGCGGGTCACACCGCAGAATCTGGACCTGGTGGCCAAGGCGATTGCGCCGGACTACGCGGTAGGCCCACACACCGCATCCTTGGGACTGACATTCGCCGAGGGCAGCAAACTCCCGGCGCAATTCAGCAACGGCGCGTTTATCGGCCAGCATGGTTCGTGGAACCGCAAGCCGCACAGTGGCTACAAGGTGATCTTCGTGCCGTTCGAAGGCGGGCAGCCTAAAGGGCAGCCGGTGGACGTGCTGACCGGGTTCCTCGATAAGGACGAGAACGCCATGGGCCGCCCAGTGGGCGTGGTGATTGATCAGCAGGGGGATTTGCTGGTGGCGGACGATGTAGGGAATAAGGTGTGGCGGGTGTCGGCCGCTAGATAGCGGAGCAGCAAGCCTTAAGCTTGAAGCTGCAAGGTGGCGCTGCACCGTCTTGCAGCTTGCAACTTGAAGCTTATCGCTGCTTTCAGGGATTCCGCGCCAGATTCGCCGGCAACACACGCTTTGCACTCAAGTAAGCATTCTGCCAATACGCCTTGGACAAAGTATCCAACTTCACCGTACCACCGGTCTGCGGCGCATGTACAAAGCGCCCTTCCCCCACGTAGATCCCGGCGTGGCTGACCTGTGAACCACCACCGGTGGCGAAGAAAAGCAGGTCGCCGGTCTGCAGGTTCTGCTCGCTGACATCCTGGGCGCGCATCACGATCAGTTCACGGGTAGTACGCGGTAGCGAGATGCCGGCAGCGTCGCGAAACACAAAACCAATCAAACCGCTGCAATCAAACCCGGAGTCCGGCGTGTTGCCGCCCCAACGATAAGGCGTGCCGACCAGGCCCAGCGCGCGGAAGAGCACATCTTCAGCCACAGGCGAGAAATTCTGGGTGGAATAGTTGAACACCGGCTTAGGCTTCACCGCGACAGGCGCGGGCGGCGGTGGGCGGCTTGCACAGGCGCTGAGCAGCGCGGCGCAAACAATAAGAATCAGGCGGGCCGAGGTCGACATGTGCAGAACAATCCTGGTCTGGATGCGGCTTTTCGCTGCCGAACGCTGAAAACCAGAACGCGCAAGCAAAGCTCGCGCGAACGGATTACAACAATGTCCAGGGATTCTAGCGCTTACACCTCAAACTTCAAGTATCACTTTAAGTTTACTTGCTAGCGGTAACCGTCGTCGGGGCCATGGCGAGTGCGCGCTTGGCTTCGATGAAGGTTTTGCTCCAGTAGCTGGAGCCCAGGTTGTCGACTCGAACACCGCCACTGCGACGGCTACTGGAGTGGATAAACTGGTTATCGCCCAAGTAGATACCAGCATGGCTGACGCGACCACGACCAGCCGTACTAAAGAAAAGCAGATCACCGGGCTTGAGGTTGTTGCGCGAGACCAACGGTGCATTCAGGTTGATCATTTCGCGAGTGGAGCGTGGCAGGTTCATGCCCGCCTCTTCACGAAACAGGTAGCCGATGAAACCGCTGCAGTCAAAACCGGCTTCGGAGGTACCGCCGAAACGGTAACGGGTACCGATCAGGGACATGCCGCGTTCGAGGATGCTGTCGGCGAGAACTGGAAGCTGGTAAGGCTTGCTGCCGGAGAAATCGGCCAGTTCTTTTTCAGTTGCCAGCTCTTCTTCGTAAACAGAAGCAGACTGTGCAGCAACAAATTTGGCCTGGTTTTGAACCTGTGGTTTTTGCTGTTCTGCCACCTGTTGAGGGTGGGATGCGCAACCAAACAACAGGGTAACGAGTGCGAGAGGCACGAGGGGTGCGAAGCGATTTAGCATGGGCACGACCGTGGCTGGTATGTAAAGAAGCCGAGACTATGCCTTCTATCACATCGATTTGCAAATTCAATCGTGGTCTATGTGACTTCCCGATTGGACTATGCCATCTAAGCCGTCATTCCATTTATCGGTTCAAATGCGTGGCCAATTCGGCTCAAACGCAGGTTTTTTGGCGCCTGAAAATTGCCGACCCCCTTCAATTCAATGGGTTACCAGCCCAACGTTTCTTTCAGGAAAGGAATCGTCAATTTTCGTTGAGCCTGCAAGGAAGCCTGATCGAGCTGCTCGAGCAACTCGAATAAAGCGCTCATGCTGCGCGTGCCACGGGTGAGGATGAAATGCCCCACCTCGTCGGTGAGATGCAGGCCGCGACGCGATGCGCGCAATTGCAAGGCGCGCAGCTTGTCCTCGTCGGACAGCGGGCGCATCTGGAAGATCAGCGCCAGGGTCAGACGCGACTTGAGGTCAGCCAGCTTGATCGGAAGTTCACGTGGGGAAGTCGAGGCGGCAATCAATAAACGCCGACCACTGTCACGCAGGCGGTTGAACAGGTGAAACAGCGCCTCTTCCCAGTCCGCCTTGCCGGCGATCGCTTGCAGATCGTCCAGGCACACCAGCTCGTATTGCTCGAGGTGGTCGAAGATGCCGATACCACGGTCCATCAACTCAGCCAGGGGCAGGTAAACCGCTGGCTCGCCCATCTGCTCGAAACGCAGGCACGCGGCCTGCAACAGGTGAGTACGCCCTACGCCGTGCTTGCCCCACAGATAGATCAGGCTTTCGGTCCACCCGGCGTCGGCTTCGCAGAGCCGCTCGACATAGCCGAGTGCAGCGGCATTGGCGCCTGGGTAGTAGTTGATAAAGGTGGCGTCATCACGCAGACGCACACCCAAGGGCAGCTGAATCGGTTTCATGCTGACTGAACGGCTCCAAACGAACCGTTAGTGGCCTCTGTGAAAAGTTTGCAAAGTTTATACCCGTGACGCCGGGCGCACAATGCAGCAGACCACAAGCAAAATCAAAGGTTTGCGTTAACTTGTTGGATTTGCGCAGATTGTTTGGCGCTGCTGCTCCAGAAACAACAAACCCGGCCAGGACCGGGTTTGTTACGAAGCGGTTACAGCTCGGGGTCTACAACGCCGGTGTACACATCCGAATCCTTGTACAGATCGTGCATATGGCGCACCAGCACCATGATCACTGCCGCCACAGGCAGTGCCATCAGGATGCCGGTAAACCCGAACAGCTCACCGCCCGCCAGGATCGCAAAGATCACCGCCACCGGGTGCAGACCAATCCGGTCGCCCACCAGCAACGGCGTGAGCACCATGCCTTCCAGCGCCTGGCCGACCATGAACACCGCGACAATCCCCAGCATCGGGTACAGGTCGCCGCCAAACTGGAACAGCCCGGCCACCAGCGCCGCGCCGATACCGATCACAAAGCCCATGTACGGCACGATAGCGGCCAGGCCGGCGATCAGGCCGATCAATAGGCCCAGCTCCAGACCGATCGCCATCAAGCCGCCAGCATAGATGATGCCCAGCGCCAGCATCACCAGCAGTTGGCCACGCACAAACGCGCCCAACACCTCATGGCACTCGCCTGCCAGGGAAACAATGCGCTCCTCACGATCGCGCGGCAGCAGGCTGCGGATCTTGGCCATCATAATGTCCCAGTCGCGCAGCAGGTAGAACGCCACCACCGGGATCAGCACTAGGTTGGTCAACCAACCAATCAGCGCCAGGCTGGATGCAGTTGCCTGGCTGAGGATGACACCGACGATATCGGTGGTCTGGCCCATGTGTTCGCTGATGGCCGCCTTGATCTTGTCGAACTTCCAGAAGCCGTCCGACAGCCCGAGCTTGGCCTGGGCCCACGGCACCGCCGTGTGCTGCAGCCAATCGAGCATCTGCGGCGCCAGTTCATACAAGCGATACAACTGCTTGGCCAGCATTGGCAACAACACCAACACCAATGCCGTGATGATCAAGGTAAACAGCGCAAACACTGCCACTACCCCCAAGGTACGCGACAAGCCAGCCTTTTCCAGGCGATCCACCATGGGATCGAACAGGTACGCGAGCAGCAACGCAACCAGGAACGGCGTCAGGATCGAATGCAGCAGAAACACAAATACACACAGCAGGACAATCCCGCCAAGCCACACCCAACGACGCGTATCCGCCATAAACCACTCCATCTATATAAAGAAGAAAACTACTACCAACGAAAACGCAGCTGCGCTTGAGGCTCAGGTGCAGCAACAGGTTGAGTGCTATCTGCCACAGGCTGCTGGACCGGTGCTTCACTGGCAGGAATCTCCTGCAATTTAGCCAGGCTCAACTGGGTACGTAACTGATCGGCACTGCCGTTGACGCGGTACACGATGCGATCGCCATCCACCCGTTGGGGCTGGCCACCAAAGGGCTCAAGCAGATGACCCAGCGCGGCGTAACGCTCAAGGGTCATGCCTTGCACTTCCAGCAATTGCTCGGTGCTCACGCCAGGCTTGACCGCAAAACGCGGCGCCAATTTCTGGCTGACCGCCAGCATCACCGCATCGGCCACGGCAGCCGTGTCGGCACCTTGCGCCGTGCCCTGTTCGCTCTTGTCGCCCAACCACAGGCGCCATTTGGCCTGCCATTGGCTGCCTTCCTGACGCGCATGCACGGCCAGCAGAGCGTCGGCGCCGTAACGTTCGGAGGCGGCGCGCAACGGTGTGGCATCGGCACTTTCCAAGTTCGGCACGGTGGCGACCACCTGCTCATCCAGGTCACCCAGCGGTAGACGCAACGGCAGGCCACGGTGTTGCGCAGCGCGGCGCAGCGCCTGTGCGACGATCTGGCCATCGCCTACCAGGCTGCTGCCTCCAGTAGAATCGTTCAACCACCAACCGAGGATCGAGGGGCGATTGCTGCCCCAAATCGACAGGCCCGCATCGCGCAAAGCGCGGTCAGTACTGACCGGATCAAAATCCACTTGCAGGCTTTCCGGCGGGCCAGCGTCGTACCCATATTGCGTGATGATTTGTTGCGGATCCTTGCGAATCGCCGCCAGGCCCGGGCCTTCGGCGGCCTTGGCGTCACCAGTCAGGCGGATCACCATGGTTTGCACGGCACGCTGGGTAGCCTGGTCGCGCTCTTGCGGGG
Organism: Pseudomonas sp. EA_15y_Pfl1_P101; assembly: GCF_963970835.1. Taxonomy (NCBI): domain Bacteria; kingdom Pseudomonadati; phylum Pseudomonadota; class Gammaproteobacteria; order Pseudomonadales; family Pseudomonadaceae; genus Pseudomonas; species Pseudomonas sp. EA_15y_Pfl1_P101. The sequence goes on along the minus strand of NZ_CAXAPA010000005.1, from coordinate 51,998 downwards.
ACTGGCTGCTGACGGGCTCAAGTACTTGATAAAGGCCATTGAGTGTTTCGGCATGACTCGCCAGGCTGACCAACGACAAGCAGCCTACAAAGAAGAAGTTACACAGACGCATGGAAGATTCCCGAACGACAAATTTAGCGGCTGCAACAGGCCGCGTGAACTCGGTTTGGCAAGGCTGTGACCACAGCCACCGGTAAAACATTCACAGGGTCATGGCAGTTTTTGTACTGTCATAACGATAGCGGGTTAAAGGCTATACCTTAATACGTACCGAAGCAGAGCCGATTAGCATTTTTTTAACCTGCTTTTTTGACCTATATGGCCCTGCCCGTCGGCCCGAGGATGGCCGCTGCCCCTCAAGCCTGATAAAATCGCGCGCCTTCGCAGACCGTCAACGGCTGGGCCTTTTACCAAAAGCGCCTGCCCGCTCGGTCGTTACCCCTGAATCCCCCCTAAAGGCCTGGATCATGAGCAAGCAACCCTCCCTGAGCTACAAGGACGCCGGTGTAGACATCGACGCCGGTGAAGCATTGGTCGAACGCATCAAGAGCGTCGCCAAGCGCACTGCGCGCCCCGAAGTCATGGGCGGCCTGGGCGGTTTTGGCGCCCTCTGCGAAATCCCGGCCGGCTACAAGCAGCCTGTACTGGTTTCCGGCACCGACGGCGTGGGCACAAAGCTGCGCCTGGCGCTGAACCTGAACAAGCACGACAGCATCGGCATCGACCTGGTTGCCATGTGCGTCAACGACCTGGTGGTGTGCGGCGCTGAGCCCTTGTTCTTCCTGGATTACTACGCGACCGGCAAGCTCAATGTCGAAACCGCGACCCAGGTGGTGACCGGCATCGGCGCTGGTTGCGAACTGTCGGGCTGCTCTCTGGTTGGCGGCGAAACCGCTGAGATGCCAGGCATGTACGAAGGCGAAGACTACGACCTGGCCGGCTTCTGCGTCGGCGTTGTAGAAAAAGCCGAAATCATCGACGGCTCCAAAGTGGCTGCCGGTGATGCCCTGCTGGCCCTGCCATCCTCCGGCCCGCACTCCAACGGCTACTCGCTGATCCGCAAGATCATCGAAGTGTCCGGCGCCGACATCGAGAACATCCAGCTCGACGGCAAGCCGCTGACCGACCTGCTGATGGCCCCTACGCGCATCTACGTCAAGCCACTGCTCAAGCTGATCAAGGACACTGGCGCAGTCAAAGCCATGGCCCACATCACTGGCGGCGGTTTGCTGGACAACATCCCGCGCGTCCTGCCAAAAGGCGCCCAGGCGATCGTCGACGTGGCCAGCTGGCAGCGTCCTGCGGTCTTCGACTGGCTGCAAGAGAAAGGCAACGTCGATGAAACCGAAATGCACCGCGTGCTGAACTGCGGCGTGGGCATGGTTATTTGCGTGGCTCAAGAGCACGTTGAAAGCGCGCTGAACGTGCTGCGTGAAGCCGGCGAGCAGCCTTGGGTTATCGGCCAGATCGCCACCGCCCCAGAAGGCGCGGCACAGGTTGAACTGAAGAACCTCAAGGCTCACTGATGCCTCAGACCTGTGATGTCGTGGTGCTGCTTTCCGGCACCGGCAGTAACTTGCAGGCCCTGATCGACAGCACGCGCACCGGCGACAGCACGGTGCGCATCGCTGCGGTGATCTCCAACCGCAGCGACGCCTATGGCCTGCAACGCGCCAGGGACGCGGGTATCGACACCCGCGCCTTGGATCACACGGCTTTCGAAGGTCGCGAGGCCTTTGATAGCGCCTTGATCGAACTGATTGACGCCTTCAACCCCAAACTCGTGGTACTGGCCGGCTTCATGCGCATCCTCAGCGCTGATTTCGTAAGGCATTACGAAGGGCGGCTGCTGAATATCCACCCTTCCCTGCTGCCCAAGTACAAAGGCATGCACACGCACCAGCGTGCGCTCGATGCCGGCGACAGCGAGCATGGCTGCAGCGTGCACTTCGTCACCGAGGAACTCGATGGCGGGCCTCTGGTCGTACAGGCAGTGGTTCCGGTAGAGTCTGACGACTCGGCGCAGAGCCTTGCGCAACGGGTTCACACCCAGGAACACAGGATTTACCCACTGGCCGTTCGCTGGTTTGCCGAAGGTCGGTTGATTCTTGGCGACCAGGGTGCATTATTGGACGGTCAGTTACTCGCGGCCAGCGGCCACTTGATTCGAACCTAGGAGATTTTATGCGTCGCGCCTTGCTCTTCGCTTTTGCGCTGTTCGCCTTGCCTGCCGTGCAAGCAGCAGACCTTCACCCCTTCTCCGCCAGCTACACCGCTGACTGGAAACAGTTGCCCATGAGTGGTTCGGCAGAACGCAGCCTGACCAAGAACAGCGACGGCACCTGGACCTTGAACTTCAAGGCCTCCATGATGATCGCCAGCCTGACCGAAACCAGTGTGATCGTGTTCGACAAGGACACCCTGCAACCGAAGAGCTACACCTTCGAACGCGGCGGCCTGGGTAAGGCGAAGAAGATCAATCTGGATTTCGACCAATCCGCCAAGAAAGTTACCGGTTTTGAAAACAAAGACCCGGTCAACGTCACCCTTGAAAGTGGCATGCTCGACAAGTCGACTTACCAGCTCGCCCTCCAGCGTGACGTGGCTGCCGGCAAGAAAAGCATGAGCTACCGTGTGGTCGAAGGCACGGACGTCGATACCTATGACTTCCGCGTCATCGGCCCTGAAAAGGTCCAGACCAAGGTAGGCGCCATCGACGCGATCAAGGTCGAGCGTGTGCGCGACCCGTCGCAGAGCAAGCGCATCACCCAGATGTGGTTTGCCAAGGACGAGGGCGGCATCCTGGTTGCCCTGCGCCAGGTTGAGACCGACGGCAAGGAATACAACATCATGCTGCAGGACGGCACCGTTGACGGTAAGGCTGTCAAAGGTAGCTGATAGGCTGATGAGCTGAAAAAGTAGCCTCGCTGAATGCGAGGCTTTTTTTCGCCTGCAGGTTTTGGGCTGGACGTTCTACCGCTATCGCTGGCTTGCTCACGAAGGTGGCGGAGGATCAACACAAGATAAACGCCCCCTCAAACATGAAACTTTTGTCATAAAACTCAGGCGCCTGCGACGCAATGTCACGGTTTATGGGGCCTGTAGCAATGTTGCGTTTTGTGCACTGAACTGTTGCGGGCAAAACCGGTTTACTTAGCAAGCTAACAAAACATATAAAAGAGGCCTGCGACGACTTGCCGCAGATCAACCAGAGATTGGAGCAAGCAGATGACTGTAAAAGTAACTGAACGCGACGATGCACACATGTCTCATGAAGCACTGGGCCATGGGATTCACATCTGGGATGTCCATCAACAAGACCAACTGGTCGGCATGTTCCACAACGAGAACGAAGCCCACAATTATAAAAACGAGCTCGAAACTCTTGAGATGAAACGCCAGGCACAAAGCTCCTGAAACGCTGATATCACGTAGACGCCCGGCCCCACGCAGCCGGGCCGCCTCCACAAAAAAACCGCCCGATGCGCGGTTTTTTGCGTTTTAGAAGCCGCTATGTCCCTACACGACTGTGCAATCGTACAAAAGCAGACATAACTTACACAGTCACAGTCCAGGTACTGCACGCCATTCCAAGCCCCCCTGAACTGGCCTGTTCCAGACGCCTCCAGGCCATGTCACAGCCTATCCCTGGCCGCAATATTTGCCGGCAAGTCACGCCCTCCGACCGCTTGAATAAACGGTTGCGAAAAAAGCGTAACAAAAAATAGACATTTGTTAATAATTCTCGATACCATTCGCACGCTTTTCACCCAGGACCGCGGATAAGGAATTCGACTTCATGCATGGCCACAACAGCACGCCGGAAAAATTACTGCTTGAGCGCTGGGGTGAAGCACTGGCCACGCCGCAATTCCTCGCCAATCACATCAGCCTTGATGCACTGATCAACACGCTGGCGCCCGCCGCCGAACGCAGTTTCCAACGTCTGATCCAGGCACTGTTTCGTGAAGGCCTGCTGGACCCCAACACTCGCACCTATGACGAACGCGGCCACTGCTGGCTGGCACTGCCTGACCAAACCCGCCTGCGCTTCGATCACCTGCGCCCCGGCCGTATGGGCAGTTGGGACCTGCGTGGCCAGGTCACGCTGCTACGTAATGACCAGACCGAGCAGAACATTCAATTCCCGTCGCAATTACTGACGCTGCTTAACAACAGCCTCGAATCATCGGCCGACCTGAACGTCTTGAGCCGTCTCAATACCGAAATCGATGACAGCTTTGTCAACGACACGCTATGCCTTGCCTTTCACGCGCAGTGGACACTCAAGCTGCACGCAGCAATGGACCCGGCCCATCAGCACAATCTGCTCAGCCACCTCAAGAACGATGCGAGTGTGACCAACGCTACGTCCGTGCTTGAACAATGGGGCACGCTGGGCCACCCATGGCACCCCAACTACAAGACCAAGTTGGGCTTGGCTACCGACCAGGTGATTGATTTCTCACCGGAGTTCGAAGCGCGCTTCCCGGTATTCCTTTGCGCGCTCCACCGCCAATATGCCCATGTCGAAGTATTGGCCGATACCGCAGATTACTGGCAGTGGTGGCAACAGCATTTTCCACAGGCAGCCCTGCAGTTGACCGCAGCGCTTGCAGCGCAGGGGCTTGAGGCGGCTGAGTACCTACCGCTGCCTGCTCACCCTTGGCAGGCACGCCAGGAGCTACCGCAACTGTTCGCCAACGAAATCGGTGACAAGCTGCTGGTGCTGACCGATATCGTCGCGTTTACCGCCCACCCGACCATGTCGTTCAGGACCGTGCTGCCTGAAGGCAGCCGCGACGCGCCGATGGTCAAACTCCCGGTCTCACTACGGCTGACCAGTGTGCAACGAACTGTTTCGCCACGCTCGGCGCGCATGGGCCCGCGAATCAGCCAGTTGCTGCTGACGATCCTTGAGCGCGAGCCCGCAATTCAGCGAATCCTGCGCATCGTCCCCGAGCGGATCGGCGTGCATTTCAAACCCCAACCGGCCAATGATGAGCACTCCCGTCACCTCGCCGTTCTCTACCGCGACAACCCGCAGAGCCTGCTCCAACCGGGCGAAATGGCTGTGCCGGTGGGCAGCCTGTTTGCCATCGACCAGCACGGCCAGCCGCTGCTGAGGCAATGGGTACGCCTGAGCAAAGGCCTGGAGGACGCCGATGCCATGCTTGCGTTCTTTCGCGACTATGCCGCGATCGCCGTACCGGCACTGTTGGGCATGTACCTGCGCTATGGCGTTGCCTTCGAGGCCCACCAGCAGAACGCCTTCATGGTCATGGCCGCAGACGGCCAATTGAACCGCCTGTTGTTGCGTGACTTCGGTGATATTCGAATCGACCGCAAGACCTTGCACGCCCACGGTTTGGATATCGAACTGCACGACCCCAAGATGACGCTGTATGACGACGCGGGCTTTGTACGTGACAAGCTGCTGCACACGGTATTCATGTGCCACCTGGGCGAACTGGTATTGCTCAGTGCCCGCCACTTCGATATTCCCCAGGCGTTACTTTGGAATGAACTGTCGGCCCAAGTCAGCCAGTGTTTCGACGACTTGCGCAGCCAGGTCGAACCACAGCGCTGGGCAACCGAGCGCGAAGCCCTGATGGAGCAGGACTGGCCGGCCAAGTCGTTCATGCGCATGCGCCTGCTGGAAAGCCATGCCGACATCGTCGGGCGGCTGCCCAACCCGCTGAGTGCCGCCGCCAATGGCAGCTAACCACACCGCGCTGCGGCTGCTGGTGGTGATTCAACTGGTGTCGATGGGGGCCATGGAAATGAGCGGCCCCTTCTGGCCCTTGCAGATCCAGAAGCTGCTCGGCGTGGCCAATGCCCAGTACACCGGCCTGCTGTCTTCGCTGGTGTATGCCGGGCCGATGATGGCGGCGATGATCCTGACGCCAATGTGGGGGCGCCTGGGTGACCGTACCGGCCACAAGCCGATGATCATTCGGGCGCTGCTGGCGCTGGCGGTGTGCCAGGCGTTGGCCGCTATCACCTTCGATCCGTGGCTGCTGGTGGCGATCAGGGTGGCGCAAGGCGCGTTGGCCGGCTTTATCGCAGCGGCCCAAGCCTACGCACTGGCCTACTGTGGTGATGGCGGGCGCGGGCACATTCTGGCGCGACTGCAATCGGCAACCGCAGTGGGGTCACTGGCTGGGCCGGTGCTGGGCGGCTGGCTGATGGATATCTCGGGCTTCGCACTGCTGTGCTACAGCGCCACCGCCGTCTGCCTGGTCTGTGCAGTGATCAGCGTGTTCCTGCCCAGCGATGCGCCGCGCTCGCGGCCAACGCGCACGTCCGCCCCCGCCGCACTGCCCAAAGGCTGGCTCGGCGCAATGCTGGGGATCATCGTATTGATTCAGGCTGCCAAGATGATGCCTCAGCCGTTTTACGCCCTCTACGTCGCCGACGTTTTAGACGCACCCGCATGGTTGATCGGCGCCAGCTATGCCGCCAGCGCCCTCACGCTGGCCCTGTCCGCCCCGCTTTGGGGGCGGCTGTTTGACCGACATCAACCGGCACACACGCTGCGCATTATCGAATGGGTCACGTGGTCCTGCGCCTTGACGCTTGCCTTCACGGCGATGGCCAACGAATGGCTGGGCTTCCTCGCCAGCCGGTTGCTGTGGGGCGTATGGCAAGGCGCGTTGCTGCCCGTCGCCTACACGTTGATCGCCAATACCGTTGCGCCCAGCCAACAGGGTTTTGCTCTGGGCATGGGCAATAGCGCCGCCAAAGCCGGCGCGCTGTGCGGCGCCTTGATGGGCGGCATCGGCATGGCGATGGTGGGCTTGGCGCACAGCTTTTGGCTGGTCGCGCTCACTTATGCCTTGGCCGCCCTGGGTATTCGCGCAATCCGTTCGCTCACCCGAACACCCGATTCATCCGGTTTTTCTGTCAATACTTCTAATAACTGAAAGGCAAGGTCATGAACAAATTGCAACTGGCAGCCCTGCTGCCCCTGCTCGGATCTATGAGCGGCCCAGCCTGGGCCGATCAAGTTGAAGAAAACCCACCAGCGCCCACCAACCTGCAATTACAGGCAACAGTGGTTTCGGCCACACGCAATGAAACCAGTATTGCGGCGATCCCTGGCTCTGTGCAGGTCATCAGCGAAGACCAGATCCGCCAGCAAACGGGTGCGGGACGCCGGGTTGCGGATATGCTCGGGCAATTGGTGCCGGGCATTGCTCCCTCCAGCGGTGGCATGAGCAACTTCGGCCAGACGCTTCGCGGCCGTAATACGCTGATCCTGATCGATGGTGTGTCCCAGAACGCCACGCGCGACAACTTCCGCCAGCTCAACAGCGTGGCACCGGAAAGCATCGAGCGCATTGAAGTGATATCCGGCGCCAGCAGTGTCTACGGTGCAGGTGCGTCAGGCGGCATCATCAATATCATCACCAAGCGCAACAAAGGTGAAGACCTGGCCTTCAGCAGCAAAATCGGCATGACCGCCGGCAACAACCTCAGCCACAAAGGTTTCTCCTACGAAACATTCCAGAGCGCAACGGGCCGTCAGGGCCCGGTGGACTGGTATGTTTCGGGTAACTACGTACAACGCAACGATCAGTTCGACGGCAACGCAAAGCGCATTCCCCAGGACACGTCCCAGGGCAGCAACATGGACACCGACACCTATGACCTGCAAGGTCGCTTCGGCTACGAGCTGGATGACGACAAGAAGATCAGCCTGTCGCTGCAAGACTACAAGGACGAGCAAGACACCCGTTACACCAAGAACCCACGCATCACCGACACCGCCGTCGCGGTCAAAGGCCTGGACCTGGATGACCAACCCTTCACCCACAACCAGGCGGTCAACCTCAACTACGCCGACAACGATTTCTACGGTCAGGGCTTGCAGGTCGAAAGTTACTGGCGGCGTGCCGACGCGTTGTTCTTCCCGGACCTGTCGCGTGGCCGCGCCGGGGTATCCGACAACAACAGCGTGCAAGATGTTTACGGCCTGCGCGCGGCGATCGATACGCAAATGCCGGACATCGGCCCGGCCACCGGCAACCTCGTCTGGGGCGCTGATTACGACCATGAAACCTCAAGCCAGCGCGGCGACCAATACCGCGTCAACGGCCTGGCCTACACCAAGACCGGCACCACGTTCGAACTCGGCCCCGACATCGCGACCAGCACCAAAGCCATCTTTGGGCAGCTGTCCTACGACATCGATGACTGGACCTTGCGTGGTGGCGTACGCCGCGAGTGGATCGAAAGCGAGGTTTCCGACAGCATCGCTTATGGCGAAATCGTCCAGACCGGCAATCGCGCGATACTGCCCGGTGGCACGCTCAAATACGATGACACCCTCTATAACCTCGGCGCGGTGTATCACCTGAGCGAAAACCAGGATGTGTTCATCAACTTCAGCCAGGGCTTTTCCCTGCCGGATATCCAGCGTTTCCTGCGTGACGTGAACAGCAAATACGACATTCAAAACCTGAATGCCCAAGCGCTGAAGGTCGACAGCTACGAGCTGGGCTGGCGTGGCAATTGGGACAAGTGGCAGGCCAACGTCACAGCGTATGAAAACACCTCGGATGTCACCCAGTTCTATGACGCCAATGATCGTGTACTGCGCCTGATCAATCAGAAAGAGCGTGTGCGCGGTATTGAAACCAGCCTGACGTACAACTTCACCGATCAATGGTCAGTAGGCGGCACTTACGCCTACGCCAAAGGCGAGACCCAGCAGAACGGCAAATGGATCGACCTGCCTGCCACACGCATCTCTCCCGCCAAGACCACCGCCTTTGTCGGCTACGACCGTGGCGACTACAGCCTGCGCCTGCAAGGTATGCGCCTGGCCGACTATGACGCCGCGTTCAAAGACAACAACGGCCGCGACATCAAAGGCTACACGCTGGCTGACCTATTGGGGTCGGTGAGGTTGCCGGTAGGTCGTCTCGAAGGTGCGGTGTACAACCTCACTAACCGCAACTACCAAAACATGTTCGCCCAGGCCAACGCGCGTGCACCGTACCCGAATGCCCAAGGTCGTACCTTCAGCCTGAGTTACGCAGTGGATTGGTGATCGGCTGACGCTACTGGTTAAAACACAAACCCCGCCTTTTGAGCGGGGTTTGTGTTTCTTGGCAGGGGCAAGCCCTTCACCACATGGCTGTTTTTACCGCCTTACCACATCAGGTCATCCGGGATCTGGTAGGCGGCGTAAGGATCATCCTCATCCGGCACTTGGCTTTCGGTGAGGATATTGAGCTGCACGATACGCTCCGGCGCACGCTCCTGGATCTTCAACGCTGCTTCGCGCGGGATCACCTCATAGCTGCCGCCGTGATGCACGATCGCCAGGGAGCCGTTGCTCAGCTTGTTGCGCATCAAGGTGTTGACCGACAGGCGCTTGACCTTCTTGTCATCCACGAAGTTGTAGTAGTCCTCGGTGGTCAGCTTGGGCAGGCGCGAGGTTTCGATCAGTTGCTTGACCTGGGCCGTGCGGGCCTTGGCCTCGGCTTTTTCCTGCTGCTGGCGGTTCAGCTCCTGGTCGCGCTTGATCTTCTCGGCCTTTGCCTCGGCTGCCAGGCGGACCTGAGTGTCGTCAGCCTCGATCTGGCCTTTGTGGACCAGGCGCTGCTGCTTCTGTTTGTCTTTGCCGACCTGCTTGGCCTGCTTTTGGTTGACCAGACCTGCTTTGAGCAACTGATCGCGGAGGGAAATGCTCATGGTGCTTACTCACTTAGGCAGCCGCTCAACCGCAGCTGGACATGTTCTTTTCCTGACGTTTGGCTTCGCCCCACAGGGCGTCCAACTCTTCGAGGGTGCAATCTTCTATGGGACGATGGGTATCGCGCAATGCCTGTTCGATAAATCGGAAACGTCGTTCGAACTTGGCATTGGCGCCACGCAGCGCGGTTTCCGGGTCGACCTTGAGGTGACGGGCCAGGTTGACCGCCGCAAACAGCAGGTCGCCGACCTCATCGGCAATAGCCACCGAGTCGTTATCGGCCATGGCTTCGAGCACTTCATCGAGCTCTTCGCGCACGTTATCCACCACCGGCAAGGCTGAAGGCCAATCGAAGCCCACCTGGCTGGCGCGTTTTTGCAACTTGGCGGCACGGGACAGGGCTGGCAAAGCGGCGGGCACATCGTCCAGCAGGGAGAGTTGCTCCGGTGCGTCGGATTTTTCCGCACGCTCCTCGGCCTTGATCTGCTCCCAGCGTTGCTTGACCTGCTCTTCGCTCAGCTGCGGGATATCCAGCGATGCATACAGATCGCCGGTGGGGAATACGTGGGGATGGCGACGGATCAGCTTGCGCGTGATGCTGTCGACCACCCCAGCAAATTCGAAGCGCCCTTCCTCCCGCGCCAACTGGCTGTAATACACCACCTGGAACAATAGGTCGCCCAACTCGCCTTGCAGGTGATCAAAATCGCCGCGCTCGATGGCGTCGGCGACTTCGTAGGCTTCTTCCAGCGTGTGCGGGACAATAGTGGCGTAGGTTTGCTTGATGTCCCACGGGCAGCCGTATTGCGGGTCGCGCAGACGGTTCATCAGGTGCAGCAGGTCATCCAGTGAATACATCAATTTGTGCCTAATCAAAAAGGAACGCCGCTGATCAAGTGTGAGAGCAAGCCCGCTCCCACATTTCAAACCGCGGTTATCCAGTGACTCATGGTGCGCGATTACGCCGGGTTTCAATGATATTCGGCAACTGGGAAATCCGCCCCAGCAACCGCCCCAGTGCGTCCAGCCCCGGAATCTCGATGGTCAGGGACATCAACGCGGTGTTGTCCTCTTTGTTCGAGCGTGTGTTGACCGCCAGCACGTTGATCCGCTCATTGAGCAGCACTTGCGACACGTCACGCAGCAAACCGGAACGGTCGTAGGCGCGAACGATGATATCCACCGGGTAGGTCAGCACCGGCACCGGGCCCCAACTGACCTGGATGATCCGCTCCGGCTCACGCCCGCCCAATTGCAGCACCGAGGCGCAATCCTGGCGGTGAATGCTAACGCCACGGCCCTGAGTGATATAGCCGACGATGGCATCCCCGGGCAATGGCTGGCAGCAACCGGCGATTTGTGTCATCAAGTTGCCCACGCCCTGGATCTGAATATCGCCACGCTTGCCAGGCTTGTAGCCGATGGCCTTGCGCGGGATCAGTTCCAGCTGTTCGCTGCCGCGTTCCGGCTCGACCAGTTGCTGCGCCAGGTTGACCAGTTGCGCCAGGCGCAAATCGCCAGCACCGAGGGCGGCGAACATGTCTTCGGCAATCTTCATGTTGGCTTTTTCGGCCAGCTTGTCGAAGTCCACCTGCGGCAGGCCCAGGCGTGCCAGTTCGCGTTCAAGCAAGGTTTTACCGGCGGCGACGTTTTGGTCACGCGCCTGCAACTTGAACCAATGGACGATCTTCGCCCGCGCCCGCGACGTGGTGATGTAGCCCAGGTTCGGGTTAAGCCAGTCGCGGCTCGGCGTACCGTGCTTGCTGGTGATGATCTCGACCTGCTCACCGGTCTGCAGGCTGTAGTTGAGCGGCACGATGCGCCCGTTGATCTTGGCGCCCCGGCAGTTGTGGCCGATCTCGGTGTGTACGCGGTAGGCGAAATCCAGCGGCGTGGCGCCCTTCGGCAAGTCGATGGCGTGGCCGTCGGGGGTAAAGATGTAGACCCGGTCCGGCTCGATATCCACCCGCAACTGATCGGCCAGGCCGCCGATGTCACCGAGTTCTTCGTGCCATTCCAGCACTTGGCGCAGCCAGGAGATTTTCTCTTCGTACTGGTTGGACCCGGCCTTGACGTCGGTGCCCTTGTAGCGCCAGTGCGCACAAACGCCCAATTCGGCCTCTTCGTGCATGGCGTGGGTGCGGATCTGCACCTCCAGCACCTTGCCCTCGGGGCCGATCACCGCGGTGTGCAGCGAGCGATAACCGTTTTCCTTGGGGTTGGCGATGTAATCGTCAAACTCCTTGGGGATGTGCCGCCACAGCGTGTGGACGATACCCAGCGCGGTGTAGCAGTCGCGCATTTCTGGCACCAGCACACGCACGGCTCGCACATCGTAGATCTGGCTGAAAGCCAGGCCTTTGCGCTGCATTTTGCGCCAGATGGAATAGATGTGTTTGGCGCGGCCGCTGATGTCGGCTTCGACACCGGTGGCCTGCAACTCCGAGCGCAACTGGTTCATCACGTCGGCGATAAAACGCTCACGGTCGAGCCGCCGCTCGTGCAGCAACGTGGCAATCTGTTTGTACTGATCGGGTTCTAGGTAGCGGAAGGACAAGTCCTCCAGCTCCCACTTGATATGGCCGATACCCAGGCGGTGCGCCAGCGGCGCGTAGATATCGAAGACTTCGCGGGCGACGCGGTTGCGCTTCTCGTCGTCGGCGGTTTTTACCGCACGGATCGCGCAGGTACGCTCGGCCAGCTTGATCAGCGCGACGCGTACGTCGTCGACCATGGCCACCAACATCTTGCGCAGGTTTTCGACCTGACCCTGAGTGCCCAGCACCAAGGACTGACGCGGGCTGAGGCTGGCGCTGATCGCGGCCATGCGCAGCACACCGTCGATCAGCTTGGCCACTACCGAGCCGAAACGCTGGCCAACGGTCGCCAACTGAATGTGCCCTTCACGCACGCCGCGATACAGCACGGCGGCGATCAGCGAATCCTGGTCCAGCTTGAGATCAGCGAGGATCTCGGCGATTTCCAACCCGGTGCGAAAGCTTGACGTGCCTTCGGCCCACAGGTTCTTGGCCGCATTGTCTTGCTGCTCAGACTCACGAGCGAACTCGCAGGCTGCTTTCAAGGCTTCACGGTCCAGTGCCGGGTCGACACTGATGGCATGATCCAGCCATGCCTCGAGATTGATACTGCCGTCGGTGTTGATCGGCTGGTGTGCTCTCACCTGTACCATCTTGCTTACCTTCCCTACGACGCACCTTGGGGGCGCCAAAAATCATCCCGACCTTTGCTGCAAGCTCCCTGGCAGTTCACGACCCTGAAGAATGCAGGCCAGTCGGATTAAACGGGCATCCTAGCCCGCTTCAAATAACGCCATGGCCTCGACATGCGCGGTTTGCGGAAACATGTCGAGAATCCCGGCACGTTTTAGCCGGTAGCCTTGCTTGACCAACTCAACCGTGTCCCGCGCCAGCGTGGCTGGGTTGCAGGACACATACACCAGACGCTTGGCCTTGAGGGTCGCAAGCTTGCGCACAACCTCCAGGGCACCATCACGCGGTGGGTCCAAGAGTACCGCAGAAAAGCCCTGTTTGGCCCATTCTGCGTCAGTCAAAGGCTGGGACAAATCGGCCTGAAAAAACTGCGCATTATGCAAATCATTGCTGACGGCATTGACGGCAGCCCGCTCCACCATGGCCTGCACACCTTCCACCGCCACCACTTCACGCACCTGGCGCGCCAGTGGCAGGGCAAAGTTGCCCAGGCCGCAAAACAGATCCAGTACCCGCTCGTCGGGTTGTGGCGCCAGCCATTCCAAGGCCTGGGCGACCATCGCCGCGTTGACCCCGGCGTTGACCTGCACGAAGTCACCTGGCCGGTAGGCCAACTCCAGGTCCCACTGTTCCAATCGAAACCCCAACACCGAGTCGGGTTCGACCGGTTCCGGCTGGCCCTCGCCATGCAGCCATAATTGCGCTTCATGGAAATGGCAGAATTCTTTGAGGATCAGCAGGTCCGCGTCCGACAACGGTGCCATATGCCGCAGCAATAACGCGATGGACGTACCGCTGAACAGCTCCACATGCCCCAGGGCCTGAGGTTTGCTCAGCCGGCGCAACAGGTTCGGCAAGCGCTGCATGATCGGTTGCAAGGCCTGTACCAGCACCGGGCAATCATCGATGGCAACGATGTCTTGGCTGGCCACGGCGCGGAAACCGACTTCCAGATGTTTGGCCTTGGCATCCCAACGCACGGCCACACGGGCGCGGCGACGGTAACCGAACTCCGGGCCACTCAAAGGTGCAGCCCACTCTTGCGGTTCGACACCCGCCACACGGGACAGTTGCTCGGCGAGCATGCGCTGTTTCAGGGCAAGTTGTTCGGCGTGGGGCAAGTGCTGCACGCTGCAACCGCCGCAGCGGCCAACGTGCGCGCACGGTGCCGGGCGACGCAGTTCGCTGGCGGTGAACACACGTTCGGTGCGCGCTTCGACGATCTTGCCGTGGGCGCCCAGTACCCGTGCTTCGACTTCTTCGCCGGCCAGCGCACCATTCACAAACCAGGTGCGGCCCTCAAAGAACACGATGCCGCGCCCGTCATTGGCCAGGCGCTCGATGGTCAGGCGTTGTTTCTTTCCTACGGGGATCTGCGGGGCTCGGCTGCCGCCCGTCGGTTGGAAACGCAGCCCCCTCTCGTGCTTGGCCATCAGTGAGGTTCGTCGAAGAGGCCGGTCGACAGGTAACGGTCGCCTCGGTCACAGATAATCGCAACGATCACCGCGTTTTCCACTTCTTTTGACAATCGCAACATACCGGCCACCGAGCCACCGGAGGACACGCCGCAGAAGATGCCTTCTTCACGGGCCAGGCGGCGGGTGGTGTCTTCGGCTTCACGCTGGGCCATGTCGATGATGCGGTCCACGCGGGTCGCGTTGTAGATCTTCGGCAGATACTCTTCGGGCCAACGGCGGATGCCCGGGATGGCAGAGCCTTCCATCGGTTGCAGGCCGATAATCTGGATCTCGGGGTTCTGCTCCTTGAGGTAGCGCGAATTGCCCATGATGGTGCCGGTGGTCCCCATCGAACTGACGAAATGGGTGATGGTGCCCCCGGTCTGGCGCCAGATTTCCGGGCCGGTGGTGGTGTAGTGCGCCTCGGGGTTGTCGCCGTTGGCGAACTGGTCCAGCACCTGGCCACGGCCTTCGGCGGCCATGCGTTCGGCGAGATCGCGCGCGCCTTCCATGCCTGCTTCCTGGGTCACCAGCACCAACTCGGCGCCATAGGCGGTCATCGCGGCCTTGCGCTCGGCGCTGCTGTTGTCGGGCATGATCAGCACCATCTTGTAACCCTTGATCGCGGCGGCCATGGCCAGGGCGATCCCGGTGTTACCCGAGGTGGCTTCGATCAGGGTGTCGCCCGGCTTGATCTGCCCGCGCAACTCGGCGCGGGTGATCATCGACAACGCCGGACGGTCCTTGACGGAGCCGGCCGGGTTGTTGCCTTCGAGCTTGAGCAACAAGGTATTGCTGGTTTCGCCCGCCATGCGTTGCAAGCGGACCAGGGGCGTGTTGCCGACGCAATCGGCGATTGTAGGGTACTGCAAGGTCATGGCGTATTCGCAATCCAGACTGCGGGGGCGGACATCATACCGGGAAAGCCCGGCAGGCCATATCACGCAAAGTGCGGTGCTTATGGCTTAAAGGCATAAGCAGAGAATGTGTTGCCTGGGAGCCCGCTCCCACGCTTGGAGTACATTCTCCTGTGGACGCTGGCTTGCCTGCGATGGCCGCGACGCGGTCAGCCTGCTAACCCAGTCGTCCATCGCCGTGGTTTCGCTGAAAAACCTCCTCCCCCATCGCCGCAATCTGGCCTTCGATCAATGCTTCGAAGGGCTTGAGCAATGGTTCGAATGAGGAGGGGGCTTCCAGCACTTGCAATGCCTGCACAATGGCTTCCACTGTGGACAAGGCACCCGGCCCTGGCGCCTTGCGTAGCCGATACCGGGAAACGGCGCCCTCGGCCAACGTTACCCGGGGCAACGCCGCCAACAATGGATTGAGGTGCAGCAGTTTGCGCGCCTTGCGCCAGGTGCCGTCGGGAACGACCAACAACACGGGCTGATCACCGGGAGCATAGGCTTGCAGCGGCTGCGCGCCCTCTGCAGGAAACAATAGTCGCGCTTGGTAGCCGTGCGGATTCAGCAAGGTAGGCAAGTCATCAAACGTCTCCCCCACTACCAATTGCGCATTGTTCAACCCCAACGCCGCCAAACGCGCAGTGTTCAGCGCATGGTTGACCTCACTCGGGTGCTGCAACAGCAATACGCGGGTGCGGCTGTCGAGGCTGGGGATCAGCGCGCACAGGCAGTGGGTGGTGGGCCGCAAGCAGCGGGAGCATTGGGGTCTGGACATAGTGGTTTCAGGCCTGGTTGAGCTGGGCTTTGAGCAAGTCGCGGAAGGTCTGGATCAGTGGTTCACGGCTGCGGCCGCGGCGCACGATCATCGAGAACGGCGCCTGGTAGCCGAAGGTCGCCGGCAGCAACACGCGCAGGTCGCCCTTGTCGGCCCAGGCCTGGGCGTAGTGCTCGGGCAGGTAGCCGATATAGGCGCCGGACAGCACCAGGATCAACTGCGCTTCCATACTTTCCACGGTCGCGGCGCTGTGCTTGAAACCGTGGCGCGCCAGTTCGGCCTGGCTCCAGTAGCCACGACCGACCATGCGTTGTTGGGTGATGACTTGCTCGGGGATACGCCGTTCATTGAATAGAGGATGCCGGGTGCTGCAATACAACCAATGCTGCTCGCGATACAGCGGCATGTAGATCAGCCCGCTCATGCGGTTGGAGAAAGCGCCGATGGCCAGGTCCAGGCGATTGTCCTGCACGCCCAATTGCAGTTCGTAAGGGCTCATCACCGACAAGTGCAGGTGCACCGCCGGGTGTTCCTGGCTGTAGGCGCCGATGACTTCGGCGAACGGCAGGGCTTTGTCGCTGACGGTGGAGTCGAGCACGCCGAGCTTGAGGGTACCGCGCAGTTCGCCCTTCAACGCCGCCGCGTATTGCTCGAACCCTTCCAACTCACCGAGCAGGCGAAGGGTTTCCTGATGGAACAACTCGCCCTTGCTGGTCAGGCTGAAGCCGCCCCGGCCGCGATGGCACAACACCAGCCCCAGCGCCGATTCCAATTGGCTCATATAAGTGCTGATGGCCGACGTCGACAGGTTGAGTGCGTGCTGGGCATTGGCGAACCCCTGGTGCCGCACGACGCTGACGAAGATGCGCAAGAGTTTCAGGTCGGGCAGAGCACTGGCCATGGGGTCTCCGAAGGCACACACAAAATCCTCTGGGAGCGGGCTTGCTCGCGAATGCGGTGGATCAGTCAAACGATCTTTGAATGACACACCGCATTCGCGAGCAAGCCCACATTTGAACCGAGTTTACCTCAGCCATTAGTTTAGAAAAATCTGAACTAAGTATTTGCCCCTGGCGATTCTTTCGTTTCCAGGGATTTCGCAGAATCGGCCCCTAATAAACAAAACAACGATGAGGCACTCCCGTGGACAAGATTTTTCACCAACCACTGGGCGGCAACGAAATGCCGCGCTTTGCCGGCATCGCCACCATGATGCGCCTTCCCCACCTGCAATCGGCCAAGGGCCTGGACGCCGCTTTTGTCGGCGTGCCGCTGGACATCGGCACCTCGCTGCGCGCCGGCACCCGCTTCGGTCCGCGTGAAATCCGCGCTGAATCAGTGATGATCCGCCCCTACAACATGGCAACCGGCGCCGCGCCGTTCGACTCGCTGTCGGTGGCGGACATCGGCGACGTGGCGATCAACACCTTCAACCTGCTCGACGCCGTGCGCATCATCGAGGAAGCCTACGACGAGATCCTCGAGCACAACGTCATCCCGATGACCCTGGGTGGCGACCACACCATCACCCTGCCGATCCTGCGGGCGATCCATAAAAAACATGGCAAGGTCGGGCTGGTGCACATCGATGCCCACGCCGACGTCAACGACCATATGTTCGGCGAGAAGATCGCCCATGGCACCACCTTCCGCCGCGCCGTCGAAGAAGGCCTGCTCGATTGCGACCGCGTGGTGCAGATAGGCCTGCGCGCCCAGGGCTACACCGCCGAAGATTTCAACTGGAGCCGCAAACAAGGTTTCCGCGTGGTCCAGGCCGAAGAATGCTGGCACCACTCCCTCGCGCCATTAATGGCCGAAGTGCGTGAAAAAGTCGGCGGCGGCCCGGTGTACCTGAGCTTCGACATCGACGGTATCGACCCGGCCTGGGCGCCAGGCACCGGCACCCCGGAAATCGGCGGGCTGACCACGATCCAGGCCATCGAAATCATCCGTGGCTGCCAGGGCCTCGACCTGATTGGTTGCGACCTGGTAGAAGTTTCGCCGCCCTACGACACCACCGGTAACACCTCGCTGCTGGGCGCTAACCTGCTGTACGAAATGCTCTGCGTACTGCCAGGCGTGGCGCACCGCTGATGAGCACGCACGAAGTGCTGCAAGCCGCCGCCGACCTGGTAGCGGCCTTCGCTCGTAATGACCGCGCCGCGTACTTCGGCGCGTTCACGGCCGATGCCAGCTTTGTGTTCTACACCCTCCCCCAACCACTGCTCAGTCGCGATGCCTACCAGGCGCTGTGGGACAGTTGGCGCCGGGACGAGGGGTTCGAGGTGCTGTCATGCACCTCGAGCAACGCCTTTGTCAGCCAGCAGGGTGACGTGGCGATTTTCATGCATGACGTGGCCACCGAGTTGCGCATGCAAGGGGAGCAATTCTTTAGCCAGGAGCGCGAGACCATTGTCTTTAGACGGCAAGGGTGTGGCACACAACAAAAACAAGGCCTGTGGCTGGCCTGTCACGAACATTTGTCCGCTATGCCGGAAGGGCTCCCGCCCCCTTAGCCAATATGATCGGAGCTGATCATGAATAATAAAAACAACGGTAAACGTATTCGCAAGATAGAAACCAACGGGGTCGAGCAGATCCCGGACCACGAACGCACCGCCACACCCAAGGATCTGTTCCGGCTGATCTTCGGCGGAGCCAATACCTTTGCCACCGCGGTGCTGGGTTCTTTCCCGGTGCTGTTCGGCTTGTCATTTCAGGCCGGCGTCTGGGCGATTGTGCTGGGCGTGCTGGTGGGTGCGCTGATCCTGGCGCCCATGGGACTGTTCGGGCCGATCAATGGCACCAACAATGCGGTGTCTTCCGGTGCGCACTTCGGCGTGCACGGGCGGATTGTCGGCTCGTTTCTGTCGCTGCTGACGGCGATTGCCTTCTTCTCACTGTCGGTATGGAGTTCAGGCGATGCGTTGGTGGGCGGTGCAAAACGTCTGATCGGCCTGCCGGAAACCGACCTGAGCCTGGGCCTGGCCTACGGCGTGTTCGCCCTTCTCGTACTGACGGTGTGCATCTACGGCTTTCGCTTCATGTTGTGGGTCAACCGCATCGCGGTGTGGGCGGCGAGCCTGCTGTTTCTGCTGGGGATCTTCGCCTTTGCCCCGGCTTTCGACCGCCATTTTGCCGGCACCGTAGCGATGGGGCAGACCGGTTTCTGGGCGGCCTTTATCGGCGCCGCGCTGGTAGCCATGAGCAACCCGATTTCCTTCGGCGCGTTCCTCGGCGACTGGTCGCGCTACATCCCGCGTGAGACGTCGAAAATGCGCATCATGCTGGCGGTGGTCCTGGCACAGATTGCCACCTTGATCCCGTTCCTGTTCGGCCTGGCCACCGCGACCATCGTGGCGATCAAGGCGCCGGACTACATCGTGGCGAATAACTATGTCGGCGGTTTGCTGGCGGTCTCACCGACCTGGTTCTTCCTGCCGGTGTGTTTGATCGCGGTGATCGGTGGCATGTCCACCGGCACTACATCGTTGTATGGCACCGGGTTGGACATGTCCAGCGTGTTCCCGCGCCTGTTGTCGCGGGTCAAGGCCACGCTGCTGATTGGGGTGATGTCGATTGCCTTCATCTTTATCGGACGCTTCGCCGCCAACCTGGTGCAGAGCGTGTCGACCTTCGCCGTGCTGATCATCACCTGCACCACCCCGTGGATGGTGATGATGATCATGGGGCTGATTGTGCGTCGCGGCTTCTACTGCCCGGATGACCTGCAGGTGTTCACCCGTGGTGAAACCGGCGGACGCTACTGGTTCAGCCATGGGTGGAACTGGCGCGGGCTGGGGGCGTGGATTCCGAGTGCGCTGGTGGGCCTGTGCTTTGTCAACCTGCCGGGGCAGTTTGTCGGGCCGCTGGGCAACCTGGCCGATGGAATTGATATCAGCCTGCCGGTCACGCTGGGGCTGGCGTCGGTGGTGTACCTGACCTTGCTGCGTGTGTTTCCGGAACCGGCGGCTGTCTACGGCCCAACCGATCCCCGCACTAAGCGCATGGATGCGGGCGTTAAACCGGCACTGCAACCCGCCGCCTGATCCTCAAAAAAAAGATAATTGGAGACTCGCCGCCATGGCTTTGGATTTATTCGTCGTACTCATCTACGCGGCCGGCATGCTCGTGCTCGGCTATTACGGCATGCGTCGCGCCAAGACCCATGAGGACTACCTGGTGGCCGGGCGCAACCTGGGCCCGTCACTGTACATGGGCACCATGGCGGCCACGGTACTGGGCGGCGCATCGACAGTCGGCACCGTGCGCCTGGGTTATGTGCATGGCATCTCCGGCTTCTGGCTATGTGCCGCGCTGGGCATGGGCATCGTTGCGCTGAACCTGTTCCTCGCCAAGCCGCTGCTCAAGCTGAAGATCTTCACCGTCACCCAGGTCCTGGAAAAGCGCTACAACCCCATGGCGCGTCAGGCCAGTGCGGTGATCATGCTGGCGTATGCGCTGATGATCGGCGTGACCTCGATCCTGGCCATCGCCACGGTGTTGCAAGTGCTGTTCGGCCTGCCGTTCTGGATTTCGGTGCTGCTCGGCGGTGGCGTGGTGGTGGTGTATTCGACCATCGGCGGCATGTGGTCGCTGACGCTGACCGATATTGTGCAGTTCGTGATCAAGACCGTTGGCCTGATGTTTATCCTGCTTCCAATCTGCCTGTATCGCGTTGGCGGCTGGGACGAGCTGGTGGCCAAGCTGCCGGCGTCGAGCTTCAGCTTCACCGCCATCGGCTGGGACACGATCATCACCTACTTCATGATCTACTTCTTCGGCATCCTGATCGGCCAGGACATTTGGCAACGGGTGTTCACCGCGCGTGACGAAAAAGTCGCACAATACGCAGGCACCTTCGCCGGCTTCTACTGCATCCTCTACGGCCTGGCCTGTGCACTGATCGGCATGGCGGCGCAGGTGCTGATTCCGGACCTGGATAACGTCAACAACGCCTTTGCCGCGATCGTGAAAGTGTCGCTGCCCGACGGGATTCGCGGCCTGGTGATTGCCGCGGCTCTCGCGGCGATGATGTCCACGGCCAGCGCCGGTTTGTTGGCCGCCTCCACCGTCCTCACCGAAGACCTGCTGCCGCGCCTGCGTGGCGGTAAACAGTCGAGCCTGGCGATCAACCGTTTGTTCACGATGCTGACCGGTATTGCCGTGCTGGGTATCGCACTGGTAGTGAACGATGTGATCAGCGCACTGACCCTGGCCTACAACCTGCTGGTGGGCGGTATGTTGATTCCGTTGATGGGGGCGATCTTCTGGAAGCGCGCGACGACGTCGGGGGCGATTAGCTCAATGACCTTGGGGTTTGTGACGGCGCTGGTATTTATGTTCAAGGACGGGCTGGATGCGAACACGCCGATTTACTACAGCCTGGCGGTCGGGCTGGTGAGTTTTGTACTGGTGAGTTTGTTGTCGCGTAAGCCGGAGGCGGTGGTGGCTCGGGCTGTGTGATGCATAACAGAATGTAGAGCGGTTTCTTCAGCGGGTGCGACGTCGGATGTCGCACCCGTTTTTTATCCCTCAACGCTCAAGTGTGAGTTTGCTGGATGATTTCCTGGACTAAAGAGGCCCATACCAATCCATGCGTTGTTCAATTTGGGGCATCCGTCTGGTGAATCACCAAGGCACGCACGCTACGCAAATCTGCCTGCTCAATCGATAGAAACCGACGACGCTCAACCCTGTCGGAAATCACCATACCTTCGCCATCAATGCTCGACATCCCACTACCCTTGCGTCCTTGTGAAGACGAAAATAGAGAAGGACGAACCGGAAAAAGACACGGATGACAGGATAGGAAGAAGGGTCCGACGACAACCCTGGTCTCGTCAGATAATCCAGTAAAGCGGTAGGGAACAAACTGCGGCTGCGCCCGAATGACAGGGAACCGAGCACGCCCTGAAAAACACCCCATTGCACAGCGCCCGCACGATCAACGAATCGATCGCATGAGCGCTTCAGGACTTACCTGCGGCGCGGGCGGCGCTGCTCATCATCTGTGCGAATAGGCACCGGTTGTAGCGGAGGCTCGATCAAGCCCAGTGCAACACCCAGATCATGGAGCCAGTTTTGAATTTTCTCTTTCATGGTTGCCCCCCTTGAGGGTAATGCTGGTAGGCGCAAGTTCTGTCGCCTTTTCCTACATTGATAGTAGCCCTAAGTCCTACGTAATGCATGAACGAAACCACAACGAACTATTACTGAATTGATTCAAATCCTGACGGATCGTTCAAGCAATTGCACGTGCGTCTCGCAGGACCTCTGCCCTGCCCTCTTGCTGAACGTCGATCCATGCATTGAGGTTAGCGCCGAGCATACCCTTTCGCCACATCAGCCAGGTGGTCGCAGTGGCAAAAGGCCCCATCAGCGGATGAACGGACACATTTTCCTTGCCTGGAAGGCTCTCGAGCATGGACTCGGACATCAACGCCACGCCGGAGCCGGCAATCACGCAGGCGAGCATGCCTTGATAGGATTCAATCTCGATTGCCCGCCCCATGGCCACACGCTCGTGGGAAAACCAGGTTTCCAGGCGAGTGCGATAAGCGCAACTGCGGCGGAAGGTGAACACTGAACGCCCGGCCACATCCTGCGGCCCGCGCACCGGCGGGTGATCGGCCTCGCATATCAGCACCAATCGTTCCTCGCACAGGGCGACGCCGTCCAGGGACGCGATGGTGATGGAGCCGTCCACGAATGCAGCATCCAGACGACCGGTGATCAAGCCTTCGAGCAACTCACCGCTGGGCGCCGATTGCACTTGCAGGTTCACCATCGGATAAGCCTTGTGATAGCGCGCCAGCAGCTTGGGCAAGTGAACCGCTGCCGTGCTGTACATGCTGCCCAACACAAAATCTCCAGCCGGTTGCCCGCCTTGCACGGCGCCATGGGCTTCGTCGTGCAACGCCAGCAGACGGGTGCTGTAGTCGAGCAACACCTTGCCTGCCGGAGAAAGCTGCAAGCGTTGGCGTTCACGCACGAACAGCTCGACGCCGAGCTGTTCCTCCATCTGCTTGAGCCGGGTCGACAGGTTCGACGGCACCCGATGCAGACGCTCGGCGGCGCGGGTGATGGAGCCCTCTTCGGCCACGGCCTGGAAAATGCGCAATTGACTGAACTCCATACCTTTCTCCAAAACTGAACAAGTTGCTCACTATTATTCAATTTTACAGAAAGTCAATCAGCTTTAGCCTGTGGGTATTCGCTTACCCGCAGGAAATTTGACCATGTCTCCCTTGATTCGCTTACTTGCCAGCTTTGTCGCCCTGATGATGGCGATGGGCATTGGCCGCTTCGCCCTCACCCCACAAATGCCGCACCTGCTCAGTGAGGGGCAGATCGGCCTGACCGGCGCAGGCCTGATCGCTGCCGCCAACTACCTGGGCTACTTCGTCGGCGCGGTGGATTCGATCTTTGCGCGCAGGCACCACCAGGTGCGCGGGCGCTTGTATGGCGGCTTATGGTTGTGTGTGTTGCTGACGCTGGCGTCGTATTGGGCTTATGGGTTCTGGCCGCACTTATTGCTGCGCTTTGGTACCGGTGTCGCGAGTGCATGGGCACTGGTGATGATCACCAGCCTCAGCCAACCATTGGCGATTTCAGCCGGGCGTCCACGCCTGGGCGCCTTGGTATTCGCCGGACCAGGGTTGGGGATACTGTTGACCGGGTTACTGGCCCTGGGCTCCAACCTGCTGGAGCAAAACTCGGCAACGTTGTGGCTGGTGTATGGCGTGGTGGCGCTGGTGATGTTGTTGGCAATCCTGCCTTTCCTGCCCAGGCCTTATGCCGATGGCCCAGCGGTTGCCAGCGGCACCGAGGTAGGCAGCAACGGCAGCATCGCGCATTTGTGCTGGATCTACGTGCTGTTCGGCCTTGGCTACATCATTCCGGCAACCTTCCTGTCGCAGATGGCCAGCGCTCAGTTCAAAGGCGCATGGCAGGCCGATCTGTTCTGGCCGTGCTTTGGCCTGGCCGCAGCGATTGGCGTGGGAGTGGCGAGCCTGCGCCGCAAGGACCCGCACACCACGCGCCGCTGGCTGATGACCACGCTGTGGCTGCAAGCGGCCGGTGTGTTCGCCTGTTTGTTCGGCAACGGCTGGGGTTTGGCGCTGGGCGTGCTGCTGTGTGGCGGGCCGTTCCTGGCCTGCATGCAGTTGGTGATGGCTCGCCTGCGGGACGTCGCGCCCCACGGCTACCAGCGCAGTACCGGGCTGCTGACCGCCAGCTTTGCCATCGGCCAACTGAGCGGCCCTTTGCTGGCATCGGTCAGCAGCCACCTCAGCGGCGGGTTGCAACCCGCGCTGGCGATTGCCGGCGCGGGCCTTTTAATAGCGGGCTCGGTACTGCTCAGCCGACAACCAGCGGCCCAGGCACACGAATCTGCTCACGCCGAGCCAACACCAGGAAAAACAGCCCACCCAGGAAGCAGCCGGTAAACCAAGCGAAGTTGGCCATAACCTGCAACGCCGGAGTAAAGGTGATCGCGACACCCACCAGCGTCGCCGGCACCAGCGCCTTGACCGCCGTCCAGTTCACGCCACCGTCGAAGTAGTAGCGCCCGCTGGGGCTGTCATCAAACAGTGCATCCACGTCGATCTTCTGTTTTTTGATCAGGTAGAAATCTACCATCAGAATCCCGAACAGTGGTCCGATAAAGGCGGCGAGGATATCCAGGGTGTAGTGGATCATCAGCGGGTTATTGAACAGGTTCCACGGCGTGATAAAGATCGACGCCACCGCGGCGATCATCCCTCCCGCACGCCAACTGATTTTGCTCGGCGCGACGTTGGCGAAGTCAAACGCCGGGGAAACGAAGTTGGCGACAATATTGATGCCAATGGTCGCGGTGACAAAGGCAAAGGCACCGAGCAACACCGCCATGCTGTTATCGATGCGCGAAACCGTGGCAATCGGGTCATGCAGCATTTCGCCGAACACCGGCAAGGTGCCCGAGACGATCACCACGGTGACCAGGGAAAACGCCAGGAAATTCACCGGCAGCCCCCAGAAGTTGCCGCGTCGTACGTCCTGCATGCTGCGGCAGTAGCGGCTGAAGTCACCGAAATTCAGGGTTGGCCCGGAGAAGTACGACACCACCAGCGCGGTGGCCACGATCACCTGGCCAAACGCCTGCCAACCCGACAGGGATTTCTCTGACAGCGTGAAGCTGATATTCGACCAACCCGCCTTCCACACGATCCAGCCGGCCAGGGCAAACATCACCGCATACACCACCGGCCCCGCCCAATCGATAAAGCGGCGAATAGACTCCATACCAGCCCAGAACACGGCCGCCTGCAGCAGCCACAGACTCAGGAAACCAAACCAGCCAAGGTAGGACAGGCCTGCAAAATGCGGTTCGGCATACACCGCCATCTGTGGGAAGAAGCGCAGCACCACAATGATCAACGCACTTGATGCCAAATACGTCTGGATCCCGTACCAGGCCACGGCGATAAAGCCACGAATCACAGCAGGGATATTCGCACCGAACACGCCGAACGCCAGCCGACAAATCACGGGGTAAGGCACAGCGGCCTGCTGGCTCGGCTTAGCCACCAGGTTGGCGATCAACTGCACAATGCAAATACCGGCGAGCAAGGCGATCAACACCTGCCAACTGGCCAGCCCCAGGGCGAATAGGCTGGCGGCGAACACATAGCCGCCAACGCTGTGCACGTCGCTCATCCAGAAGGCGAATATGTTGTACCAGGTCCACTTTTGCGGCAGTGGGCCCAAGTCCTTGTTATACAGGCGCGGGCTGTAGCCTTTGGGCAATTGTTCGGTCATCGCTGGGCTCCTCGAAATACCGGCCTGCGCTTCCGTCACGGGGTGCATACGGGAGGCGGTATGGTTTGTATACGAGACAGTCAGCAGAATGCGTGCCAATTGAGCGCAATCCCTTTGATACGGTGTTCCAAAGCGATTGATACAGGTCTAGAAGCAGGGACTACGCTCAGCTACGGTGCACATCAATCCTGTACACAATCAACGGTGCACTCGATGTGCACACAAGTAGCCCACCGTACAGCACGCCGCAGTCAGAAAGGTGCCCCAGGCCATGTCCATGATTGCCAACTGCGCGGACCAACCTTGCAGCGTGGCCCAGTTGCTCAGGTCATAGGTGCCGTAGGCAACCAGCCCAAGCAAGGCTCCAAGGCGGGCGGCGCGTTGCCAACGGGTGCTGGGCAAGACCACGAACACTACGCAACCCAGTACATAAAGGAGATAGAAGAATGTCGCGGGCAACAGGCGGGGCTGATCCAGCATCAGTGGACCCAGCAGGGATTTGTAGGTGGGTCCCATGAGGACGCCAAGCCAGAGGCCGTCCAGGATCAGGAACGCGAGCAGAGTGCCGAGGTAGGCGAAGAGCGTTTTCTTGGTCATTGATGAAACCTCTGTAGGCACCGGACGGCGCCTACAGAAGAGCAAAGTGCGATCAGCTTAGTTCAATGCGATCCGCGTGAATCACGATCTGGCCCTGCTTATACAGCGCACCAATGGCTTTCTTGAAGTTGCCCTTGCTCACGCCGAACACGTTACTGATGACCGTCGGGTCGCTTTTGTCGCTGACCGGCAAGGTGCCGTTGTTTTCACGCAACTTGGCGAGGATCTTCGCGTTCAGGCTGGAGGCTGCTTCCTGGCCGACCGGTTGCAGGCTCAGGCTGATATTGCCGTCAGCGCGGATCTCTTTGATAAAGCCCTTTTCTTCCTTGCCCGGGCGCAGGAACTTGAACACTTCGTTCTTGTGGATCAGGCCCCAATGCTTGTTGTTGATGATCGCCTTGAAACCCATATCAGTGGCTTCAGCCACCAGCAGGTCGACTTCCTGGCCCACCTGGTAGTTCGCCGGCGTTTTGTCCAGGTAACGATCCAGGCGTGCAGTGGCGGTGATGCGCTTGGTGTGTTTGTCGAGATAAACGTGCACCACGCAGTATTCACCTGCGGTCATCTGGCGTTTTTCTTCCGAGTACGGCAGCAACAGATCCTTGGGCAAGCCCCAGTCAAGGAACACGCCAATACTGTTGACTTCCACCACTTTCAAACTGGCGAATTCGCCCACTTGAACTTTTGGTTTTTCAGTGGTGGCGATGAGTTTGTCATCGCTGTCCAGATAGATGAAAACGTTAAGCCAGTCTTCATCTTCGCTGGGAATATCTTTAGGGATATACCGATTAGGCAAGAGGATTTCACCGTCTTGCGCACCATCCAGGTACAAACCGAAGTTAGTGTGTTTTACCACTTGCAAGCTGTTGTAGCGCCCGACTAAAGCCATGTCCAAATACCCTCATTGCGTGAGCGGCATTCTACCCGAGTTGGACCCGCCACGCGCGGGCGCCTGAAAAAACGCGGGCTGACGTGGCCTAGCAATAGCACCACCCAACGCACAGCCCCCGCTCGTCCGATCAACCGGCTGGTTTTTCCAAGCCGCCAACCGTCGTCCACCCCATGGTTTCGAATTAAAACAATAAGTTAGGGGGTTTATTTCAACAATGAAACTTTACCATTTCCGGCCGCAGCACTTATTCCCGGGAGATATTTACCAAGCAATTGTCAAGTATTTCCTGTACGATGCCTGGCCAAGTTAATTTTCTACAGGTTAGTGGCCGCCATGCGTGTAAAAGCATCCAACAGCAAAGCAAAGCCAGCTCCAGCCGTTGAAACCAGCGAATCGATCAACAGCCAGATCGCTGCGTTCCTTAAGTCCGGCGGCGAAATCCAGCAAATTGCCAAAGGCGTGAGCGGCCAGACTTTCGGCCCATCCAAGCAGATCAGCTTGGGTAAAAAGTAATACTGTGCAACACGCCTGGTCCCTAAGCGTCTTGCCCTCAAGGCGCTAGGACTAGAGTTCGAAATACCCTCTCCAATCATCCACATATTTGCATGAATCGACGAACGGGCCTCACCTGCCGGCATTCGCCGGTATGCTTGCACGCGTCTAGCGCGGGCATCTGCCCGATGTCCTTCGTCACTGCTCCTCGCTTTTCATGGTGTGAAGCATGCTCAAATCCTGTATTTTCCTGGTCGCAGCCCTGCTGGCCAGCCCCTTCGCCGAAGCGCAAATCTTTCAGCGCGAATTTGGCGATTTCGATTTGAAATTGGGCACCACTCCCAGCCGCAGCATGGCGCAGGGCTTGGTCAAGCCGACGTCGCCTGGCAGCGACTCGTTCCATGGCGGGTTGGACCTGAGCCACGACAGCGGCCTGTACTTCGGCCAGTTTTCCCCAAATATGGGCTTGTCCTCAGCCAGCACCCTCGAAGTCGATTCCTACATGGGTTTCAAACACCCCTTCGACCAGACCTTAGGCTACGAAGTGGGCTTGATCCATTACAGCTACCCCAAGCTCAGCCCCCTCGACAGCCAGGAGTTCTACGGCGGCCTGAACCTGCTGGGCAATCGCTTTGGCGCCTCCTTCAGCAACGACCCGGACCGCCAAGACAGCACCCTATTTGCCGACCTCGGCGGCACCCAGCCTTTCGGCATTGGGGTCAGCATGAAATACACCACTCATCAGTTGGGCACTCCAGTCTCGGTGGACGGCGGCTCCATCCGCGCCTTCAGTGACTGGTCGGTGCAGTTCTCGCGGGACTGGATGGGCGTTGACCTGAACCTGATCTACAGCGACTCCAGCCTGAGCGGCGGGGATTGCTCGGCGTATTCCGGACATAATTCGCAATGCGATGGTCTGTTGACGTTGAAGGCTGCGCGGACGTTCTATTAATGGGCTGAACTGTCGCGCCCAGCGCGGGTTCACATGTGACACCCCATTCCGCGAAGGACCCGCCCATGCTGCGTCGGCTCAAATTACTGGTGGTATTACTGACCGTGAGCCTGATGCTCGCCGGCTGCAATCGTGTGGGCCTGGCCTACCGCAACCTGGACGTGATCATCCCCTGGACCCTCAACGATTATCTGGACATGAACGCCGGGCAAAAGAGCTGGTTCAACGACAGACTCAAGGAACACCTGGCCTGGCACTGCACCACGCAACTGCCGGTTTATCTGGATTGGCTGGATCGCCTGCAACAGATGGTCGACAACAATCAAGTCACCGAAGCCGCACTACAGTCCAGAACTGTCGAGGCCAAGCAGGCTATTGACGAGATCGCCCGTGAGATCACGCCATCAGCCATCGAACTGCTCAAGGGCCTGGACGATCAGCAGGTCAGGGAAATGAACGAGGCATTGGCCAAGGATCTACGCAAGCGCCGGGATGAATACATCAAGCCGCCCCTCGCCCAGCAGATCAAAGAGCGCGCCGAGCGTATGAGCAAGCGCCTGGATGCGTGGATCGGCCCGCTCAGCACCCGTCAGCAAAGTCGCGTAACGGCCTGGTCGCTCGCTTTGGGAGACCAGAACACGGGATGGATCGGCAACCGTGCGCAGTGGCAGGCTCAATTCATCGACGCCGTGCAACACCGCGGTAGCGCCGACTTTCCGCAGAAAATGCAGCAGCTGCTGGTGGATCGGGAAAGTTTGTGGACCCCGCAATACCGCGCCGCTTATGCCCAGACAGAAGCGGCAGCGCGCAGTCTGTTGGTCGACCTGATGGGTGACAGTAGTGCGCAACAACGCTTGAAGCTGACGCAGAAGATTGATGGGGTGCGCAGCGAATTCAAGGCACTCAAATGCCTGAAGGCCGCCACACATTGACAATGTGGGAGCAGGCTTGCCCGCGATAGCGGTGGGTCAGTAACGATTATATCGACTGACACGCTGTCACCGCGGGCAAGCTCCCACAGGGGAGCTCAGGCAATCTGAGCTTTTGAAGCCACTTCGGCAAACGTCGCCGGATCCAGCGCATCCGCCTGCTCATCCAACACCTGACGCGGGTGATCGTTGCCCGGGATCGAACTGTCGATCAGTGCCAGCAGCTGCGCACCGAGTGCAGTCAGGATGAAATTCTCGCCATTACCGCCCTCTTCCTCAGGGCGCGATTCAATAAAGCCACGCTTGAACAGCAGCGCCTCATAATCGGCAGCAGTCCTTTTCAGCGCATCCAGGTTGCCGGTCGAGTCGCCCGCCGTTGCCTTCTCGGCTGCTTCCTGCTCGGCATACTTGCGCGGCGCGAAGCTGCCCTCGCCGTTCTGCACTTCATGCAACAGCCGTTCGATCAGATCCCAGTTGTAAGTCGTCATCCTGATTCCTCCTGCAGGCTTAAGGAAAAGTAGCCCGTCTTGAGGTGTGACCCGTCACGTCAGCCGCCGTTCAGCCAAATAGACGGCGGGCCATTTCTCTGAACTTTCCAGACGTTCGCGCCCTCAACAGCACATAACCGCCAAGGAGGTCTGTCCATGAAAACCCTGAAAAACCTGGCTATCGCCGCCACGCTGCTGACTGCTCTGCCAACCTGGGCTTGCACACCAGACGAGGCCACGGCCAAGCGAGAACAACTGGCCCAGGAAGTGGCCAAACTGACCGAACAGAACCCGACCAAGGCCAAGGAGATAAACGACGAGCTGCAGAAGATGGATCTGGATACCGAAAGCGCCGAGTTTCCTGACAAGTGCCAGTTGATCGATGCCCGGTTCAAGGAGCTCAAGGAAGCAGCCGCCAAAGCCAAAAGCTGAAGGCATAAAAAAACCGGACAAATGTCCGGTTTTTTTCCATCACTCAAGCCTTACTCAGCAGCCGGTGCTTCCGGCTTGCGGCGCTTAAGTGGCGCCATGCCATCCTTGCTCACGATCGACAGGTTGTCGGTCTTCGGCCGGTTGGCGATCTTGCGCTTGGTCGGCGACTTGGCGCCGGTTTTCTTCTTGTCGCCCTTGGCGTCGGTCTTTTTCTTCTTCACGCCAACCGCCTTGCCCGACGCCTTGACCTTCTTCGGCCCGGTGTAGGTGCCTTTGACTTCCTTGATGGTGCGACGCTCGAACGACTGCTTGAGGTAGCGCTCGATGCTCGACATCAGGTTCCAGTCGCCGTGGCAGATCAGCGAAATGGCCAAGCCATCGTTGCCGGCACGCCCGGTACGGCCGATACGGTGCACGTATTCGTCGCCGCTGCGCGGCATGTCGAAGTTGATCACCAAGTCCAGGCCGTCCACGTCCAGGCCGCGCGCGGCAACGTCAGTGGCAACCAGAATCTTCACGCCGCCAGCCTTGAGGCGGTCGATGGCGAGTTTGCGGTCCTTCTGGTCTTTGTCACCGTGCAGCACGAACGCCTTGTATTCCTGGGCCACCAGGCGACCATAGATGCGGTCGGCCGCAGCGCGGGTATTGGTGAACACGATGGCTTTCTGATAAGTCTCGTTGGCCAGCAGCCAGTTGAGAATCTGCTCTTTGTGCACATTGTGGTCGGCAGTGACGATCTGCTGACGCGTGGTCGCGTTCAGGTCGCTGACGTTGTTGACCTGCAGGTGCTCAGGGTTGTTGAGGATCTTGGCGACCATTTCACGCAGGGTCGAACCGCCGGTGGTGGCGGAGAACAGCATGGTCTGCTGGCGGTTGACGCACTCGGCTACCAGGCGCTGCACGTCGTCGGCAAAGCCCATGTCGAGCATGCGGTCGGCTTCGTCCAATACCAGCACTTCAACTTCCTTGAGGTCAAGGTTGCCGGCGTTGAGTTGCTCGATCATGCGGCCAGGGGTGCCGATCAGGATATCCGGCACCTTGCGCAGCATGGCGGCCTGGACCTTGAAGTCTTCGCCGCCGGTGATCAGCCCGGACTTGATGAACGTGAACTGCGAGAAGCGCTCCACTTCCTTCAAGGTCTGCTGGGCCAGCTCGCGGGTCGGCAGCAGGATCAGGGTCTTGATGCTGACGCGGACTTTGGCCGGGCCAATCAAACGATGCAGAATCGGCAGGACGAAAGCGGCGGTCTTGCCACTCCCGGTTTGAGCAGTCACCCGCAGGTCACGCCCTTCGAGCGCGAGCGGGATGGCCGCTGCTTGCACCGGCGTAGGCTCGACAAATTTAAGCTCGGCCACGGCTTTGAGCAGGCGTTCGTGCAGGGCGAATTGGGAAAACACGGGTGCTACCTCGAAGAAATACAAAAAAACAGCTGCATAGGTTACCGGTTTCGGGCGTCCAAACCGAGTTTCTTTACGCGAACGGTACTAATCATCTGCTTTTTTGTCAGGGCATTTGTCCATGACGTCAACTTTGTCGCACTTAAATGCTCTAATCGCTCCGTCTTGTCTTACAGAAGAATCGGTCTCATCCATGGATATCAAACAGCTTTGGATCAACGTCCAAGACCTTTGGGGCACCCTCGATCAACACCCATTGCTCCATGCCAGCCTCGGGCTGCTGGTGTTGCTGGTCGTGGCGCTGCTGCTTGGACGTGTAGCGCGTTATCTCATTCTCCACGCCGTCAAATTGCTCGGCCGGCAACCGGCCCTGCACTGGGTCAACGATCTGCGGCACAACAAAGTCTTTCATCGCCTGGCCCAAATGACGCCATCGCTGATGATCCAGTTCGGCCTGTACCTGGTGCCGGACCTGAGCAAGACCGCTATTCTGTTTATCGGCAACGTGGCCCTGTCGCTCACCATTCTGTTCCTGGTACTGGCCATGAGCGCACTGCTCAACGCCTTACTGGACATCTACGCACGCACCGAACACGCACGCACCCGTTCGATCAAGGGCTATGTGCAGTTAGCGAAGATGGTGTTGTTCGTGTTTGGCGCGATCATTATTGTCGCCACCCTGATCGACCGTTCGCCGCTGTTGCTGCTCTCAGGCCTGGGTGCGATGTCGGCGGTGATCCTGTTGGTTTACAAGGACACCTTGCTGTCGTTCGTCGCCAGCGTACAACTGACCAGCAACGACATGTTGCGGGTCGGTGACTGGATCGAAATGCCCCAGGTCGGCGCCGACGGCGATGTGGTGGACATCACCTTGCACACAGTCAAGGTGCAGAACTTCGACAAGACCATCGTCTCCATTCCCACCTGGCGCCTGATGTCCGAGTCGTTCAAGAACTGGCGCGGGATGCAGGCCTCCGGCGGGCGCCGCATCAAGCGCTGCCTGTATATCGACGCCAGCGGTGTGCGCTTCCTGCGTGACGATGAAGAACTGCGCATGACCCAGGTGCACCTGCTCACCGACTACATCGGGCGCAAGCAGGCTGAACTCAAGGCCTGGAACGAAGCTCAGGGGAACAGCGCGCAATTGTCGGCAAACCTGCGCCGAATGACCAACCTCGGCACCTTCCGCGCTTACGCCCTGGCGTACCTGAAAAGCCACCCGGACATCCAGCCGAACATGACCTGTATGGTGCGCCAGATGCAAACCACCGCCCAGGGCGTGCCGCTAGAAATCTACTGCTTTACCCGCACCACAGCGTGGGCGGATTACGAGCGGATCCAGGGGGATATCTTTGATTACCTGCTGGCGGTATTGCCGGAGTTTGGCTTGAGCTTGTATCAGCAGCCGAGTGGCAATGATCTGCGCGCAGGGATGTTGCCGGCGGTGCTCGGGGCCAGTCATTTGCCGGCCCCGGAAAAAATATCGATTTAACGACGCGGCCTATTGTGGGAGCGAGCTTGCTCGCGAAGGTGATGAGTCAGCAAAACAAAAGAGGTGCTGATTGACATACCGCATTCGCGAGCAGGCCCGCTCCCACAAGGGGTTCAGCGTAACAATGGCGCCTTTCGCACACCCAACCGACTGATCCACACCGCCCCCAGAATCACCAACCCACCCAAGGCCAAGCGGCCCAGCGGTTCGTGCTGGCTCCAGATCAGCAGGTTCAGCAGCAGCCCCACCGGCACATGCAGATTGTTCATCACCGCCAAGGTGCCGCCATGGACCAGGCAGGCGCCTTTGTTCCACCAATACATCCCCAGGGCGGTGCTGACCAGTCCAAGAAACACCAGCACGCCCCATTGCAGCGGTGCTTCCGGCAGAAAGTTCGACTTGCCGAACAGCAGGAACGCCGGCAACACCACCAGCAACGCGCCCACGTAAAAGTAACCAAAGCGTCGGTAGTGCGGCAAATCACTGGGATAACGAGCGACCAAGTGCTTGTACATCACCTGCCCGGCGGCGTAGGTGAAGTTGGCCAGTTGCAACAGCAGGAAGCCCCCAAGGAAGTGCGGGGTGATCTGGTCGAAACGGATCACCGCCGCGCCGGCTACCGCCACCAACGCGGCGATCAACGCCCAGGGGTTGAAACGGCGGTTGAGGGCATCTTCGATAAGGGTCACGTGCAGCGGCGTGAGAATGGTGAACAGCAGCACCTCCGGCACCGTGAGCACGCGAAAGCTCAGGTACAGGCACACGTAGGTCACGCCAAACTGCAGCGCGCCAATCACCAGCATGCCGCGCATGAAGGCTGGCTCCACCGAACGCCAGCGCGTCAGCGGGATAAATATCAGCCCGGCCAGCAACACGCGCACCAGCACGGCAAAGTAGCTGTCGACGTGACCGGCGAGGTATTCGCCGATCAAGCTGAAGGAAAATGCCTGAATCAGAGTGACAACCAGTAGATAGCCCATGCGCGCCTCATTTCGAATGGGCGGGACATTAAAGGTTTTCGACGATTGAAGAAACTCGGGGCAAAAAAAACCCGACCTCGCTAATGCGTCAGTCGGGCAGGAGCACTCAGGAGCAAAAAGTGCAAAGGGAGGTTCGATACGCGTACTTGAAGGGTTGCGTGGAGCTAGATAAACATCGAGGGATTATCTGGCGATTAAAAGATCAGGCGACCTGTGCCAGCAGCGCCTTGGCGTGGTTAATGCCTTTTTCCTGGAAGTCCCCACTCAGGTTCACCCCTTCGGCGTGAATGAAGGTGACGTCGTGAATCCCGATGAATGCCATAACCTGACGCAGGTAGGGTTCCTGGTGATCGGAGGTGGCACCCGTGTGGATGCCGCCGCGCGCGGTGAGCACGATGGCGCGCTTGCCGGCCAGCAAACCCTGAGGGCCGGTGGCGGTGTATTTGAAGGTCACACCCGCACGCAACACGTGATCCAGCCAGGCCTTGAGGGTGCTGGGGATGGCAAAGTTGTACATCGGTGCAGCCATCACCAATACGTCGGCCGCCAGCAGTTCGTTGGTCAATTCGTCGGAGCGCTCCAGGGACGCCTGCTCGTTGCCGTTGCGTTGATCCGCAGGTTTCATCCAGCCGCCGAGCAAGTTGGCGTCCAGGTGCGGGACCGGGTTGAGGGCCACGTCACGCACAGTGATCTGATCCGCCGAGTGGGCGGCCTGCCATTGGCTGATGAACTGCCGGGTGAGTTGGCGGGAAATCGAATCCTGCTGGCGGGCGCTGCTTTCGATGATCAGAACATTGGACATGGCTTTGTAGGCTCCATCTGTAATTGCTGTAATTCGATGGAGTGAAGATTAAACAGAGCCAATTCGATTAAAAAGCGCAAAAAACTGCTATAACCCATCTATAAATCTGCTTATAAACGGAGTATCGCTGTCGGCATGCTCCGCTCTCGGGTTACTTCGGCGCGCAAGCCAAGGCGATGCGCATCTTGATAATGGCGCGGTTGAACTTGGCCGTGGTGTTCGTGCTTTTTCCCGCCGGCACCGTGACCGTACGGCGACGCGGTGATTCCGGGCCGTTGGTGAAGGTTACCGAGCATACGGCGTCAATCGTGCCGTAGTTATTGAGCTGGATCGAACTGATATCGCCGTCCACATCGTAGGTGGTGTAATCGATACTGACGCCGTCGATCTTTTTTTTGACGTCGATGGGGTAGGCAAATGCGCTCATCGGCAGCAGCGCCAGCAACACACAACAGAATTTTCTCATTCGGCAGTCTCCAATAAGGGCTGTCAGCTTAGGACAAGAGGAACCCATCTTGAAAGCGCCCCGCGTTACCCTCGATCAGTGGCGCACGTTGCAAGCCGTGGTCGACCATGGCGGCTTCGCCCAGGCGGCCGAAGCGCTGCACCGTTCGCAGTCTTCGGTGAGCTACACCGTGGCCCGCATGCAAGACCAGCTCGGTGTACCGCTGCTGCGCATTGATGGGCGCAAGGCGGTGCTCACCGACGCCGGTGAAGTGCTGTTGCGCCGCTCCCGGCAACTGGTGAAAAACGCCAGCCAGCTGGAAGACCTCGCGCACCATATGGAGCAGGGCTGGGAAGCCGAGGTCCGTCTGGTGGTGGACGCGGCCTATCCGAACGCGCGCCTTGTACGCGCCCTCTCCGCCTTCATGCCGCAGAGCCGTGGTTGCCGCGTGCGCCTGCGTGAGGAGGTGCTGTCGGGCGTTGAAGAGCTGCTGATTGAAGGCGTGGCCGACCTGGCGATTTGCGGCTTTAGCATCCCCGGCTACCTGGGCACGGAAATGAGCGATGTGGAATTTGTCGCCGTGGCCCACCCCGAGCACACCCTGCACCGCATGAATCGCGAACTGAGTTTCCAGGACCTGGAAAGCCAGATGCAGGTGGTGATCCGCGACTCCGGTCGCCAGCAACCGCGCGATGTGGGCTGGCTCGGCGCCGAACAGCGCTGGACCGTCGGCAGCCTGGCCACCGCCGCCGCCTTTGTGGGCAGCGGCCTGGGCTTTGCCTGGTTGCCTCGGCATATGATCGAACGTGAACTCACCGAAGGCGTGCTCAAGCAGCTACCCTTGGAACAAGGTGGCAGCCGCCACCCCACGTTCTACCTGTATTCCAACAAAGACAAACCCTTGGGGCCGGCGACGCAGATCCTCGTGGAACTGCTGCGCGCCTTTGACACGGCACCCCTGGACGCGCCTTTCGCCGCCCCCCGGCAAGCCTGAAACGGAGTTCATGCATGGCCTGGTTCGACCACGAAGGATGCAGCCTGCACTACGAAGAA
Organism: Pseudomonas sp. EA_15y_Pfl1_P101; assembly: GCF_963970835.1. Classification (NCBI taxonomy): domain Bacteria; kingdom Pseudomonadati; phylum Pseudomonadota; class Gammaproteobacteria; order Pseudomonadales; family Pseudomonadaceae; genus Pseudomonas; species Pseudomonas sp. EA_15y_Pfl1_P101. Next base: position 15,170 of record NZ_CAXAPA010000005.1, on the reverse strand, counting down.
TACGGCCACGGCACCCCGCTGATCCTGATCCACGGCCTGGGCTCAAGTTGCCAGGATTGGGAGCTGCAGATTCCGGTGCTGGCCAAACATTACCGCCTGCTCGTGGTGGATGTGCGCGGTCACGGGCGCTCGGATAAACCGCACGAACGCTACAGCATCCAGGGCTTCACCTTTGATCTGCTCGCGCTGATCGAACACCTGGACCTGCCGCCCGCCCATGTGGTGGGTTTATCCATGGGCGGCATGATTGCCTTCCAACTGGCGGTGGATGAACCGGCGCGGGTCAAGAGCCTGTGCATCGTCAACAGCGCGCCGGAGGTGAAGGTACGCAGCGCCGATGATTACTGGCAGTGGGCCAAGCGCTGGAGCCTGGCGCGCGTGTTCAGCCTCGCCACTATCGGCAAGGCGCTGGGCGACCGCTTGTTTCCCAACCCGCACCAGGCCGACCTGCGCCGCAAGATGGCCGAACGCTGGGCAAAAAACGACAAACGTGCTTATCTCGCCAGCTTCGATGCGATTGTAGGCTGGGGTGTGCAGGAACGCCTTTCGAGGATTGCCTGTCCAACCCTGGTCATCAGCGCCGACCACGACTACACCCCCGTGGCGCAAAAAGAAAACTATGTAAAACTGCTGCCCGATGCGCGACTGGTGGTGATCAGAGATTCCCGCCATGCCACGCCCTTAGATCAACCTGAAGTCTTTAACGCCACGCTGCTCGATTTTCTAAAGACAGTCGAAACCACTACCCAGGATCATTGACCCATGCTGAAAAAAATCGCCTTTCTTGCCGGTTCTGTTTTGTTCGCTGCCAACCTGATGGCGGCCGAACCCGCCAAGGCGCCTCACGTACTGATCACCACCACCAACGGCGACATTGAAATCGAACTGGACCCGGTCAAGGCCCCGATCAGCACCAAGAATTTCCTGGCCTATGTCGACAAGGGCTTCTACAACAACACGATTTTCCACCGTGTGATCCCGGGCTTCATGGTCCAGGGCGGTGGGTTCACCCAATCGATGTCGCAAAAGCCAACCGAAGCGCCGATCAAGAACGAAGCCAGCAATGGCCTGCATAACGTACGTGGCACCTTGTCCATGGCGCGCACCAGTGATCCGGATTCGGCCACCAGCCAGTTCTTCATCAATGTGGCCGACAACGCTTTCCTCGACCCAGGCCGTGATCGCGGTTATGCCGTATTCGCCAAAGTGGTCAAGGGCATGGACGTGGTCGACGTGATCGTCAATTCGCAGACCACCACCAAGCAAGGCATGCAGAACGTGCCTATCGATCCTGTCTACATCAAGTCGGCCAAGCGCATCGACTGAGGTCTGCAGGAAGCTCCGTGCGCAGCCCACAAGGCTACGCGCGCATTTGAACAGGAGAGCCCGCCAGGCGGGCGTCAACCCTAATGCTCTATCGTCGTTTTGAACAACTGATCGATATTTTCCGCGACGCGCCAAGCGCCGCCCCGCCCGATAAAGTCCTGCCGTTCTACCTCTACTACCTGCGCCAGGTGTGGCCGTGTTTTGCCGCGCTGTTGGTGGTGGGCTTGATCGGCGCATTGATCGAAGTCGCGCTGTTCAGCTACCTGAGCCGTATCATCGACCTGGCCCAAGGCACGCCGCCCGCCAACTTCTTCCAGGTCCACAGCACCGAGCTGATCTGGATGGCCGTAGTTGCCCTGTTGCTGCGTCCGATCTTCGGCGCCCTGCACGACCTGCTGGTGCACCAGACCATTAGCCCCGGCATGACCAGCCTGATCCGCTGGCAGAACCATAACTACGTACTCAAGCAGAGCCTGAACTTCTTCCAGAATGACTTCGCCGGGCGTATCGCCCAGCGCATCATGCAAACCGGCAACTCGCTGCGTGACTCTGCCGTGGCTGCGGTGGACGCGATCTGGCACGTGGCGATCTACGCCATCAGTTCCCTGGTGCTGTTTGCCGAGGCCGACTGGCGCCTGATGATCCCACTGGTGAGCTGGATCATCTGCTACAGCCTGGCATTGCGCTATTTCGTGCCCCGCGTGAAGGAGCGCTCGGTGATTTCGTCCGAGGCGCGCTCCAAACTGATGGGCCGCATCGTCGATGGCTACACCAACATCACCACCTTGAAGCTGTTTGCCCATACTCAATCCGAGCAGGAATACGCCAAGGAAGCGATCATCGAGCAGACTGAAAAAACCCAGCTGGCCAGCCGCGTGGTGACCAGCATGGACGTGGTGATCACCACCATGAACGGCCTGCTGATTGTCACCACCAGCGGCCTGGCGCTGTGGCTGTGGACGCAGTCGCTGATTTCCGTGGGCGCCATCGCGCTGGCCACCGGCCTGGTCATTCGCATCGTCAACATGTCCGGCTGGATCATGTGGGTGGTCAACGGCATTTTCGAAAACATCGGCATGGTGCAGGACGGCCTGAAAACCATCGCACAGCCACTGGCCGTGATCGACCGCGACAACGCCCCGCGCCTCAGTGTGCCCCGGGGCGAAGTGCGCTTCGAGCAGGTAGATTTCCACTACGGCAAGAAGAGCGGGATCATTGGCGGCCTTAACCTTGAGATCAAGGCCGGTGAAAAGATCGGCCTGATCGGCCCGTCCGGTGCGGGCAAGTCGACGCTGGTCAACCTGTTGCTGCGACTCTACGACCTGCAAGGCGGGCGCATCCTGATCGACGGCCAGAATATCGCCGAGGTCGCCCAGGAAAGCCTGCGCGCACAGATCGGCATGATCACCCAGGACACCTCGTTGCTGCACCGCTCGATCCGCGACAATCTGCTGTACGGCAAGCCCGACGCCACCGACGAAGAACTCTGGGCCTCCGTGCACAAGGCCCGCGCCGACGAGTTCATCCCGCTGCTCTCGGACGCTGAAGGCCGTACAGGGCTGGATGCTCACGTGGGTGAGCGCGGCGTGAAACTCTCCGGTGGGCAACGCCAACGTATCGCCATCGCCCGCGTACTGCTCAAGGACGCGCCGATTTTGATCATGGACGAAGCCACGTCAGCCCTGGACTCGGAAGTGGAAGCGGCGATCCAGGAAAGCCTGGAGACCTTGATGAAAGGCAAGACGGTGATTGCGATTGCGCACCGCTTGTCGACCATTGCACGGATGGACCGCCTGGTGGTGCTGGAGAAGGGCCTGATTGCCGAGAGTGGCAGCCATGCCGAGTTGCTGGCGCATGGGGGGTTGTATGCGCGGTTGTGGCAGCACCAGACGGGTGGCTTCGTCGGTATCGACTGAAACAACACCGCGATCCCCTGTGGGAGCCGCAATCGTGCTGTACGCAGTGCACTGCCCACACGGGCGCGGAAGTAAATCTGCAGGGAGCATCACTGATTTACTGATTCGGTAGAGCGATCTATCAAGGACGTGTTGCACGTGTTCAAGCGTTCAGTCACAGCGGGGTTAGGTACGGTTTGGTTGGTGTTGGCCGCGTGTTGGCGGAAGGTTTCGGGCCAGGGAATTACCGGTGTACATCGTGGCGCAGGTTGTCAGCGGGGTTTGTCAGAAGGGCTGACTTCTATTAAAACGTAAATAGTCGTGATGAAAATATAATAAAAAAAAGCGCGTTTTTTTGCGTAAACAGAATTGTAGCCTAGGGTTTATCATTGTTTACCTTGCATAAACATGAGCGAATTCAGCGCGCGTTCATGTTGCGCAAACAGGCACTCTCAACTTCGGTCCGGGCGAACAAGTTCAGCAGTCCCGAACTGCAAGTGGCACACGACTGCATTGCGCGTTTGAAAGGTGAGAACGAGCGTCTACAGAGGGAGAATGATCGGCTACTCGAACAATTTGTACGGTGGGCCTACAACGCTTACAGCCGGGATTGGATGAGCAGTTTCCATCCCACCCTCTACCCACCATCAATCGACAGCAGATTCCAAAGCTGTAACAGCCTGCAATCGAAAACGACCATATTCACATGCTCATAATGCAAATTATTTCAACGATGTTTAAACTCAGTAGTTACAGGTTGCTCACGACAATGTGCAACATAATATTTCGCTACCGCTGCCGCAATCGTATAAACCACGATCAACTCAAGTAGCTTTCTACCTGTTCTTCCGCGAAAAGCTGCTCGTTAACTGAGGGTGCGCAAACCCCCTCATTTCCTGATAATCAAACTAACGATACGAGCTTTCGTCAGGTGAACTATTACTTGTTGAGACTTTGCGTTCGGCACCCTGCGGGGCCCGTTCCGCGTGGACTGCAAAGGGCTGTGAGGGTGGTATGGCACTGCCATGCAAATCAACATCAGACAGATCTCATAGTATTTCGGTAATTTCCTACATACAAAATTGAATTCATAAAGACTCATGAGTATTTCATAACGCTTGATTATTTATTGGTTGTTTTTAATCTTGTGAGCTGACTAGAATCCTCCTCGGTAATTTCCTACCACGCAATACACCAAATAGTAATTTTGCTCTGAGCTGCCTGGTTTTCGTGATGGCGTTCTTCCGTCTCGTAGAGTTATGTCTGGAGGATGTATGGCTTCAAACAGCTTTCAAAATGAAGTGCCCAAGGCACGGGTCAATATCAAGCTCGATTTGCACACCGGCGGGGCACAGAAAAAAATTGAATTACCACTGAAGCTGATGGTGATGGGCGATTACAGTAACGGTAAAGAACAGCGCTCGTTATCAGAAAGAAGCAAGGTAGGCATTAATAAAAACAACTTCGACAGTGTCTTAGCTGAGTTTTCTCCAAGCTTGAAATTGGCGGTGGAAAATACCCTGGTCGATGATGACGCCGACACCGCTGTCGCGTTGAATTTCCAGAGCATGAAAGATTTCGAGCCAGAGCAGGTAGCGCGGCAAATTCCGCAACTGCGAGCCCTGCTGGCGATGCGCAATCTGCTACGCGACCTCAAATCCAACCTGTTGGACAACGCGACCTTCCGCCACGAGCTGGAACGCATCCTCAGAGATGACGCGCTGAGTGACGAGCTACGAGTCGAACTGGCCGCTCTGGCACCACAAGAAGATCGTTAATTGCCCTCGGTTCGTTAATAAGGAAGTTTTTACCATGTCCGCAGAACAATCATCCGCACCCTCGCAGTTGACTAAAACCCACGACGCAGACAGCGGCCAAGGTATCTATGGCGCTTTGTTCGCCAAGATCAACCTCAGCCCGGTTGCGCAGTTGAGTGGCATCGAAGCGTTTCAAAACTCCGAGGCCCTGTCCGAAGCGTCTGCGGATGAACGGGTCACTGCGGCCGTCAGTGTCTTCCTGGACCTGCTCAAACAGTCGTCACATAAAGTCGAGCGCCTAGACAAAGCCCTGCTGGATGAACACATTGCGTCGTTGGACGCACAGATCAGCCGTCAACTCGACGCGGTCATGCATCATCCCGACTTTCAGCGTGTCGAGTCGACTTGGCGCGGCGTGAAATCGTTGATTGACCAGACCGATTTCCGCCAGAACGTGCGTATCGAACTGTTGGATATCAGCAAGGATCATCTGGTCCAAGACTTCGAAGATGCGCCTGAAATTGCCCAAAGCGGTCTGTATCTGCACACCTACACCCAGGAATACGACACCCCGGGTGGCGAGCCGATTGCAGCGGCGATTTCCAACTACGAGTTCAATCGCGGCCCGCAGGATATTGCTCTTTTGCGTAATATCTCCAAAGTGGCAGCAGCGGCGCACATGCCGTTCATTGGTTCCGTAGGTCCTGCGTTCTTTGGCAAGCAGTCGATGGAAGAAGTGGCGGCGATCAAAGATATCGGCAACTACTTTGACCGGGCCGAATACATTAAGTGGAAGGCGTTCCGCGACAGCGACGACTCCCGTTACATCGGTTTGCTCATGCCCCGCGTGCTGGGTCGTCTGCCGTATGGCCCGGACACTGTCCCGGTGCGCAGCTTTAACTATAGCGAAAGCGTCAAGGGCCCGGATCACGAGAAATACCTGTGGACCAACGCTTCGTTCGCTTTCGCCGCCAACATGGTCAAGAGCTTTATCACCAACGGTTGGTGCGTACAGATTCGCGGACCGCAATCGGGTGGCGCAGTCACCGATCTGCCGATTCACCTGTACGACCTGGGCACTGGCAACCAGGTGAAGATTCCTTCCGAGGTAATGATTCCGGAAACCCGCGAATTCGAATTCGCCAACCTCGGGTTCATCCCACTGTCGTACTACAAGAACCGCGACTACGCGTGTTTCTTCTCGGCCAACTCGGCGCAAAAGCCGGCGCTGTATGACACTGCTGACGCCACGGCCAACAGCCGAATCAATGCGCGTCTGCCGTACATCTTCCTGCTGTCGCGCATCGCCCATTACCTGAAGCTGATCCAGCGCGAAAACATCGGGACGACCAAGGACCGCCGTTTGCTGGAACTGGAGCTGAACAAGTGGATCGGTGGCCTGGTCACCGAAATGACCGACCCTGGCGACGACTTGCAAGCCTCCCACCCGCTGCGCGATGCCAAGGTGACGGTAGAAGACATCGAGGACAACCCTGGCTTCTTCCGCGTCAAGCTGTACGCGGTGCCGCACTTTCAGGTCGAAGGCATGGACGTGAACTTGTCGCTGGTTTCGCAGATGCCCAAGGCAAAAGCCTAAGCCACTTCGTAGGGAAATGATGTCATGAAGATCGACCGCCCCCTGTGGGCTGCGGGGGCCTTACTGTCCCCGCAACAATTCCAGCAGCAGGCACGCTGGGAGGCCTGGGCTAACGAGAGTGTGGCCCATCTGTCTCTGGTACACCCCTGGGGTGTTCAGGGGGTGGCGTTCGACCTGCAAGCCTTACGCCTGGGTAAGCTCAAGGCCACTCATGTGCGGGTGCGTATGCCTGATGGCACGTTGGTCGATACCGACCATGTGGATCGGTTGCCAGCCGCCCTGGAGTTGGCTCGCCTGCTGCCCGATGACGCCCAAGAGGCTACGTTGCTCTTGGCGTTGCCACTGGAACAAGCCAATGGCAATAACTGTGTGTTCGACGGAGCGAGGGCCGAGCGGCCAACGCGTTATCGCCAGGATTGGCGGCAAGTGCAGGATATCTACGCCGACGAGGTGCAGTCGATTGGCGTGCTGGAGCACGCCCTGACCCTGCGCTTGGCTGACGACGAAAATGCCGATTACCTGACCTGTCCGATCGTACGTCTGGTGCGTGACGGACAGGGCGAGTGGAACCTTGATCCTGATTATGTGCCGCCGTTACTCAGCTTCGCGGCCCATCCAGGGCTGCTGACCCAGCTCGATAACCTGCTGACCCAATTGTCCGCCAAGCGGCAACGGCTGATGGGCATGCGCCGCGAGAGCAATCAGCGCATGGCGGATTTTGCCGTGGCCGATGTGTCGTTGTTCTGGTTGCTCAATGCATTGAACACCTACCAACCGGTACTGGCCGACCTCAAGGTACATCCGGCACGGCACCCCGAACAGGTGTACCTGGAGCTGATCAAGCTGGCCGGCAGCCTGCTGACTTTTTCGCTGGAGCAGGACCTGGACTGTATTCCTGCTTACCGACACGAACAGCTGGAAAGTGTATTCCCGCCCCTGATGCGCACCATCTCCACCTTGCTGGAAGCCAGTCTGCCGTCGCGGGTTATTGCCCTGGAGTTGGAGGAAGTGGGGGCTAATCGCTGGCAAGTCACACTCAACGATGCACGCCTGCGTGAGAGGGACGGTGCTGACTTCTACCTGTCGGTGCGCTGCCGAATGCCGGCGGCACAGTTGCAGAGCCAGTTCCCGCGCCTGTGCAAGGTGGGGACGCCGGACGATGTCGATTACCTGGTCAACGCAGCCCTCGACGGTGTGCCGTTGCAGCCGCTCAGCCATGTGCCAGCAGCCATTCCATTGCGCCTGGAAAACCAGTACTTCGCCCTTGATCTGGGCCATGCCAAAGGGCAAGCGATGCTGGCTGAAGGGACCTGCGCGTTCTATGTGCCGAGCACGCTGGTTGACATCAAACTCGAACTGTTTGCGGTACTGCGCGCATGAATCTGACTCCCTCGAAAAAACATGCCGTCACCGCGCAGGAGCTTGATGCGCTGTTGCAAGACAGCTACCTACTGGTCGTCGAACTGCGCCAGGGCGCCTCGATACAAGATGGTCCGGAACTGTGGAAACGCTGCGAGAAGCAGGTCGAGCAGGTCCAGCAGGGGCTCAAGGATGCGAACATAAACACACGCAGCATTGAGCTGATCAGTCACGCCCTGTGTGCCTTGCTGGACGAGACCGCGCTCAGCTGTGCCAAGGGTGATGCCCATGCCCAATGGGCCAGTGAGCCCTTGCAGGCCAAGTTCTTCAATCGCCACCAGGCCGGTGAGTTTTTGTATGAAGACATGCGCGAATCACTTCGCCAGCCCTCGCCTGACGTACTGGTACTGACAGCCTTTCAGCGGGTCCTGATGCTCGGCTTTCAGGGCCGGTACCGTAACGTGGGCGATCCCGAGCGTGAGCAACTGCTGGACGCGTTGAATGCACGGGTCGCCCCCCTGGCGCTCAACCAGGCGGTCATGACCCAGGGCATCGGCCATCGAATGAATCCTCTGCGTGGGTTGCGATCTCCACTGGTTCATATCCTGGCGGCGGGCCTGTTACTGATCGGTGCTTGGTGGGGGTTGGATCACTGGCTGGGCAGTCTGATCGCCACGCTTGTACCTGGCCAGGCGTGAGTGGTGGTATGACGCTCAAGCTGACACAAAACCTTTGGCTGTGGGGCGGCACGCTTGCCTTGATGCTGCTGATGGTCATACCGTTCGCCGGCTGGATAAGTGCCGTGGCGGCATTGGTCGTTGTGATCGTGGTCGCCTGGGCCTGGGTCCGGGTGGGACGCCGTTTTGCACGGCAGGGCCAGCAGTTGGTGTTGGTCGGCGATACCTTCCTGCCACCGACTGCCTACCGTCAGCCGGTGATATTGGTCTGTGGCGATGGCCTGAGTGGTCTATTCGGTGCGGTGCCAGCTGACCAATTGGCCCTGCGCACCACCTCGCAGGGGTGTTATGTGCGTATCCCCAGCCTTGAGCAACTATTACCGATCATCACGGGCATCCAGGCCTTTCGCCCGGACTGGGGTGGGCAACTTAGCGTCATGTTTGTTGCCAACCCCGGCGAGCACACCGACGCAGCAGAGCTTGCGGGTCAGGTGCGCGTCTTTTGCCATCAGCTCGCCCTGGTGCGCAAGCGCGGCCTGGCACTGCCGCTAATGCTGGTGAGTTATGTGCAAGCCGCAAAAGGCGAAAGGACCTGGTTCAGTTGGGAGGCCGGTCAACCCAGCCCTCTGGTGCGCGAGGCTGGTGCCTGTATCAGCCTGACCGACTGGCAGCGGCAGGCCGCCGACAGTGCAACCTACGCCGCACGTTTGTGCAGGAGCGTTCAGGTCAGCAGCGTGGCGACGTGGCTGAAGGAAACACTACTTCCGCACTTCGAGCCCCGTGACACTCATCACCCACTGGCCTGCGCCATCACTCTGGTACCGGTTCTACCCCTACAGGTCGCCGGCAATCTATGGCAACAATGGTTACGTGACAAGGTGGGGTTGAGTGATGCCGGGCAACCGCTGGTGGAGGTAAGTCCGGCTTTACCGTTTCCTGATCCCTTGCTGAATCTGCTGCCGCTCCACGCCCGACGCTCCCCAGCCCTGTGGGCAAGTGTAGTGGCGTGCTGGTTGTTTGCGGTAGCTGGCGTCGTGGCCCTGGCCAGCTCGGCATGGCAGAACAACCTGCTGCTGCGGCAGGTCAGTGACGACTTGCGACGCTATGCCTCCATTCCCCCAGCCGAGCGTCGTGACCAACCCCAATTCGTCTTGCGTGAAAACGCTGTTGCAGTGTTGCGCCAAGATGCCAGTCGCCTGGACGACTACTACCGACAGGGCGAACCGCTGGCACTGGGCCTGGGACTGTATCGCGGCGAAATTTTGCGCCAGCCGCTGTTGGCGACCATCGCCAGTCATCGACAACCGCCCAAAGCCCCCCCGCTTGCGAAGGTTCCCAACCCGGTGCGCCTGGACAGCCTGTCACTGTTCGGCACGGGCAGCGCTGAACTTAAGGCTGGCTCGACCAAGGTGCTGATCAACGCCCTGGTCAACATCAAGGCCCAGCCAGGCTGGCTGATTGTTATTGCCGGGCATACCGATGTCACCGGCAGCCCCGAGCAAAACCTTGAACTGTCCCGCGCCCGCGCCGCCTCGGTGCGTGACTGGATGCAGCGCATGGGCGACATCCCCGACAGTTGTTTTGCGGTCCAGGGCTTTGGTGCCAACCAGCCAGTGGCCAGCAATGACACCGAGGTTGGGCGTGCTGCCAACCGTCGCGTCGATATCCGTCTGGTGCCGGAGGTGGGGGCCTGTGCGTTGCCCACAGCGGTGCTGGACAGACACCCCCGGCCGCATCCAGCGGCATTCAAATTTTGAGAAAAGGAGCTTTACATGGCTATTCCCGTTTACCTCTGGCTGCAAGATGACGGCGGTGCTGAAATCAAAGGGTCCGTGGACGTACAAAAGCGCGAAGGCAGTATCGAGGTCATCGCCCAGGACCACAGCCTGTACATCCCCACCGACAACAACACCGGCAAGCTGACTGGCACCCGGGTGCACACCCCGTTCCTGTTCTCCAAGGAAATCGATGCGTCCAGTCCTTACCTGTACAAGGCGGTGACCACTGGCCAGACCCTCAAGAGCGCCGAGTTCAAGTGGTACCGCATCGATGACGCCGGCCAGGAAGTCGAGTACTTCATCACCAAGCTGGAAAACGTCAAGGTCGTAAAAGTCGCGCCGAAAATGCACGACGTCAAAGACCCGAGCAAGGAAAAGCACAACCACCTGGAGCAGATCGAGCTGCGTTACGAGAAGGTCACCTGGACCTACAAAGACGGCAACATCATTCACTCCGATTCCTGGAACGAACGCCAGAGCGCCTGATGCGAGAAGGCCAGCAGGCGGGTTTCCGTCTGCTGGTTCGCGGTGTGCAGGGTTGAGCGTCCGCTCGCGGGCGCTGAGCCAAACACATCGAACTGTCTGTGCTGTAGACGGCACACCGAAAATCCACAACAGGGATGTATCCCATGGCTCAGAGTTCTGCCCGTTTGCTTCGCCGCCTCAACCCCTATTGCGCTCAGGCACTGAGCGCGGCGGCATCCTTGTGCCAGAGCCGCGCCCATGGGCTGATCAGTATCGAGCACTGGTTGCTCAAGTTGCTGGAGCAGGGCGAAGGCGACCTGACCCTCATCGCCCGTCGCTACGAATGGGATATGGATGCACTCTGGCGCGGCCTGCTCGATCACCTCGACAGTCTGCCGCGCAGTGTGCAGGCCAAGCCGCAGCTGTGTGGCAAGCTGCAACAACTGATCAAGAACGCCTGGTTGCAGGCATCCCTGGATGGCAACAACGACACGTTGCGCTCGGCCCACCTGCTCGGCGCACTGCTGGAGACGCCCAGCCTGCTCACCTGTGATGCCGCCTGGCCGCTGCTCAGTATCAGCGACACCCAGTTACAGCGGTTATTCGAAATGCTCGACCAGCATTCCGAAGAGCGGCCACAGGTGCAACAAGAGGCCGTGCTGAACCGAACCGAGACCTCTGTAACACAGGCTTCATCCAGTGCGGACAAGTCAGAAGCCCTGAAAGTCATCTTGGACAAATTCACCCACGACGTTACCGCTAAGGCCTGGGCGGGACAGATCGATCCGGTGTTCGGCCGTGACGATGAGATTAGGCAGGTCATCGACATTCTCAGTCGCCGGCGCAAGAACAACCCGATCTTGGTGGGTGAACCCGGGGTGGGTAAAACCGCGCTGGTTGAAGGCCTTGCATTGCGCATCGTTGAAGGCAATGTCCCTGACAGCCTCAAGCCTGTCAGTGTTCGCACGCTGGATCTGGGCCTGCTGCAGGCCGGCGCCGGGGTGAAAGGCGAGTTCGAACAACGCCTGAAAAACGTCATCGACGCCGTGCAGCAATCGCCTCACCCGGTACTGCTGTTTATCGACGAAGCGCACACCCTGATCGGCGCCGGCAACCAGGCCGGCGGTGCTGACGCCGCCAACCTACTCAAGCCTGCCCTGGCGCGCGGCGAGTTGCGCACCATCGCAGCCACGACCTGGAGCGAATACAAACAGTATTTTGAACGTGACGCCGCCCTGGAACGACGTTTCCAGATGGTCAAGGTCGACGAACCGGATGACGCCAACGCCAGCCTGATGCTGCGCGGCCTCAAGGCGCGTTATGCCAGCCACCATGGCGTGCATATTCTGGACGCTGCGGTACAGGCGGCGGTCAACCTGTCGCGGCGCTACCTGACCGGCCGCCAACTGCCGGACAAGGCCGTCGACCTGCTGGATACCGCCAGCGCAAGGGTACGCATGAGCCTCGATTGCGAGCCCCAGGCGCTGGTCCGCATCAAGGCCCGGCAGACCGCCCTGGAGCTGGAGCGTCAAGCCCTAGAAGAAGATCAACAACTGAGTGGCAGCTCCGCAGGCGAGCGTTTGGCGATCATCGCTGCGCAACACGCCGACCTGCACCGCCAGCAACTAGAGCTTGAGGAGCAATACCGCCGCGAACTCGACCTCACCCAACAACTGCTTGATGCCCGTCAGGCCGAACCGCCACGGATGGACGCTTGCCTGCACCTGCAACAACAACTGAGCGACGCCCAGGGCAACCAGCCATTGCTCTCCCTGGACGTTGACGCCCGCAGCGTGGCCGAAGTGATTGCCGACTGGACCGGCGTGCCGCTGGGCAGCTTGCTAAAGGACGAACAAGCCAACCTGCTGGAGCTGGAGCAACAACTGGGTGAACAAGTGATCGGCCAGGACCACGCCCTCGGCGCCTTGGCCCAACGCCTGCGTGCGGCCAAGACCGGACTCACGGACGAGAAGGCACCGCTGGGTGTGTTCCTGCTGGTGGGCACCAGTGGCGTCGGCAAGACCGAAACCGCCCTGGCCCTGGCCGACAAGCTGTTCGGTGGCGAAAAATCACTGATCACCATCAACCTCTCGGAATACCAGGAAGCCCACACGGTCAGCCAGCTCAAAGGCTCGCCGCCCGGTTACGTCGGTTATGGCCAGGGCGGTGTGCTCACTGAAGCGGTGCGTCAACGTCCTTACAGCGTGGTGCTACTCGATGAGGTAGAAAAAGCGCACCGCGACGTCCTCAATCTTTTTTATCAAGTCTTCGACCGTGGCTGCATGCGTGATGGCGAAGGACGGGAAATCGACTTTCGTAATACGGTCATTCTGATGACCTCCAACCTGGGTAGCGATGAACTGCAAGCCTGCCTGCAAGAGTTCCCCGGCGCGCCGGACAGCATTCTGCACGAGCTGCTGCGCCCGATCCTGCGCGAGCACTTCCAGCCGGCCCTGTTGGCGCGCTTCCAGACTTTGATCTACCGCCCGCTGCAAGCCGACGCCCTCAAAAACATCGTCGCGATCAAGCTTGCTCAGGTCGCCAAACGTCTGCAGCGCCACTACGGGTTGGATTGCCAGATCGACGCAGCCCTCAACGAGGCCCTGGTGACCGCCTGCCTGCTGCCTGACACGGGAGCGCGCAACATCGACAGTCTGCTCAATCAGCAGATCCTGCCGGTGCTCAGTCAGCAATTGCTGCAACGCCAGGCCGCCCAGCAGAAAATCCTCGGCGTGACCCTGGGCTACAGCGATGAAGAAGGCATTGTGCTGAATTTCACAGACACCCAAGACGCGACATTACCCGTCGCCATGGAGGTCTGAACATGCTCAACGAACTGCGCACTTTCTTCGATCACAGCCGTCACACACTCACCGTTCGCGACGTTGACGCACGGCTCGACGTTCTCGCTTTCGAGGGTTCAGAGGCCCTGAGCCAACCGTTCAACTACCGTGTTGAATTCACCTGCTTCGACAGCGATATCGGCGCCGAAAAAATCCTCGGCCAGAACGCCTGTTTCAGCCTGCACGGTGCACCGCACAACCTGCCGTTTTTGGGCCTGAGTGCGCCCAAGGTCAAGCCACTGCGCACGCTGCACGGTGTGGTCACCGGATTTAAACGCCTGTCCGGCTCCATTGATGAAGCCCGCTACGAAATCACCCTCGAACCACACCTGGCGCTGCTTGGCCAAGGCCGGCAATTTCGGATCTACCAACACCAGTCGGTGCCGCAGATCGTCGAAAGTATTCTGCGTACCCGCCACGATTTTGAAGGCCAGGACTTTCTCTTCAACCTAGTGCGTGAATACCCCAAGCGCGAACAAGTCATGCAGTACGGCGAAAGCGATCTGGCCTTCATCAACCGTCTGCTGGCCGACGTCGGCATCTGGTACCGCTTCACCCGTGACGAGCGCCTGAACATCGACGTGGTGGAGTTTCACGATGACCAACGTCACTATCAGTTCGACGTCGCGCTGGCGTACCGCCCTCAGTCGGGCCTAAGCAGCAGCGGGCAGGATGGCGTGTGGGCCTTGCAATCCAGCCATCAAGTCGTAGAAAAACACGTCAACATCCGCGCCTACCATCACCGTGTTGCCACGGCCCACCTGAATGGCGATGTTGATCAAACCCGTGGTGCCAGCACCACCTACGGTGAGGCCTACCACTACGCCGAACCGTACACCGTACTGGGTGATCCCTATGCCCATGACGAAGACCTGCAAAGCGAAAGCGGTTTTTTCTATGCACGCCTGCGTCATGAACGTTACCTCAATGGCCAGACGCAACTTAGCGGCATCAGCAGCAGCGCCACCTTGGCGCCTGGTCAGGTGCTTAAAATATCCGGTGGCGCCCCGCAGGCTTTTGCACCGGGTGCGGTGATCACTCATTTGACCATCCGCGCTGCTCGCGACCGTAGTTTTGAGGTCAGCTTTGAGGCCATTCCCTACTCGGAAACGGTGTGTTTTCGCCCGGAGCTGAAAGATAAACCGCAAATTGCCGGCACCGTCCCGGCCCGTGTCACCAGCCCGCAGGAGCACGACCCCTACGGCCACATCGATATCGAAGGGCGCTACAAAGTCAGCTTCCTGTTTGACCGCGACAGTTGGAAACCCGGTGAAGAAAGCTTGTGGCTACGCCTGGCCCGACCCTACGCCGGCGATACCCACGGTCTGCACCTGCCGCTGATTCCTGGCACCGAAGTCGCCATTGCCTTTGAACAGGGCGACCCGGACCGTCCGTACATCGCCCATGCCCTGCACGACAGCCAGCACCCCGACCACGTGACGCTGGGTAAACGCGACTACACGCGCAACGTGC